>CALDJX010000180.1 GCA_937899075.1 uncultured Planctomyces sp. | reverse complement strand
GGCTCTTTCAAAGCGGGTGAGGGGAATCGAACCCCCACCTGAAGCTTGGGAAGCTTCCGTTCTACCATTGAACTACACACGCAAGGCGGAAGCATTATCACGGACGAGCCGCTGCTTGCAAGGATGCCCTGGCAAGCTTTTCCGGTCGGGCAAAGTTTGCCTGACGCGGCAACATACCCGGTTGCACCGTTACTGCCTGCCAGTCAAGAACTGACAGACGTAACGAAGCCGGTTTGTTGATCGAAGCCACTCAAGCAGCATCCCGCTGGGGATGGTTGTGCCGAGTATCCGATATCTCACTTTGAGTCGACCTGCGCGGGCTGAACAGCACACGCAGAGCCCTCACCGAATACCCCTCTTCGGCCAGACGCGTTCTTTGAACGGACAATGCGTCACCAGAAACGTCTCGGCCGAGCACCGGCAGCCCGCAAAAACTAAACGGAGTTGATTATGCGACTGATGTCCTGGAAGCGCTGCCTGATGCAGACGCTGGCCGTGATGACTGCTCTCAGCGTGTGTACGTACAACACGGCAGAAGCGCAGGTCGTCCCTGGTTCCGGCTACAAGATCGACGAAGTCGGCGACGACTTTGAAGACGAAGACTGGTCGTACATTCCGAACTGGCCCAAAGCCAGTCAGAACCTGGACAGCCAGACTCGCCACAATCTTGGAGAATCATCGAACGGTCGCTGGTACGAAAGTGCCTATCGCGGTCAGCCTGACATCATCCGTCGCGTGCCGACTCCTGCTGGCGGACTGCCCGGCAGTAAGGGCTCATTGCTGCTTCGATCAAAGTTCACCGGCATTCCGGAGATGATCACACGCAAGCAACAGCAGGACGACTTTCTGGCCAACGTCAACGGCATCACGGGTGCGATTTCTGTCGCCAACTCGCCGAGTTTCGTCGTTCGAGTCTTTCTTCCACCGTGGAACGAATGGGAACAACGCACGGGAGCAACCTTCGGCATTCGTGCTGACTGCGAAGGCATGGTTGTGAAGAGCGAAGAAAAACCCGGCCTCTTTGGCATCACGATTCGTGAAAAGCGAAAGCAGGACGCATACTGGCCCGGCTTCTTCATTCAGTACAACTGCAAGAATGATCCGAAGTACGACGAAGACTCAGCCATTGTCCTGATCCGATCGGACGACAAGGGCCGCGACCTCTTCGGACCATACATCACAGAAACCGGCTGGTGGACGTTCGGCATGTCGTTCACACCGGACGCCAAAGTTCACTACTACGCCAGCCCCGGTGTCGATGCTTTGACACAGGCTGACTACATCACGTCGACGAAGCCGTACAACGCTCAGACCCAGCGTCTGGTCACGTTCTTCTTCAACGTCGTGAACATGGACGACGGCCGCACCTGGTCAACCAACTGGATCGTCGACGATCCGGAAGTTTTCGTCCTGCGTCGCTGGTGGTAAGCCATCCCTGACAGCAACCACGCAGAATCGGGCACTCGCCTGACTGCATGAACCAATCGAGGCCGCCTGGAATCAACGTTCCAGCCGGCCTCGTTCATTTTTCGAGCGGTGTTAAACGGACGAACAATTCAGCACTTCGCCGTCTTGCGTTTCTTCCCGACGCGGCCCATCGATTCGATTTTGGCAATCATCTCGGTCGCCAGTGGCGTCTGGCAGGCCGTGTCGCCCATGTCGACTTCCACGACGCCGATCTTCTTCGCCGTCGCCTTCGCGGCATTCAGCAGCGGCTTCACGTAGGAGCCGACCGAAATCACGAATGCATTCATGCAATACTTCACCCGATTCGGAGCCGAATCAATCTCGGCTTCGACCGTCTTCAACAGCGACTTAATCTCAGAATGATCAAGTTCGTCGTCCGGCCGAATTGAAAGAACGGCCGAGTATGTACTCCAACCCGTACAAGCTCGCTTCGGGTCTTTCATCTTGAGCCACTTCAAGGCGAGTGAACACGCCGCCTCGTTCTCAGCGGCCACGCCCGGCACCGAGTATCCACTCAGCATGTCCCACCAGGCGGTTCTTGCCCAGCCATCAAGCTGTTTGCGAGTCATCAGGCTTCCGTCGGCCGCCAGCCCGGCAAGGTACATGGCATCGCCGTTGCCCGTATCCCACAGCGAGAGCGCCAGTTCCTGATCGCCTTTGATCTTCTTCAGAACCTTTTTCAGATCCCCAATCTGCACGCCGAACAAATCCCCGTCCGCCCCATGTCGACGGTACGTCGCCACAGTCCGCTCTTTACCCAGCGACTTCAACTCAGCCATCACTTCATCGATTGTCATGATAGAGCCCTTGCCAGATACCTCGTTACTTCCGCAATTCGGCGAGCACACTCGCACGAATCGGAACGATAGATCGCCGCACGCCGCAATCAAAGCTTGCCGCCCAGAACCAACAGCACCAACAGCAGAGTGAACACTCGATAGTCGCAACGCGGAGACAGTCGCAAACTGCTATCTACATTGCCGTTTGATTTGAACCCCCAGACAGCGGCTGACAGACAGAGAACCTGCCCACGTCTTCGATGACCTTCTCGCAAAGGGAAATTGTCAGAGTCCGTACCAGGACGGTTGGCAATCGCGCAAGATACTCCTTACCGGTTTTGCGGAACCCAAGGACAACCGGTTGTGATTCATCAAAGCTGCCCCCTTAACTTCTCCCCACGCATCCCACCCACAGACGGTCGTCGCCACTCTCTGACGGCAGTCATCGAATTTTCCAGGAATCCATCATGAAGCGTTCCCGACTCGGCATGGCAATAGTCATCGCTCTGGCGACGACGACTGGATCGGCGGACGAAAAGCCGACACCTGAAGCGCTGACTTTCTTCGAGACAAGAATTCGGCCAGTCCTGGTCGAGCATTGCTATAAGTGTCACTCCGCCGCCGCACTCAAGGCGAACAATCTGCAGAGTGAATTGCTGCTCGATACTCGTGAAGGAATCCGCAAGGGTGGTGAGAGCGGGCCGGCCGTCGTTCCAGGCGACGTGAAGGCCAGCACGTTGATTGCGGCCATCCGGCACGAATCCTTCGAGATGCCTCCGAAATCAAAACTCCCTAAGAACGTCATCGACGACTTTGTGAAATGGGTCGAATCGGGCGCTGCCGACCCACGCGACGGATCAAAACCTGAAATCGTCCGCAAGGATGTCGACGTCGCTGCCGGAAAGCAGTTCTGGTCTTTCCGACCGCTCAACGATGGTGCGGCGCCGGAAGTTAAGAATTCAACGTGGGCGAAGAACGAAGTCGATCATTTCATTCTTGCTCGTCAGGAAGCTGCCGGAGTTTCTGCCAACTCGATGGCCGAACGTCATACGTTGATCCGCCGAGCGTCTTTCGACCTGTGGGGACTTCCACCTGACCCGGCAGAGGTTGAAGCCTTCGTCAATGATGAGTCGCCGGACGCCTGGCCAAATCTGGTCGATCGTATGCTCGACGGACAGCACTACGGAGAACGCTGGGCGCGGCACTGGCTGGACCTGGCTCGCTTTGCAGAAAGCAACGGATACGCCTTCGACAAAGATCGCGACGCCGCCTACCACTACCGGGACTTTGTCATCAAAGCATTCAACGCAGACATGCCTTACGACCAGTTCGTAAAGCTGCAGGTCGCGGGCGACGAACTGGCTCCATTGGATTTTGATTCTCAATCAGCAACCGGCTTTATCGCCGCAGGACCGTTCACGTCTCAGCAGACTCAGAAGGAGCGGGAACGCAGTCGCTACGAACAGTTGGACGACGTCGTCGGCACGCTGGGCACATCGATGCTCGGTTTGACGATCGGTTGCGCACGTTGTCATGACCACAAGTTCGATCCGATTGGTGCCAAAGACTATTACCGACTCACTGCGTCCTTCGCAGAAACCGGTTTCCAGGATTACGACTGGGACCCCGATCCGGAGGGCACTCGCAAAGCGAAAGCCGCCTTCGACGCCGAGCACAAGCCGTACGTTGACGCTCGGGCGGCTCTTGAAAAGGACGTCCTGCCCGGACGCCTGGACGAGTGGCTGCTCGCCAAAGCTGAACCGCCCCGCGCCGAGAAACTCGGAGTCTGGCACACGATCGGCCCGTTCAAGGCCGACAGCTACGACGCCGCCTTCAAGCAGGCATTTGCTCAGCAGGCGAAGGTAGAACTCAGCAAGCCCGTTGGGGAACTGAAGTGGACGGCCAAACCGGAGTGGAAAGACGAAACGGTCCACAACACGCTGACCGGCGACAACTCAGCGAACTATCTGTACCGCACGATCGAAGTTTCCAACGCGGTCGTCCTGGATGTCTCGTTCGGTTGCGACGATGGGATCGTTGTTTTTCTGAACGGCAAACAAATCCTGTCCAAGCCAACGATGGGCGGCGCCGCTCCGGATCAGCATCTCGTCAAGCTGAATCTGACGACAGGAACTAACCACCTGCTCGTAAAAATTGTGAATGGAAGCGGGCCTTCCGGCTTCTACTTCAGTGCCAAAGGAGTCGCGACTCCAAAGAACGTTCAGGACATCCTCAACATCGAAGTCGCCAAATGGACCGATCCACAGCGACAGGTTGTGCTGAAATGGTTTGCCCCGCGGGATCCGGAATGGTTCCAGCTCGACCGCGAAGAGAAGGAGCATCTGGCCAAAGCTCCGAAACCTGACATCACGAAAATCTTCGCCGCTCGCAAGAACGGAGCAACCTACAACTTTGGAGCCGACACTCGAAAGGTCTACTTCCTGGCCCGAGGAAACTCCAATGTCAAAACCGGCCTGGCGTCTCCAGGTTTTCTGCGAGTGCTGATGGAAGGCGAGCATCAGGAACAGAACTGGCTCCTGGATAATCCGGCAAACGAAAAACCAACCTCGCTTCATCCGCGTGTCGCTCTCGGAGAATGGCTGACCGACACTGAATCTGGTGCCGGAAACCTGCTCGCGCGAGTCATCGTCAACCGGCTCTGGCAGCATCACCTCGGCACGGGAATCGTGAACACGCCCAGCGATTTCGGAAGCCAGGGCACACCGCCAACACATCCGCTGCTGCTCGACTACCTGGCAAAACAGCTTGTGAAGAACGGCTGGAAGTTGAAGCCGATCCACAGGCTGATCATGACGAGCGCCACCTATCGACAATCGGGCGGCGTTAATGACAATGCTCTGAAAACTGATCCAGAAAATCATCTGTGGTGGCGTCGCCCGCCCAGCAGACTCGAAGCCGAAATCATCCGCGACAACCTGTTCGCCGTCAGCGGCACGCTCGATCTGAAAATGCACGGCCCCGGCTCACTGGATCAGGCCACTCCGCGACGCAGTGTTTACCTGAAAGTGAAACGCGGAAATCTGATTCCCATCCTGCAACTGTTCGATGCTCCGGACGCCATTCAGAGCATCGGTAATCGGAACGTGACAACCGTCCCGCCTCAGGCATTGGCGATGATGAATTCGCCATTCGTCCGTAACATCGCCGACAAGTTTGCAGCCCGCATCGGCTCGGAGAAAGACCTGACGAATGAAGCGATCGTCGAAAAAGCCTACTGGCTGGCTCTGTCACGTCCGCCAGAAACTGACGAAGCAAATCGAATGGTCGGATTCCTGAACTCACAAACAGAGTCCTACGGAAGCGACGCCAACGCAAAGAAAATGGCATTGACTGACTATTGCCAGATAATGCTCTGCCTCAACGAATTCGTAATTGTCGACTAAGGAACGTGTTCGAAATAACTTCCCGATTTCGAACAGTAGGCTGGAACAAGCTCTGCGCAGTTCCGGCAGTACGACAATGCTGAAATGCCGGAACTGCGCAGAGCTTGTTCCAGCCTACGACTCATGATAACGCGATTTTCGGGAAGTTATTCTCGACACGTTCCTAAGCGACGACGTGCTCAGTAACGTCACACTTGCTCGTAAGATTTTGCCACAGAGGACACAGAGTTGCTCTGACCAAACTTTCTCTGAGGCCTCTGTGCTCTCTGTGGCTTAATTTCAAAAACATGGCGTGCGTCTCGCCGCTCGCTGCTGACTACTCAACATAAGAAGGTCACTGGAATGCCAAATTCCTCATCCCAGTCTGTGAATTCCAAATTCAACTTCGAACAGCGCCGCCAGTTCCTGAAAGGCGCAGCCCTGGGTGCAGGCAGTCTCGGCCTGACGCAACTGCTGAGCGATCAGGGACTGCTGAACGAAGCCGCGGCCGCGACAAAACCCCAACTACTGGAACCTCGCGAGTCGCATTACGCCCCCAAGGCCAAGCGAATCATCTGGCTCTTTATGCCGGGAAGTCCGTCGCAGGTCGACACGTTCGATTACAAACCCGAACTCCAGCATTGCAACGGCAACAAGCTTGAAGGAGCCGATCCCAAAACCGGATTCTTTACAACGAGCGGCAAGGTGCTGGCGTCGCCGTTCAAGTTTCGGCAGCACGGGGAATCGGGCGCTCACACCTCCGAAATCTTCCCGCACATTTCGAAGCACGTCGACGACATGGCGTTCATCTATTCGTGCTTTTCGCAGTCGAATAATCACACGCCGGCAATGCTCGAAATGAACTCCGGCATGTTCCTGCAAGGCCGACCGTGCGTCGGGTCGTGGGTCACTTACGGGCTGGGTGCGGAAAACCAGAATTTGCCCGGCTTCGTCGTGATGCACGGAGCAATGCCCCGCGGCGGCAAGCCAATCTGGTCGCCCGGATTTCTTCCGAAGGTCTATCAGCCGACATCGATCGACGGCCGAGCGGCGACGCCGATCTCAAACCTTGATCGTCTCAAAACGATGGACGACAAACAGCAGCGAGCACAGCTCGACGTGCTGAGAGCCATGAACGCCAGGCATCAACAATTGAGGCCTCACGAAGCCGACCTGTCCGCGCGTCTTGAATCGTTCGAACTTGCCTACCGCATGCAGACGGCAGCTCCCGAGGCGATGGACGTTTCACGAGAAACCGAAGAAACACACAAAGCCTACGGAGTCGGCCAGAAGGAAACCGACCTAGTCGCCAAACAGTGCATCACCGCACGCCGGCTCGTGGAACGCGGAGTTCGTTTCGTGCAGCTTTACGCCGGAACAAACGGCGGAGGCGGTGGAGTTGCCGACGTTCCCTGGGACGGTCACAGCGACATCAAGCTGAATCACTCAATCGCCGCGAAGAGCGTCGACCAGCCCATCGGCGCATTGCTGGCCGACTTGAAAGCTCGCGGCATGCTGGATGACACGCTCGTTATCTGGGGCGGCGAGTTCGGCCGCACATCCGACTCACAAGGCAGCAACGGTCGAGATCACAATCCCAACGCATTCACAATGTGGATGGCCGGCGGAGGAATCAAGGGCGGAGTCCAGTACGGAGCGAGTGACGAATTCGGCTACAAGGCTGTCGAGAACCGAGTCGGCGTCAACGATCTGCACGCCACGATTCTGCACCTGATGGGCATCAACCACGAACGCCTCACTTACCGCTTCAACGGCCGCGATTACCGCCTGACCGACGTCGCCGGCACCGTTCTGCAGGAACTCCTCGCTTAACAAACCGGGCCTCACCCAGTCATCACTCCGAACGATTCGAAACAACATGCAGCCCAACTCGTCGGTTGAGTCGACTCTGCCAGCCTGGACAGCGCTCATCTGCCTGGCCCTGCTGCACACTCTGGTCGACGCCTGCGCGTTGCTGATCGCTCCGCTCTGGCCGCGACTGGAAACGATTTACGGATTCGGTGTCGCTGGGTTGTCAGTCGCCTTCATCGCTCAGTCGATGCCGACCTCCATCAGCCAGGTCGTCTTCGGGTGGTTGCGTGATCGAAAACCCGCTCCGATCTGGTTGTGGCTTGGTCCCGTTATTGCCGCCTTGTTTCTGACATCGATCGGGCGAGTCGACCAGCGCGTTACCCTGTTCGGTCTCCTCATGGTCGGAGGGATCGCGATCGTTCTTTTCAAAGTCGGAAGGCTAGTGCAGCAGGGCAGAACTGGTGTCTCATGAAATGGAGAATTTGACGAAGATTCGGCTTTCCAGACAGGAGGCAGGATCATGTCAGGGAAGGCACGACGAGTTCAGATTACGGAACGGCAGCAGAAGGTGCTGCTTGAATTCAGCCGGTCACGGAGCGAAGCGAAGGCGCTGAGTCAGTGGGCTCAGATCATTCTCGCGGCGTTTGACAGGCGGCTCAATGAGCACATCGCCAGCGAGGTCGGGTTGAACCGCAAGCACGTCGGTCGGTGGAGACTCCGCTGGCAGGATGCCTGGGAAGAAGTCACTCGGCGGGAGTGTATGGAACCACCAAAGCTCAAGGCCGCCATTCGGGAGACGCTTTCGGATGCTCCCCGCAGCGGCAGTCCCGGGAAGTTTTCCGCGGCGCAGGTGTGTGGAATCCTGGCGGTGGCCTGTGAACCGCCAGGGAATTCCGGTCGACCGATCAGTCAATGGACTCGTGAAGAACTTCGAGATGAAGTGATCACACGCGGTTTAGTAGAAAACATTTCGGGTTGTCAGATCAGTCGCTATCTGCGCGACGCGTACCTTCAGCCGCACCGCCGAAAAATGTGGATTAACACCAAAGAGAAAGACCCGCCTCCATCGAATAACAGAAAGCCGATGCCGAGGAACAGCGACCAGATCAGTGTCGCAAGACTCAAGCCCACAGCGAGCGTCAGCAGGCGGGACTGCCCCGTTTTGCGACGCCTGATGCTGGCAGCCGTCAGGGCAACCAGTGCCAAAGGCGCGGCCCCGACAAACTCCATCGGCCACATGGGATCAATGGGCGTTGACACGAATTCCCATCCCACAAGCAGGAGTCCGATCAGACGACCAAAGAAACCGACGATGAACGCCATGATTGCGAGCGTCGCGACTACGGCGGTCGGGCCGGTACCAGAGCGATGAATCATCAACGCTTACGCCCGTCATCTGGTCCACGGTGGGTGCCACCAGGAATCAGCACCAGGCAACCTGCTCAAGCCCACCTGGTCGGATCAAGCCGGTAGTACCTAACCAGCAGTTCAAACAGCTCTGTATGCTCTTCCTTAAGCTGTCGTGGTTTCTCGAAAAACGTCTCACTGGCAACAGCAAAGAACTCGGCCTGATTGGTCGCACCGTAGTAATCAAGCAGCGTCTTCTGACGGCGTTCGGCAGCCAGAACGAGCGCCTCGAATTCCGACTCGCAGACCTGATGCCACCGCCGGGTTGTCGCGGAGTCGCCGAATGTGAGGCTGCCTCCCATTTCGCCGTCGAGACCATCAAGGCAGTGAGCGAACTCGTGGATGACCAGATTGCGTCCGTCAAAAGGGGTCCGTGAATCACTGACAACGTCCTGCCAGGAAAGCACCACCTGTCCATTCTGCCAGGCTTCGCCCGCGTGACGAGATTCCCGCCCGACGACCAATCCGTCTTGAGTCTCCCGCCGAATTGGCACCGGAAATACGATGATTGTATTGACGTTCTCAAAGTAGAAGTCGTTAACGCCCAAAAGAAGCAAAGCAGCTGTGCCCGCAATCGTTACCTTGATCTCGTCCGACATCACCAGCCCGTCATGAACTTCCCAATGCTTTTCGCTGATGATGATCCTGGTAATTGCTTTGAGCTTGTTTTTCTCGACCGTGGACAGCGCTTTGTAGTGCCCCACGTTGTCTTCGAGGATCGAAACCCAGGTGGACGGCCACGGCTCGCGAAGAATGTTTTTTCTTCGCCTGTTCCTGAACCAGTTGAACATTGAATATCCATTGCTGTGAGTCGCGATGCACCACACGCCCAAAGTCGATTCTGAACGAGGCAGCAGCGTTCACGGAAGTTGTACGAAGACATCGTCGCCTTCGACTTCAACAACAAACGACTGTTGGCATATTTGCGGTGTCAGGCAGTGTGTTCCGGTTTCGACGTCGTATTGCCAGCCGTGCCACGGACAGGTGACGACCGTCCCGTTGAGCGTCCCTTTACCAAGCGGCCCTCCGGCGTGTGCGCAGATTCCGTCGATCGCTCGGATTCCGTCGATCGCTCGGATTCCGTCGATCGCTCGGATTCCGTCGGCCGTTTTAAAAAGGGCAATGACCCGACCGCCAGCGGTGACTTCGAGGCCCGTTTCTGTTGGGATTTCGTCGAGGGATGCGACACGATGTTTTTCTGGCATGACGATTCGCTGAAGGGAATTCGAAGTTGAAGGGTGAGTGCGGCTCACGCGAAAATCGGCGCTGAAGTGTCGACCAACGCTCGAATCAGAGTATCGAAAGACTCATTCGTAAGAACAGTCTGGCGATGTG
This sequence comes from uncultured Planctomyces sp., assembly GCA_937899075.1. Classification (GTDB taxonomy): domain Bacteria; phylum Planctomycetota; class Planctomycetia; order Planctomycetales; family Planctomycetaceae; genus JABMPE01. Next base: position 370 of record CALDJX010000180.1, on the reverse strand, counting down.
CGGGTTTCTCGATGGCCGTTAGCGGTGCGACTCTTAAGTTGAGTTGACTAACATACCGACTTGACTGGAACCATGACCATCCTTCCGACAGCGAGCGTTCGTGGACGAAGTGCCGAATCAATCTGACAAGTCATCATCGGCAATCAACCCGTTGCCGAAAGTTGTGAAGGCGATCGGGCCTCGCCTGCGCCGGCTGCTTTACGTTGTGTTTGCACTGATCGCTCTCGTTGGGGCGAACTCGGGCTATCTGGCCAGCGTGACGGCTTTGGAATGGTTCACGGGCGAGACCTACCAGAACTACTTTTACTTTCTGATGTTTCTCGGACATCTGGTTCTGGGCCTGTTGATTATTGTTCCCTTCATTGTGTTA
>CALDJX010000179.1 GCA_937899075.1 uncultured Planctomyces sp. | reverse complement strand
GGCGCTGGCACCATGGACGATTCGCAATTCGCGGGTCATCGGCCACGCGATTCCAACAACGCTGTGGGTTGGCCCGAGCCTTTACGACGGACTCAACCCACAAGCGACCGGCGACAGTGACATGGATTTCTTCGAGGAAGACAACCTGCTCGGGACAATGACCGAGTACGAAATGGACCGCGAGTACCGTCGTCGGTCGTGGGAGTTTGTACGCGAAAATCCCGGCCGATCTGTGCAGCTTGGTCTTGTCAAAATATCGAGGCTCTGGAAACCGTGGCCGAACGCGGATCAGTTTCGGCAATGGTGGCTGTGCTTGATTGTCGCTGCGTTCTTTCTTCCGACAGTTGGCTTCGCTCTGTTTGCGGCCGTGCGTCGCAGGTGCGATGTGCGATGCCTTCTGTTGACCGCCGGGCCTGTGATCTACTTCACCGCGATACATTCGGTTTTCGTCGGGTCGCTGCGGTACAGATTGCCGGCCGAGTATCCGCTGCTGATTCTGTCAGCGGCCGGAGCGATCGCGGCTTATGATCAGTTTCGTCAGCGATCTGAAAACTCGACAGCGGCTTCAACAGGAGGGGTCTCCTGATGAAGACAATTCGTCGAACCATTATGTGGTTGCTGGCCATTCTGGTCGTCGCGATCGGGATCTCGGGATGGGCAGCGCACTATTACTGGAAGAATGCCGACCGGCTGCTGCATGAAAAAGTGGCTGAACTATTTAAAGAGTGGCATCCGGAGCTGAAGTTTCAGCTCGGTCAGTGCCGACTCGATTGGTCCGGTCAGATTCATGTCGAGCAGTTTTCACTGACGCTGCCGAACGCCGATCGACCGTTGATCGATCTGCCGGACACGATCGTTCGTCTCGATCGCGAAGCGCTGCTGAACCGCCAGGAAGTCGTCGTTCAGAATCTGCGTCTGCTGCAGCCACAGATCGAAGCCACACGACTCCCGGACGGCACCTGGGACTTTCACGAGCTGCCACCGCTTCCGAAAAGTGATAAACGTCAGAGCCTGCCAACGGTCGAACTGCAGAACGCGCGGCTTGTCCTGCACATCATGAGGGACCATGAGGCCCCACCAGCTGAGGTTGTGGTCGACAACGCAAATCTCAAGTTGACACCGAATGGAAAACGCAGCCTGCTGATTGAAGGTGTGGCTCAAATCGCACAGGTCGGTCAGTTGAAAATCGACGGACGGATCAACGTCGACACAAAAACGGGATCGCTCAACGGCCAATTGACGGAAATGGGTCTCGACAGCAAGCTGCTTGAGTATGCCGCCCGTTTCGAACCGGCGGTGTCTGAACAAATCGCGGCAGTCAGCCAGCAGTTGCTGGACGAGATGTTGAAACCGCCGGATCCGCAAGCGAAGTCGCCGTTTTCGATCGCTGGCTTAGCCAATACTCCGGCGACCGACTTTGTTCGTCAGGCAACTCTCAGCAACACGAACGCAGGAATCCAACAGGCATCCGGAAGCCGCACACGATCAGCTCGCGGTCACAGCATTCCGCCACAAATGATCGGAGAACGAAATTCGATTCTCGGATTGCTGGCCAATCTCGACATCGCATTTAACGTGAGTGTGCCTGCTCCTGGCTCGGCGCCCGACGTTCGCATTCTGGTAGATATCAAAGACGGGGCGATCACCAACACCGCCCTGCCGTTTCCGCTCGATCATCTGCGAGGTCAGGTCGAGTACGCCGATCAGCTGCTCACCATTCGCAAGCTCACCGCCGTCAACGGTCCGACGGAAGTCGATATTTCGGGATCAATCCTGGAGTCCGACGCGGGGCCTTCGGGGCAAGTGAATCTCAAAATCAAAGGGCTCGTTTGTGACGAGCGGTTGCGAAGTCGCCTGTCCGTCGGCTTTGGGAAAATCTACGACATCCATCATCCGAGCGGTCTGCTCGACATGGAAGTTTCCGTCGTTGCCGCGCCGGGTGAAAAATGGACCCCGCAGGGTCTGCTTGTTCGAGCCAATCGGGCATCCGTGATTCACGAAATCTTTCCGTACCCAGTGAAAGACGCCGTCGGCACGATCGTTCAGGACGGCCGGGATCTGAGAATCGACATGGCTGGCCGCGTTGGCGATCGACCGATCACGTTGAAAGGCTTTGTTCGAAATCCGGGTCCTGAGGCGTGGGTCGTTTTCGAAATTGACGTCGAAGATCTGCCGCTTGACGACGACTTCTATGGCGCTCTTAATCCGAAAATGCGATCCGTTCTGGACTCGATGAATCTCGGCGGCTTCGCGGATGCTCACGTTCGGCTGGAACGGAAGCCTGGGCCGGATCATAAAATGATTCCGAGCATGGTTGGATACCTGAAGGCCGGGACGATGGCGTTTCGCAGCTTTCCCTATCGGGTTCAAAACTTGACAGGCAAACTTAATTTCGACGGGCAGGACTGGGACTTCACCGAACTTCGCGGAACCCACGGCAGCGCACTGCTCAACGCCGAAGGGAAATACATAACGTCAACCGGCACCAGCGATCTGCAACTGAGTGTCACGACTCAGGAAGCTCAGATCGACGAGTCGCTCCGCACGGCATTGCCGCCGCATCTCAAAAAGTTGTGGCAGGAGTTTTCGCCGAGCGGAAAGATTCGCCGCATGGTCACCGACGTTCGCATGGTCAGGGGGCAGCCCGTGCGAATCACTCTGCCGGAAATTCAAATTGACGAGGGTACGGCCAATCTTCGCATGTTCCCCTACGCGCTGACGGGGATCAAAGCGAACTATGCGTTTGCTGATGGCCTGCTGGCGATCAATTCGTTTGATGGTCGGCACGGTGGAACATCAGTGTCGCTTGAAGGCTCTGTTCGAACTGAACCTAACGGTGACTGGCGGACCACTCTTTCAAAATGGTCCGCGAAAAATCTGGTAAACGATGCATCGTTTCAGCGAGCGTTGTCGCCGGGACTGAAGTCGGTCTTCTCGTCCTTCGGCCCCGATCAGACGATTAACGTCGCCGGTTTTCTGGAGCTGCGAGGAACGCAGGATCCTCAGTTCCCGATCACCGCAGCGTGGGAAGTCGCCACCGACTTGAACAAAGGGACTGTCAGTGCGGGACTCGACTTTACAGACGTGACTGGTCGAATCATCTCGACAGGAACGTGGGACGGGTACGAAGCTGATGCCGACGGCGTTCTGGACATCTCCAGCCTGAAAGTTTTCGACAAGTACACTCTCTACGACGTCCGTGGGCCGTTTTCTTTGAAGAAGGGCGTCTTCAGCGCGGGCTCGCGCGAGGCTCTGATTCCAAATGGAACGGATCGGCCGATCGATTCCAGCGAGCAGGTTCAGGCGAAGTTTGTCGGCGGGGTTCTGTCTATCAACAGCCAGGCAACGACGTCTCAGCCGACCGACTATCTGGCGCGGATCAATCTTTCGCACGGCCAGTTGAAACGTTTCTCGCAACTTTACATGCAGAATCGTGATCGACTGGAAGGCGTTATGAATGGCTGGATGACCGTCCAAGGGAAAGGAGCTCAACCTAAAAACCTGACCGGCCGCGGCCAACTGCAAATCAGTCCGGCGGCTCTGTATGAGTTGCCAGTCGTCTTTCAGGTGCTCAACACGCTGGCCGTGGCTCCGCAGGACAACTCGTTCTTTGAGTACGGTCGCGTCGATTTTCAGATCGCGAACGAGCAGTTCAACTTCAGCTCGATCGACCTCGTCGGCTCACCGATGCAGCTTCATGGAACCGGGCGAGCCGGCTTCGATGACTCGCTCGATCTGACCTTCGTTTCGGTGCTGCCAAGTTCGCGAACCCGGAAATCTCAAGTCTGGATTCCGATCGTCACCGAAGTGGCGGGACTCGTAGGCGGAGTGGCGAATCTTGTCGGCGTCGTTGTTGAGGTTAAGGGGACGACATCGAATCCACAGACAAAAGTTATTCCGGCAAAGAACCTCGACGACGCGTTCAAACAATTCGTCAGGTCGTTGAAGCCGTTGCCGCTGACGCCGCCACGGGCACCGGCATTTCCTCCGCTGGCGTTTCCCGGCCAACAACGCCGCGCGCAGCAAATTCCTCTGCGTTAGGTGTCAGGTTTGACCGGCGCGTCTCGTAGCACCGGGCGAATCGCGTGGTGACTCAAGACGCACCCTCGGACGTTCGATCGTCGAGAGTGACTTTCTCAGCAGTGATCTCACGCGGCTCGTTGGCAGCCAGCACGCCTCGTTGCAGTCGGAGCACTGTCGACTCTTTCGCCTGTAGCGATGCGGCAATGAACACGCACGCGGCGCGCAGGTTCTGGTCAGAGCCGCACGTGAAAATGTCGACGGCCGCGTAGCAATGTTCCGGCCACGTGTGGATTGAAAGATGAGATTCGGCGAGCAATCCGACAGCGGTCACACCTTGTGGTTCAAACCGGTTGCTCACAATCTGAAGCAGGCTTAGCCCGTACCGCTCCGTCGTTTCCTTCAGCCGGTTGCGGATCAGATCGTGGTCATTGAGCAGGCTCGCCGGACAACCATGCAGATCAACGATCCAGTGATGTCCCAGCGTGATTGGCTCTTCGGGCATTGTTCAATCCTGGCATTCATTCTGCAGACGGCGTCGATCGGGACGCTCAACTTCAGGATGTCATGCCAACGCTGAGTTTCGCAGCGGTCAGCGTATTCCGGAGCAGCATGGCGATCGTCATGGGGCCGACGCCGCCCGGCACAGGAGTGATTGCCGAGGCAATTTCCGCAACGGGGCCATAGTCCACATCGCCGACCAGCTTGTCATCCACGCGGTTAATGCCGACGTCGATGACGACGGCGCCCGGCTTGACCATGTCGGCGGTGACAAACCTCGGCTTCCCGATTGCCGCGACAATAATGTCAGCCTGCCGAGTGATTTCGGCCAGCCCTTCCGTACAACTGTGGCAGATGGTCACGGTCGCGTTGGCTGCTTCGCCACGCTGAACAAGCATCATGGCCATTGGCTTGCCGACAATTTCGCTACGACCAAGTACGACGGCGTGAGCACCAGCAACCTTAGTTCCAGAAGTCAGCAACAACTGCTGGACTCCGTGCGGCGTGCACGGCAGAAATCTCGGCCGGCCTTGAACCATCAGTCCGACGTTCTCCGGATGAAAGCAGTCGACGTCTTTCAGCGGCGTCACCGCGTCAAGGACGACTTGTTCCTTGATGTGTCGCGGCAGCGGAAGTTGAACCAGAATTCCGTGAACGGTCGGATCATTGTTGAGCTGCGCAACGAGAGTCAGCAGGCCTTCTTCTGTGATCTCGGTCGGCAGCCGATGAAGCGTGCTGCGGATTCCAGACTTGTCGCAGGCTCGTTGTTTATTTCTGACATAGACCGCGCTGGCGGGATCTTCACCGACCAGTAACGCTGCCAGGTGAGGCTGCACGTTCGTCGCTTCGACGAATTTCGCGACGTCCTCAGCAAGCGTTGCTCGCAAATCTGCGGCAACAGCTTTGCCATCGATAATCGTTGCACCCATGTCGAGAACTCCTTCGCGTCGCAATCAAACTTCGGCCACCCTCAGAAATGAGAGCGGCGCGGCGACGGACTGTAGAGAATCGACCGGCTTCATCCCACTGACGGGGATGCATGGTGCATCAAAAAATGCTGCCAGCACCACTGGTCGCGAAATCGGCAATGATGTCCTGAGGGTCAACCACCGTCGCGGCGTACATCAACTTTTGGGAGGCGACTTTAATGCGGTCACCAGGCCGCAACTTTTGAGTGCGATTGACGCGGTTGCCATTGACGAAGGTTCCGTTCGAACTTCCCAGATCACAGACGTACCAGTCGCCGTTAAGCTTCCTGAAGACGCAGTGTTCACGGCTGCAACGAACGTCAGGAATTACGATGTCGTTGTGGCCTTCGCGGCCTACGGTCAGCTTGGAAGTGGCGAAAAGCGGAAAAACGTCGCACCAGGATCCGTCTGTTTCCCCGACGATGAAACCTTCCTGAAGGACGGAATCCAATGAGTCGTGTGGGTTTTGAGTCACCATGGGTGAGTCCACCTGGATCGAGAGACTGCTTCCGCAGATAGCTTTAAACGTGTCTCCAAATCTAGGTCGCAAAATCGGTTGCGGCGTCGAAGTCTTCGGAATGCCGCCACGGATCGAGCTTCGATCGGCTGTTTCTATGCGCAAATCGGCGCAACCGGCACATCGTGGCAGCGCTCGTCAATGCGGCTTGTTTCGGAGACGATGGCTCCGTCAGCCCTTGAAGATTCAGGCTGTTCGGCCAGCGCGGACGAATCGAGAAGCCAGAGCCAGCAGTCCGATCAGGAAGCCCACGAATCCGAACCCGCTTAAGGCACCGGGCAGGATCAGGAAGCTCAGCAAGCCACCGACAAACAGGATCCAAACCGCCGGGTGCAGAAGTTCGCGAGTCGTCGAAACTCGGCTGAAGGTGACGATCAACGTCGCGGCAATGCCGAGCCAGACCAGCGTCCACACGAAACCAACTCCCGTGTCGACAAGTTCTCGCGATCGAATTCTCAGAGCAAGTTTTGCCTCGCCACCGACCCGGGAAAAGCTAACCGACTGCTCGCTGGTTGGGATGTCGATCGGCAGGCTGAGGCCGCCGACTTTGGTCCAGCGCGAAGCCGCCGTTGCACCATTTCCTGAAATGTTACTTGCAGGGGCTGCTGTTCGCTGTTCGCCCTCAATTTGTTGCTGGCTCGTGTTCTGCTGCGTCTGGGCCATTTGAAAGCTACCGCGTTGGCTTTCGATGAAGGAGTCAGCAAAAATCTGAGGATTCCTTGTTTGTCGTTGCGGGGTCGTACCCCCACTGCCCCCGCCGAATCCTCCGCCGCCGCCGGACATTGCTCCTTCACTGTTTGGAGCGACGCCGTTGCTGTTCTGATCTTCCGGGGCGTTGCCGTTGTTAAAGTCGACGAACGAATTCAGGCCGTCGATGTTCGACAGGCTTTGCTGACGACGCATGACTCGCGTCCCGGTACTGAAGCGGTCTGTCTGTTGTTCCGCACTTTTCTTTGATTGAGTCGACGTCGTCCGTGTCTGACCACCTTTGATCGCGAGGGCATAGCCGCTCAGCGGTTTAGAATCCTGCGCGACGGTCTGCTCGCTGCTGCCGGGAGCGCTCTCGTCGAACATTGGAATCACACCAGGCCCTGGCCCATTCACCATCCGACCTGGTGAAGCGGTCATCGAAGATGGGGGTGCAATACCGACCTCACCGTTTCCGATGATCAACGCATAGTTGTTATTCGCCACCTGCAGCCGCTGAGAAACGTCGCTCTGATCTTCGAGATTGACCAGTCCGTCTGCGTCGAAGTCGAAATAGACTTCGGGAGAGTTGACGTACAGCTCAATCTGATCGTTGTTCTCGGCCAGTTGCAGTTCGACTTCGGAAATCTTCCGTTGCAGCTCGACGGACTCTTCGTCAGAACTTGATAAACCCAAGCCGTCACGATAGCTCTGCAGACCGAGTTCGATCTGTTTCAGATTGTTACTGGCCGCGACTTTTGAATTCCGTGTGTAGCCCTTGCCACTCACGATGGTCAGCATTTCCGAAAGATCAGAGAGCTGCGACTTCAGATAAGCCTTCTGACTTTCTGCGTCGTTGCCCTGTACGACGTTTGTTCGGTTGGCACCATCCAGTACGCTGTAATCGACTCCTTTGGGCAGAAGGAGTGTCCAAAGCGTTCGTGCCACGGGAATGCCGAACTCAGCACTCTCATTCGGAGTGACGACTTTGGGAGCCGGCATGTCGAGTTCGCTGCTGCGGAATGTGAACCCGCCGGGCAACGCCGATGCAAACTGCCCGGCATAAACGAGCTTCACCTGAAAGGAAACGTCCGAGTCACTCGCCTTCGGAAGTGGAATCAGGTGAATTGCCTGGTCGTCCAGTCTGGTGATCACCGGCCGCGATGGTCGACCCTTCACGAACAACGACAGCAGCCGCGACTCGTCCGGCAGACGAACTCCCAGAAACTGTCGTCGGCGATTTCTGATCGTGTAAATTGCCTGACCACGCCACGTGCCGTCGGCAGCGATCGACAACGTTAAGTCAGCGACGTTAACCGACGCTGGCGCACCGGCCTGTTGCTCCAATCGGCGAACAGACCACGAGGGCAGTTTCGCTTTGTCCCGAATTCGAAGCAGTTCGGCCGCCTGGTCAAGCAGCGACTGACCCACGTTAATAGGAATGTCGGAAGCCGAGACGGGCTCGTTTGAAGATTCGTGACGAGACGACAATTGACTTTGCGACTGGTTAATCAGCAGCACGTATTGCCGTTGCGTTTCCATCGGAGTGAAGCCGTCGGAATCTCCCCACTCGTCGAACTTCGGATCGAGAAAGCCGATGGCTGGTGTTTCTACTTTTTTCGTGGCGGGCGGCAGTGTGGCTGTTGCCAGAACGAAGTATCGAGTTTTCACAGCATCCTGAAGATGCAGTGTCCAGCGGACCTTTTCGCCAACCACGCTGTTGGTTACTTCGCGGATGGATCCACCGGCGAAGGCCAACCGGTCTTTCAGCCAGAGCGGCGTTGTGAAGGTGAACTGGTCGACCGCCGCGTCGCTGATCTGCCAGTTCAACGCCAGCGAGTAATCAAGAAACGTGTCGCCGACCGATGTCATGACGACGGCGTCAGCGACGAGTCGCGAGGTCGCTCGGCCGACTTCGAAACCGATGACTTCAGCTTGTTCCGCGGTAGAACGAAAAGCGTACTGTAGAGGCTTTGAATTCTGTCGAAGCAGTTCGACGGGAATCCGCTGAGGCTCGACAGGACTCCAACTGCTGACGTCGCCCGGCGAGGCCGCGTAAGCATCGTCGAACCAGACTCCGGCGTACGAAGTCGGCTTGCCGATTTCGAGCGGGAACGGCGGCGCAACTTCAACGACCAGGTCGTTAGGGAACTTGGTGAGTTGTGAATCGAGGACGACTTCAATGTTGCCCAGCAATGGCTCGTCGAATTCGATCGTCAGTGTCCTGGGATTCGAGCCGTCCGATTCAGAGACGTACCAGTCGGACATCGACGTTGCTTCAACCTTAAGCACCAGCAGTTCTTCGGCCAGTTCGAACGTCAGGCCGGGGCGCGGGACACCTTTGAGAGAAGCCCGCATCAACGTGGCCATGTGAATCTTGCGGCGCGAAACCTGAATCGCGTGCTGAATCGTCGCCACTGATTGCTGCTGACGGCGACCGACGATTACCTGCAACCCGATCGGGCGGCTTGCGTATCGCCAGGCCAGTCGGACCGACGCCGCAGACGACGTGTCGACTGCGGGTAACGGAAGTTTCTGATTTGCGTCAATCTGCGAGAGTCCGGAAACCTGACCGCTGCGAACCTGAAAAGTTTCAGCAGCGAGGACGGCGACCAGACCGGTGTCCCGCGTGACATCGCGTGCGGCGATGACTGGAATCTCCACTGTCTGTTCAGCATCTCCCTGCTTCTCGTCGAGAAACAGTTTCAGCAGAAGCGACGTTTCACTGGTCACTGGCGGGTTGAAGAAGACCCGCAACTGGCGATTGCCATCCTGCTCGTTCAGTTCCCAGCCAGCGAGATGCGGACCGGCGATCTGCCGAACTCGAAGCTCGCCCGGAAGATTGAACGAGAGATCCGAAACCGCACCTTGTGGCACTTTGACAGAAACTCGAGTTGATTCTGAGATGCCCACGTCGTCGATCACGACGGCTGTCGAGCTATCCACGTGGACGATCGAAGTGACCATGCCCTGTTGTTCGGGCGGTCGCCACGAAACGGTCAACGGGCTGCCGTCACCGACAGGGATTTCGATCGTGGCGTTGTCGTTGTTTGTGCTGCGACGGTAAGCGCTGGTTGAACCGTTGACTCGGACGTCCAGGCCGTCGGCCGGCAGACGAAACACGACTCGCCCCGAAGGGACGGTTTTCAGAGGCAGCGTGAACTGACCGACGGAACCATTAACCTGAGCGGCGACAGCGAACTTCAAGTCGAGCGTGTGCTGACCTTTTCCCGTGACGATGGCACCCATGTGCTGACCGGACTTGTCCGAGCGGCTGACCAGTGTGGCTGACTGACCGTCCAGCAGAGCCTCGCTCAACGCGATCGTTCCCAGCGGGACGGGCAGGGCGATCTGCCCATCGTGAAAGCTGTGAATGATTAACGTCGCGGTCACTTCGACCTTTGCACTGCGGTCGTCAGACTTGACGAGCTGACAGTCGTAGAAAGCCGCGTCGATCAGACCTTTGGTCGGAGCAGGGCCGTCCACTTTCTGATCCGGATTCGCCAGATTCCAGAGCTGCAGAAACTGCTCACGAGTCAGCAGAACACGCTCGGCAACGTTCGCGTCAGAGCCTGCTTCGTAAGGAATGATGACCGAGTTCGTCGCGGTCTTTGCTGTTGGAATTGGCGGCGACGGTTCTGCGGCCTCGACAGTCACCGAACTGCCAAGCAAAGCAGCGAAGATCAGAGTTGCCGCGGCTCCTTTGCGGGCTTCGACACTGGCTGTGCATCTGCTGAGAAGCCGGCCGGACGCCAGGCAATTGAAACCGGCGCGAACGATCCACAGCCCGACAGCGACGACCGAGCCAAGGAAGATGCCATCCAGGATCGCATGAGTTCCGCCAGGAGCGACCGAAACCAGCGCCAATGGAATCGAAATT
>CALDJX010000178.1 GCA_937899075.1 uncultured Planctomyces sp. | reverse complement strand
TCCAACTAGAATGCTGCTGAAGCCAGTTACGAAGGTGCTTTTTCTTGAATTCATCGACTCGCAATGCTCCGCAGTATGAGCATAAATCGTTCAACCAGTTTCTAACTTGAATGGCCCACTCTTCATTGGCTCTTCCAAACAGGTCGTCCAGATAGACGTCAAACACTTTGGCGACGGTCCATTGAGACGTTGGCTGAATGGCTGGCTGCAGTTCATCAGAAAGTCTGATCCGTGCTAAAGCAAGTTGCGCTGCTTCCTTATTTTCTTTGCCACGAATTCGAATTCCCTTTTCGTCAACCAGAGGAATTCGCTTTCGAGTGTTCGGTTGAGTGAAGTACCAGGTATCAGTCTGTTTCCAATGCCATGCTGAACCATGCGATTGACGTCTTTTCTTTCTCGGCCGTCCAGCTTTGGAAGTTCGTCTGGCACTTACTCCAGAATTCTTTGCGGAAATTTGATCGGTTCGTTTCCCTGCCATTTGTGAATTCACCTTTATCAAGGTTGTCCCGGTTGCCGCCGGGAATTGACGTTGTGTTCAAGTAAGAGGATACTCAGCTTGGAACCGTGTTCGGTTCCTTGCCGCCAGGGGGCCAAAAGGGGTTGCCGCCCCGGTCCCCTGGTCTTTTTCTTGCGCAGCCGCAAACGCTTGTTGCGAATTGAGCGAATAAGCATCGGCGGTCCGCGCACGGCGACCTCAATGCGATCATTAAGAGGGATCATCATGTACCTGTTCCTTACCTCAACGCAGGCCGGTTGCCGCCGGGAATTCCCACGTCGTTTGCTACACAGATTAGCTACACTCACCATTTCAGCATTGGCGGTAGCCTTTCCGCAAACGCCTTATACGAAAGCACTTTCCGCCGAGTCAACCGCGCGTCCAAACATCGTGGTCATCATGGCCGACGATATGGGTTACGGAGATCTTTCGTGCTACGGCGCGAGTCGCGTGAAGACTCCAAATATCGATCGACTGGCGGCGGAAGGGCAGCGGTTTACGAGTGGCTATTGCTCGGCGTCGACCTGCACGCCGACTCGGTATTCGTTCCTGACGGGCAATTACGCGTTTCGCCGTCCCGGGACAGGAATCGCCCCGCCGAACAGCCCGGCCGTTATTCAGCCGGGCACCGAAACGATTGCATCGTTGCTGCAGAGCGTTGGGTACAAGACAGCCGTCATCGGAAAGTGGCATCTCGGGCTTGGCGGATCGGACGGACCTGACTGGAATGGTGACTTGAAGCCCGGTCCGCTGGACATCGGATTTCACTTCAACTTTCTGCTGCCAACGACCAATGACCGAGTTCCTCAGGTCTACGTCCAGAATCATCGCGTGCTGAATCTCGATCCGAAAGATCCGCTGTGGGTCGGCAATAAAAAACCGAGCGATGATCATCCCACGGGGATCACTCATCGCGACACGCTGAAGATGGACTGGTCTCACGGCCACAATTCGACGATCCACAACGGCATCAGCCGAATCGGGTTTTACACGGGCGGCCACGCCGCTCGGTTCCGTGATGAAGACCTCGCCGACGAATGGGTCAACCAATCCAACAAGTGGATCGAGTCCAACAAAGACAACCCGTTCTTCCTCTTCTTCTCTTCGCACGATCTGCACGTACCGCGGATCCCACACGAACGATTTCAGGGCAAGTCGCCGCTTGGATTTCGAGGCGACTCCATCGTGCAACTCGACTGGTGTGTCGGCGAGTTGATGAAAACTCTGGACCGGCTGAAGCTTGCCGAGAACACGCTGATCGTCTTCTGTTCGGACAACGGGCCGGTACTCGACGACGGCTACAAGGACGGAGCGATCGAGAACAACGGTAACCACCACGCAGCCGGCCCTTACAGCGGCGGGAAGTACAGCGTTCTGGAAGGCGGAACACGAACGCCGTTCATTACTCGCTGGAAGGGCCGCGTTCCGGCTGGCGAATCCGACAAACTGGTTTGCACCATCGACATGGCCGCCAGCTTTGCATTGATGACCGGCGCCGAACTGAAGAAGAATGCCTGCATCGACAGCTTCAACGTCCTCGGAGCGATGCTCGGAGAAAAGGGAGCCAACGGGCGAGATCACCTCGTCCAGCAGGACAACGGCAAAGGCGGCAACTACGGACTGCGAGTCGGCAACTGGAAACTTCAGCGGCACGACACGAAGCAGGCGAGGAACGTCAAAGTTGAGTCACCGCTGGCGAGTACTAAAGTCACTCGCTACCGGTTGTTCGATCTGAGCAAAGACCCGGGTGAAAAGATGAACGTCCTCGACGCACATCCGGAAGTTGCAAAGCGGCTGATTGCTCAGCTTGAAAAAGTGATCACCGATGGTCGCAGCCGAAACTAAAGATTAGTCCCGGTTTAACTTTCCAATCTTTAGCTACGTCATTCCCGCGCAGGCGGGAACCCAGAACTCCACGGACAACTGGTTTCCCGGCCCAGCCTTCGCGAGCCCAGTACTCTGCGCGGGAATGACGAAGGTCGTTGCTCCCATCGAATTCGGAAAGTTGTTTCGGGACGGGGCATAGACGACGCATTTCAAGGTGAGGCATGAGACGGGGATTCGTACAACCGCGGCTCCGGCAGAGTATGTTTTGCGTCCTGCTGTTTGTCCTTCAGGCTTTCGCTTCTGGAGAGGATTCGGCACCTGTCGGCAAGGACGCCGCGGCTGGGATTCTCGGTGAGAAAACAGCATGGGCAACGCCGTGGTACGTTGTTGAGGGGACGGAACCGGGGCCGGTCGTTTTTCTGACGGGCGGCGTGCATGGCAATGAACCTGCCGGAAGTCGCGCCGCGGAGCAGATTCGGCACTGGCCAATACGCCGAGGCCGGCTGATCGTCGTGCCGAAGGTCAACATGCTTGGTCTGGCCGTGAAGACTCGGTGGTTTCCTCCGTTAAGTGAAGACGCGGCGCAGCGGGACCTGAATAGAAATTTCCCAACGTCCGATCGAGAGCTACCGCAAAGCCCGGTGGCCGAGGCCTTGTGGGAACTGGTCGATCAACAGAAGCCGGACTTCGTAATCGACCTTCACGAAGGCTTCGACTTTCACAGAAGCAACGCGAATTCGGTCGGTTCGAGCATCATCTTTTCGAAGTCCGACAAGCGGATCGCTCTGGCCGAGAAGATGGTGGCCGCCGTTAACGCAACGGTGGAAAATCCGCAGCGTAAGTTCGAATTACTCTCCCGCTCCGGCGCTGCCAAAGGCAGTCTCGTCCGAGCCTGTACTGACCGGCTGAAGATCGACTCGTTCATTCTGGAGACAACCTACAAAGAGCAGCCGCTTTCTCTGAGAACGAGACAGCACCGTCGGATGGTCTCGACACTTCTGCAGGGCATCGGCCTGATCGACCGCGATTGTGTCGACGTTCTGGGGCACGAATAGTCCGGTGGCAGCAGGGGACCGGGTCGAGCGATCGATGAAGCGTCTGCTTTTCCCAGTGGCTGCGCAATGCTACGGTTTCATCTTCGATCGAAGTCTTACTCCCGAGGATCATCATGCAGCGGAATTCAGCGTTGAGTTTGATGTTTATTTTTGCGATGGCGTTGCTTCCGAATCTGGAAGCCGACGCCGCGAAGAAGCCGAACGTCTTACTGCTTTGTATTGACGATTTGAGGCCCGAGCTGGCCTGCTTTGGCAAGAGCTATATCAAGTCGCCGAATATTGACGCGCTGGCTGCTCGCGGGCGGGCGTTCAATCGGCATTACGTGCAGGCTCCGACGTGCGGAGCGTCCAGGTACGCTCTCTTGACCGGGACTTATGGGCCTTCGGGGAACGGTGCGTTGTTTGATCGCGGTGCGAAGGTGTCGAAGAACGCGGACTCGTATCCGCCGAGTTTTCCGGCGTGGTTCCGGCAGAACGGTTACGCGACGGTTTCGGTCGGAAAGGTGTCGCACCATCCGGGCGGGCGTGGCGGTAAAGATTGGGATCAGGATTCGATTCCCGAGATGCCTCTGTCGTGGGATCGGCATTTGTTGCCGGCCGGGCCTTGGCAGCATCCTCGCGGGGCAATGCACGGGCTGGCGAATGGTGAAATTCGCGGCGACGCTTCAAAGATGGATCTGTTTCAGGCCGTCGAAGGTCCCGATTCGATTTACCCGGACGGATTGATTGTTGACGAAGCGTTGAGCCAGTTGGATCTGCTGACCGAAGGCAAGGACGACAAACCGTTCTTCCTGGCTGTTGGAATTATCCGACCGCATTTGCCGTTCGGTGCTCCGAAGAAATACCTCGACCTGTACGAGGGCGTTGAACTGCCTCCGATTCCGCATCCGACAAAGCCGGTCGGGAAAACCACGTGGCACGGTTCCGGCGAGTTCATGAAGTACAACCGGTGGAAACGTAATCCGAACTCGGATGCTGATTTCGCGACGGAAGTCCGCAGGCACTATGCAGCCTGCGTTTCGTACGCCGATGCTCAGGTCGGGCGCGTGATCGAACGCTTGCATGCGACGGGCGAGGCGGACAACACGATCGTTGTTCTGTGGGGAGATCACGGCTGGCACCTCGGTGAGCACGCGATCTGGGGCAAGCATGCGTTGTTCGAAGAGTAGTTGC
>CALDJX010000177.1 GCA_937899075.1 uncultured Planctomyces sp. | reverse complement strand
CAACTACTTGACGGCATACGTCCCCGGAGATAGTTTAATAGTTAACTATTGAACTAAACGACTAACTCTTTCCTTTCGGGAGACTTCACCGATGACTCGTCAGTTTGTCCGATCCGTCGCCGTTCTACTGTGCTGCCTGGTGACGTTGTCAGTGCAGGCAGAAGACTCGGATCAAGTCCAGACGGACCCTGAACTCGAAATCCAGATTCTGTACGACAACACATCGGCACGTGAGGATCTGCGGCGGGGCTGGGGTTTCTCGGCACTCATCGACTTTCGGGGGCACAGGATTCTGTTTGACTCAGGCAGCGATCCGATTCTGATCCTCCAACATCTGGAGTTGATGCAAATCGATCCGAAGTCGATTGAGCATGCCATTATTTCGCACCAGCACGCCGACCATCTGCGCGGTGTCTATTGGATTTTTGAAAAGAACCCGGACCTGACAGTCCACTTTCTCGACTGCTTTCCGGAAGAGGCGTTCCGTCGAGCCAAAGGCGTGAAGATGGTACCGCATCGGATCACTGGTCCGTTTGAGCTGACTCCGGGAATTTTCTCTACCGGCATTGTTGATGGTCTGCCTTCTGAACAGTCGCTGGTCATCGAAACTTCTGTGGGGCCGGTGATGCTCGTTGGTTGCTCCCATCCGGGCATCGTGAAACTGGTGAAGACGGTGCAGGAGCAAAGGCAAAAGGACTCCATTCGGTATCTGCTGGGCGGCTTTCATCTGTTGCGCAAGAAACCTGAGGCGATCAAGCAAACGATCAATCAGCTACAGGACCTCAACGTACAGTCTGTCTCGCCGGCTCACTGTTCCGGTGACTTGGCGACGGAAATGTTTCAGACACTCTACGGGACGCAGTTTCACGCACCCGGAGTCGGCAGGCGAATTGTGATCGAAAATGGACGCCTGAGCGTCAGCACACTACCAGTCAAGGAACAGGTGGCAAACCCGTGACAGACGCCTCCCAGACGCCCGATCTTCGCGACGACTTTCCCGATACGCCCGCGCGGCGCGCGGTGGTTTCGGTCGTCCGCGCATTCGGTGCCGTCTCTCGTCGGATGGGGCCGCACTATGCGAAGTTTGGCCTCACTCCCCCGCAGTTTCAGATGCTCACGGTGTTGAACCGGCTGCGTCCTGAACAGGTCACGCAACGCCGGCTGGGGAACGAACTGTACGTGTCTTTTCCCAATGTGACCGTCATGCTCACCCGGCTTGAACAGGCCGGCCTGATCAAGCGAACTGTCAATCCGAGTGATCGCCGTGAGAAGTTCGTCAGCATCTCCGTGAGCGGCCGGAGGCTGCTGAAGAAGATCTGGAAGGACCAGCCAGCCCAACTGGAGAGCATTATGACAGGGCTAAACAATGACGAGCGTCTGCAACTGGCTCGACTCCTTAACCGCTTAATCGTCGCCCAGAGCCAGGTAGAAGAATCAAAATTCGAGGACACCCGACCGTCAGTCGAATGACGGATTTCATTCCAAGTTGAGGACCCCAACCATGCGCAAGTTGCAAGTTCTATTCGGTGCTCTGGCGATTGCCCTGCTGGCGACGGCGAGCCATCCCGCTGTCGCAGCTACTCTGGGCGTACCAGAAGACCATAAGTCGATTCAGTCGGCGATCAATGCGGCTGACGAGGGAGACACGGTACTTGTCAGTGCCGGGACCTATCACGAACGCGTCCGTCTGAAACCCAACGTCACGCTGAAAAGTGCCGGCGACGATGCTAAAGGTAAGCTCGGACTGAAACGCGCCGAAGAGACCATCATCGACGGCACTGGAGGCGACGAAGACTCTCCTGGCGTCGCGATGGCTGAAGGTGCGGTGATCGACGGCTTCACCGTGACTGGCGTAGGCACGTACGACGAAGAAGAGTGGAACAAGCATCACGCCACCCAGGGTGAAGACCAGTCATATGACCGAATTGGTAAACCGGGTGTCGCGGGCATTGCCGTTGTTCGTGTCACCGACTGCGAAGTGACCAACAACATCGTGCATCATATCGGCTATAGCGGCATCGTGACGATGGGCGGTGAGGGGAAGCGTGTCTCTGCTCACATCCACCACAACATCGCCTACCGGAATATGGGCGGTGGCATCGGTGTGATGATGGAATCGAGTCCGACCATCGAATCCAACATCTGTTTTGAAAACTTCTATGCCGGCATCGGACACGCGACTGGCGCTTTCCCGCTTGTTATCAACAATGTCTGTTACTCAAACATCCGGGCCGGGATAGGCATTAGTGAAGGCTCGAAGCCCGTCGTGCGGGGTAACAAGTGCTACAAGAATCGTCGCGCGGGTATTGGGATCAGAACGGGTGCAGAAACCACTCCACTTGTTGAACACAACGAGTGTTATGAAAACGATATGGCCGGCATCGGAGCTATGAAGGACGCAGCCCCCATCATTCGCCACAACCGCTGCTACCAGAATGCGGAAGCGGGGATTGGCTGCCAGCTCCGAGCGACGCCGCTGATCGAATTCAACGAGTGCTTCGAAAACGGCATGTCGGGAATCGGATGCCGCTCCGACGCGGCTCCAGTCATTCGCAACAACCGTTGTTATCGGAATGAAACTTCCGGAATCGGATCTCAGAATGGAGCCCGACCAGTCATCATGGGTAATGAATGCTTTGAAAACGTTATGGCCGGCATCGGCACAGAAGAAGGGGCTCAAGCCATTATTCGCGATAACAAATGCTATCGCAATCTGCAGGCCGGTATCGGAGCTCGTGCCGGAGCGAGGCCGATCATTGATGGGAATCACTGCTACGAGAACCTGCAGGCCGGTATCGGTTCTGAGGACGGGACGGATGTCGTGATCCGTGGAAACCGGTGTGAGAAGAACGAGCAGGCCGGCATTGGCATTCAGAAAGGTGCGCTGGCGCTGATCGTGGATAATGAGTGTCATGAAAACACTCTCTCGGGAATCGGCGTTCGCGACCAAGCGACCGCATTTGTGATTCACAACAGGTGTGTTGAGAACAATCTGGTTGCCATCGGAGTTCGGAATGGGTCAAGCGTTCGAATCGTCGACAATGAACTAACCCGGAGTGGCGGTATGCCTCCGATGATCGCTATTCAGGAAGACTCCAAGGCTGTCATCTCGGACAACGTCATCACCGGTGGTGGAGTAGCCGGAGTCCTTGTTCGTGGGACAGCAACAATCACAGGAAACCAGTTCAACGGAAACGGCCCCCGTACCGGAGGGCCGCCGAACTTTGCGGCATGGGTTCACCCCGGTTCGACGGTGACTTTCACGGACAACCAGGTCAATCGCTGGCGACATGCCTTGTCAGCTTCCGAGGCTGAAAGTGTCCGGGCGATCGGCAATACCACTAGCCAATTTCTTAAGACGTCGATCGTGGTCAGCAACTCGAAGCTGCCAGCACACTTATTAGACAATGTCGCGGTGTCAGATAACGAAACGGACGAGGCAATTCGCGTCACAGGGGCTCAGGGGGCGGTCGACGGCAACATTCGACGGGCTCCTGAAGCTTCTCGAGTGGAGCCCGCGAATGAGCCCTCTCGTGCGGACTAACCCGTGCAACGAATTACGCTGAAGTTCTTTAAGCTGCAGACATCACACCTTTTTCAGGCATGAGCATCATCATGAAATTTCGACTCGCCACTCTTATCTCTCTGCTGGCGGCCGCTGCCTTTGTGCAATCCGCAGCTGCGGATCCACCAAAAGAACCAAGGCAGACGGCTGACGGCAGCGAATCCGCAACAAAAGTCGAACCGCTGAGCCGGGAAGAGCAACTGAAGAGGGTTCAGGAAGAAAAGAAACGCCGGAAAGCACTACATCAGACGGTCGCATCCAACATCACAGCGCTGGTCGGGCCACTGAAGCTGACGCGTTCGCAAAAGACACGCGTGAATGCTCTGCTGGTAGAAGATCAATGGGAAACGGCCGTCGAGACGTTCAAGTCAACTCGCGAGCCCGAGATTCACGAACATGCGCACAACGTCGCGAAGACCACGATTCCCGACATCATGAGAAAATTCATGCCCGCCTATATGCAAAAGAAAATTATGGCCCAGCGTCGGGCGCAAAAACGGCGAGGACCACCGTCACGCAGTGAAATCTCCAACATTCAAAAAAACGCTCAGTCAAAAATGCGTCCGGCCATGCAGAAGATCGTCATGCCCAGTCTGGAAGTATTGACCGAGACCCGACTGGCGGAACTGGAGAACGACGAGAAAGTTCTGACCCGGATTATCGGCGATCGGATTCTGAATGGTCGCATCCTGAGTGATGACGATTCGAAGAGCTTTGAAACAGCAATGGACAAAGCGGGGTATCCCGCATCGTTGACGACCGGCGAGGACTCTGTGCTGAACGAGCGCATGAAGAAGAAGCTCGACGAAATTGACATCATGCAGGTCGCAAAGTCAGTCGGCCTGTAAGGCCGCATGAACTGATCGAATGATTACCGCAGCGACGCGGTGCATTCACGCTTGGGAACACATGAGGGCATATCATGAGTCATTTGTATCGACTGGAAAGTGCCCCAGCCCTGCACGTTCCCTGCG
>CALDJX010000176.1 GCA_937899075.1 uncultured Planctomyces sp. | reverse complement strand
CAGAATCGTTGCTTCAGATTCCGGAGTATCCAAGCGGTGCATTTCCTGAACGGGGAGACCGATGCCGCCGTCAATCAGGATTGAGCTTCCGGTCATGTAATCGCTGGCCGGATCGCACATGAAGACGACACCGCGCGCGATCTCTTCCGGCCGGCCCATTCGCCCCCACGGAAGACCTTCGCCCATCGTTTTCAGCTTTTCCTCGCTGAAGAACTTTCGTTCGCCGGGCGTGTCAATCCAGCCTGGGTGCATGATGTTGACGCGAATCCGTTTGCTCGCCAGTTCGGTCGCTGCCGTGCGAGCCATCTGATCAATCGCTGCCTTAGACATGTTGTACGCCATTGCACCAGGTACAGGCACCCAACTGTGAGGCGAGCTAACGATGACAACGGAGCCTTTCGTTGCAGTGGCGATCATCTGACGAGTAGCAGCCCGCAGGAGATAGAAGGCCCCCCACATACTGACCTGCACTGTCTTCTCAAAGCCCGCCATATCGGCTTCGTAAAACAACTCGCGATCACTATAGGCTGCGTTCGATACAGCGATGTCCAGCCCGCCGAACTCAGCGACCGTTTCCTGGACAACTCGTTCGACCTCTGACTGAACTCCGACGTCTGCCTGAGCCAGTCGAACTCGCACGTCAAATGCCCGGCACTTGTCCGCAACGGCTTCGGCATCATCCTGCGATCCGTGGAAGTTGATGGCGACATTGGCTCCGGCTTCGGCCAGCGCAACGGCAATCGCCGCGCCGATGCCTTTGCTGGCACCGGTGACAATCGCGTTCTTTCCATCCAGACAATTCATCGTGGTTATGCCTCAGCGGGTTGGGTCCAGAATGACTTTCATGGCTCCCGGCTCGCCGTCGTAAAGCCGAGCGAACCAATCGACGCCTTCTTCCAGCGATGCCTTCGCGGTGATCATCTCGTCTACGCGAATCGAGCCGCGGGCCAGCAGGTCGATGCAGGCCGGATACTCGCCGCTGGAAGCACACGTACCGAACACAGACAGTTCGCGAGTGACGATCGACTGCAGCGGCATTTCGACAGTCGGAGCTAGATTGCCAACGAGCGTGATTGATCCGCCTTTGCGAGCACTTTCGACCGCCGTCTTGATCGTGGGTGTCCCGCCAACGACCTCCAGCACGACGTCCGCACCGCGACCGTCCGTCAGTTTTCGCACCTCAGCCGGCACGTCAACTTCATCGGCCTTCAAGCCAATGTCGGCTCCGAGCAATTCCGCCTTCTCCAGCCGCCCTGCATCGAGATCGACTGCGATCACACGCGAACAACCTGCCAGCCGGATTGCCTGAATCGCCAGCAGGCCGATCATGCCGCTGCCAACGACCACCGCCGTGTCACCGAGCGAAACCGGAGTCCGGTTCGCGGCATGAACGGCGACCGAAACAGCCTCGATCATCGCGGCATGTTCAAACGACAATCCGTCAGGCAGCCGATAGCAGATGTGTTGCGGGACCGACACGAACTCGGCGAACGCCCCGTGCCGACGGTACTCGTCGCAGGACACGCCCAGCACCATGCGGTTGTTGCACAGATTGATGTTGCCGCGACGGCAGTAGAAACACGCTCCACACGACACCGTCGAATCGAACGTGACGTGATCGCCCGGTTTGAAATCTTTGACATCGTTCCCGACTTCGGCGACGACTCCAGCCGCCTCGTGCCCCATCACAAGCGGCGGAATGCGTCGCCCGGAACTGCCGTCATAACCGTGAATGTCACTGCCACAGATGCCGCACGCGCGTACCTGAACAAGCACGTCCTTTGCGCGAATCGACGGCTTGTCAAAGTCGGTCACGGAAAGCTGTTTGTATTCGGTTAGTAATAAAGCCTTCATGGTTCCTCTTCACACAAACGATTGAGTCGTCGGCACAATCACCAGCTCCGAGATACGCGCCCGCGACGGAAGCGAACAAGCCAGCAGAACGGCCTGAGCCACATCTTCCGGTTGCAGAATACGAGCCCGATGTTCAGCACTGACAGGTACCGGCCGCGCGTCGAGAATCGGCGTTTCGACTTCGCCGGGATAGATGTTGGTGACACGAATGCCGTTCTCTTTTTCTTCTTCCCCGACGGTCGTGCCGAGTG
This sequence comes from uncultured Planctomyces sp., assembly GCA_937899075.1. Lineage (GTDB taxonomy): Bacteria > Planctomycetota > Planctomycetia > Planctomycetales > Planctomycetaceae > JABMPE01. The sequence continues at coordinate 1,310 of CALDJX010000176.1, read as the reverse complement.
CCGTCATGGCAAACTTGGATGCGTTGTAAGCGACGCCACCGAGCGAAATAGCTCGCCGTCCAGCGACGGACGAAATGTTGATGATTGTCCCGCCGGACTGCTGCCGCATTTGAGGTATCACGCACTGGATGCAATTGAACGCTCCAGTCGCGTTGACATGCAGGATCCGATTCCACTCGTCAAGCGGCACGTTGGCGGCGGCGCGATCGACCGTATTGGTGCCGGCAGAGTTCACCAGCACGTCAATGCGACCATGCTCTGCGACGACCGACTCAATCAACCGCTCAACAGCGTCGCGTTCGCCAACGTCCAGCGGTCGAACGCTGAAATTCTGCGATGCCGCTGCGGCCGTCTCGCGAAGCGCGGATTCCCTCCTGCCGACCACGACGACGTGATAGTTCGCCGCGGCAAGGTGCTGAGCAATGGCGGCTCCGATGCCGGAGCCAGCGCCGGTGACGATGGCAATTCGGTTAGAAACATTCATGGACAGCCTGCAAATTGAGAGTCATTCAATCTCTCAATCGTAACCTGTCTCTTCCCGGCCGCCATGAGATGTAGCGTCTGACCTCTGAGATATATTGTCACGCCTGAAAGGCTGGAACGCTACGGCTTCGCCTGCTTCCGAAACTCGCTGGTCGTCATTCCTGTGATTCTTTTGAAGACAACGTGCAGATACTCAGGGTGCTCGAAACCGCACAGCACGGCGATCCGTTCCGCGGGGAGATCCGTCGTCAAAAGCAGCTCGCGAGCCCGCTTGATCTGGACGTGGCGGATTTCTTCCTGCGGCGTGCGACCGAGATATGTTCTCACCTGCCGTTCCAGCGTACTCCGCGAGACCGTGGAGCTCTGAACCACTTCGTCAACACTGAGCCCGCGGCAGGCATGTTCGCGGATGTAGTGCAGCGCGGCGGCAACGCCTCGATCGTCGATGGCCACAACATCGGTCGATTGGCGAGTTTCCACACCAAGCGGCTGAACCCGTTGAGTCAGGTCCTCGACATCTTCGCCGTTCATCAATCGAGCGAGCACTTCAGCGGCTCGAAAACCAACCTTCTCGGCATTCGGGATGACGCTGGACAGCGGCGGCGAGCAGACGCGGCAAAGAAGCTCATCGTTATCAACGCCCAGCACGGCCACCTGCTCCGGAACAGCAAGATTCAGCGTCGAGCACGCTTCGATGACGTGCTGGCCTCGAACGTCGTTGCAGGCCATAACGGCGAACGGAGGTTCGAGCTGTTTCAACCACGCGACGATGGATTCCTGCTCCGCCTCCCATGCCCTCGCCGACGGGCCATGCCAAGGAGAATTGA
>CALDJX010000175.1 GCA_937899075.1 uncultured Planctomyces sp. | reverse complement strand
TGTCAGACGAGATCAAGCAGACCGCAAAGGAAAGTGATTACGAAGTCAGTCAGTTCATTCACGCGTTAGTCCAGTCAAAGCCGTTTCAAACAAAGTAAGTCAATGACCTGACGGCCACCGTCTTCGGTCCCGAGTCAATCGAGGAATAATTATGAATAAATCAACAGTCGCCCGTCGAGCGTTTCTTGCCAGCAGCAGTGCTCTGATTTCGCTACCGTTTCTTGAGTCGCTTCGATTGGGAAGTACGGTGTCAGCGGCCGCGAGTGCATCGGTCGCTCCCAAACGGATGGTCTTTCTCGGGATGGGGTACGGCGTGACGGCGGATCGCTGGTACCCGGATGTCGACACGGTCGGAGAGAATTACGAGATTCCAGAGATTCTTAAGCCGCTGAATCGGCACAAGAAAGACCTGACGTTTATCCAAAACCTGATGCACCAGTACTCGGCCGACGGGCACAGCGGCAGCACGTTCTGGCTGACTGGAGCAAACCGTTACGGCATTCCTGGCCAAAGTTTTAATAACACGGTGTCCGTCGATCAGGTGGCTGCAGAAGTGCTGGGAGAACAGACTCGTTTCACGTCGATTCAGCTTGCCGCTGCGGGAGATGCCGGTGCGTCGGGCGATGGTCACGGTCCCGGCCTGTCTCTGGCCTGGAACCGTTCAGGCAAACCAGTGGCAGCACTCAATACACCGGTTGCGGCTTTTCATCGTCTGTTCTCAAACGATACGACTCCACTGGCCGAACGGCAGACACGCCTGATGGAACAACGCAGCGTCCTCGACACCGTGCTGGCCGACGCGAAGTCCGTCAGCAGGAAGCTCAATCAGACGGATAATCACAAGCTGGACGAGTACTTTGAGTCTGTTCGCGAGATCGAAGTCCGCCTTGCTAAAGAAGAGAAGTGGCTGAGTCTCGAAAAGAAGGTCCCGACCGATCCAGTCAAAGAGCCCGGCGAATCGCTCGAAGGCTACGAAGAAATCCGCGTGATGTACGATCTGATGGTTGCGGCCATGCAGGTTGATGCGACGCGGGTTTTCACGTATCGCATGCCGGTGAATTCGCTGATCTCCAGCCTCGGCGCGACGATGTCCGCTCACAGCATGAGCCACTACTCCGCAGGTGAACGCCGCGACGTTTCCCAGAGCCGCGACACCGCTCACGCAAAATTGCTCGCCGAATTCATCGATAAGCTGAAAGGCTCGAAGGAGTCGGACGGGGCGAGTCTGTTTGACAATTGCTCGATCACACTCGGAACGAATCTCAGCTCGGTACATTCATTGACAAACTGTCCGACACTTGTCGCCGGAGGTGGCGCGGGCATCAAACACGGCCGCCACCTGGTCATGAGCGATCGCAAGACGCCACTGTGCAATCTGTGGCTGAGCCTGTTGCAGGGCTCTGGTATCGGGACCGAATCATTCGGCGACTCGACCGGCCGGATCGATGAGCTGTTTAACGCATAGTGTTGTTAAAATGGCAGCAACCTGCACAGCCTGCATTTATTGGTCGGCTGAATGTTCGTGACTGGCGTACGCGAGTGAATGGACGGCAGCTGGATGCCAAATTCAAAGATCGATTTAACACTTGGGCAGTCGCTCGTGGTTTGGCCGGAAGTTGGTGAGAATGGCATTTTTGTAGACGGCCAGACCCACACTCACGGCGACATTCCAACAATCAACTTTCAGGGAATCAACGAGAATGTTTGAGATGCTTTCATTGAAGTTCCAATTTCTCGCAGGACTGCTTGTTTCCTGGGCGTTGTTGAGCGTCGGTTCTGTAGATGCAAAGGAGCCTGGCAACGAGCGTCGTCCGAATATTGTCTGGATTATTCCGGACGATATGTCGGCGAACTTCTCGTGTTACGGCGAGACGGCGATTGAGACTCCGAACGTCGACAGGCTGGCGGCCGACGGTGTGAAGTTTACGAATGCTTATGTGACGGCTCCGGTGTGTTCGACCTGTCGTTCGGCATTCATTACGGGGATGTATCAAACGAGCATCGGCGCTCATCATCACCGCAGCGGGCGGGGTGAGCTGAAGATTCAATTGCCGGACGCGATCAAGCTGATTCCTGAACTGTTTCAGAATGCGGGGTACCACACCTCGATCACCGGTTGGCCGATGAACGGGAAGCTCGGCAAGACGGATTACAACTTCGAGTGGGACCAATCGGTTTACGATGGCAATGACTGGTCGAAGCGGAAGAAAGGGCAGCCGTTTTTTGCTCAGATTCAGACGCAAGGCGGCAAGCTTCGCGGCAAAGATAATTCCGGTTGGGAAAAGATTTCGAAGGCAGCCGAAAAACGATTTGGAAGTCGGACGCCCAACAGTGCAGTTAAGCTGCCGCCGTACTACCCCAACCATCCGGATATCGTGCGTGACTGGGCCGCGTATCTCGATTCCGTACGCCTGACAGACGCAATGGTCGGCGACGTGCTTGCTCGGCTTGAAGCGGAAGGCGTGCGTAAAAATACGCTCGTCCTGTTCATGACCGATCACGGAATCAGTCACGGCCGCGGCAAGCAGTTCATGTACGACGAAGGGTTGCATGTGCCGCTGATCATTGCGGGCCCGGGAGTTAAAGCCGGGGCTGTGCGCAAGGACGTCGTCGAGCACATCGATATCGCGGCTCTTTCGCTGGCTGCTGCGGGAATCCAAATTCCGAAGTACATGCAGGCGCAAGACATCCTTGCTGCGGACTACTCGCCGCGAAAGGCCGCCTTTGCGGCGCGGGATCGTTGTGACGAAACGGTCGACCACATGCGGTCAGTCCGGACGAAAGACTTCAAATACATCCGCAACTTTTTGCCGAACCGACCTTATCTTCAGCCGTGCGCCTACAAAGATGCGAAGGCGATTCTGATCGCGCTTCGAGAATGTCATCACGCGGGCACGTTGAACGAAACTCAGGAGCTTCTGTTTCGTGAAGAGCGTCCGAAAGAAGAGTTGTTCGACGTCAGGACCGATCCGCATGAGGTCAACAATCTCGCTGGCGACCCTGCGTTTGCCGGCAAGCTGAAGGAGTTGCGAGGTCGACTCGACACATGGATGGAAGAAACCGACGACAAGGGCCGCGCCGCCGAATCGAAAGAAATGTACGACAGCGACATGGCCATCTACTTGAGTACGATCAAACGACGCAGCACTCCGGAAAACCTGAAGATCATTGAAGACAACATTGCACTGATGAAGAAGTGGGCCGCGGAAGGTAAGTGACTGCTGACTTCAGGTGGAAATATTTCGTGCCATGTCGGCATGGCCGAGCCGCTGAATCTAACAGGGTTGATGGTGCATGATGTTTCGAATGAGCCTGCTGATTTGTTTTGTGTTGTCCGGTGCTTCGCTGTTGGCTGATGATCGGCCGAATGTTGTCTGGATTATTTCGGACGACCTCGGGCCGGAACTCGGGTGTTACGGATATCCCGATGTGGCGACTCCGAATCTCGATCGGCTAGCTGCGTCGGGGCGGCGTTACACGCACGCTTTCTCGACGGCGCCGGTCTGTTCGGCTTCGCGGACAGCATTTCAGACGGGGCTTTATCAGACGACGGTCGGCGGGCATCACCACGACACACGCGACAAGAAGGTGCTGCCAGATTCGATTCCGACCGTGACCGGGCTGATGCAGAAGGCTGGCTATTTCGTCATCAATGGTCGCGGCACGTTGCCTGTTGAGAAGAAACTGGCGAAGTCTCATCTCAACTTTGTTTATGACGCGCGGGAGTTCTTCGACGGTGCGGACTGGACTCAGCGAGCGGAAGGTCAGCCGTTTTTCGCTCAGATTCAGAT
>CALDJX010000174.1 GCA_937899075.1 uncultured Planctomyces sp. | reverse complement strand
ATAACCGACTCGCAGATTTCAAGCAGCGCGCGTTTCACCGAATAGACAGCTACTACGGAGTGTCATGCCGAAGTTGCATCGAAATACGCGACTCATCCAATGTCACGATCCCTGACGCGAGTGACTGCAGCGCATGCTGAAAAAGGTGATTCACCGGTCGCAGAGTTCACCACGCCACCTGGGACACACCAAGCAGGAACACTAAGGTATTACGTCGAATCCGAAGGTGACAGAGTGCTGCACCATGAAGTTCGCACTGATGGTAAAAACGAAGAATTGTACGACCAGGCAGTTGAAGTTCATTATAAAATCGGCTCGGGACAGAGAGGTCATTCCTACCTGATTGATCGCGGATGGATGTTTTTTATGTCTCCTGTTACCTGGTACTCCGAGAAGTCACGGTGGGATTTGTCCCCCGGCTATTCACGCAACAATCGTCGATTCGAACGACGTGCCGTTGATGCGTGTATCAACTGCCACTCTGGTCGTCCAGCTCATGACCAAGCGGCTTCTGACCGATTTCATTCGCCGCCATTTATTGAAGAGCAGATTGGATGCGAGCGTTGTCACGGTCCCGGAGGACGACACATCGCCTTTCATCGACAGCGTGAGGGAAAGACTGAAATTGATCCCATTGTGAATCCTGAGCGACTTTCGCCACATCTGCGGGATGCTGTTTGTAACCAGTGCCATTTGCAGGGCGCTGATCGCATTCTGAGATATGGTCGTACTGAGTATGATTTTCGACCAGGCGACTCACTGGATGATATCTGGACAATATTTATGCGTGAATCCGAGTCAGCCTCTGGAACATCCACAAAAGCAGTTAGCCAGACGCGGCAGATGATGGCAAGTCGCTGCTACAAAGAAAGCGATGGCCGGCTCGGCTGCATATCGTGTCATGATCCGCACGCGGCACCGGCACCTGAGGATCGCGTTGAGTACTTCCGGGAAAAGTGCCTCGAATGCCACGGCAATGATACATCGAAATGTCTGCAATCAGCCGAAGAACGCCAGCTTAAATCGATCGACGATTCCTGTATCGGCTGCCACATGCCACGTCTGGATGCCAGTGATGTGCCACACACCTCGCAAACGGACCACCGTGTTCCGCGAAAGCCGTTCATTAAACCGGCTGTGATCAAGCAGGAAGCGGTACTGAATGTGTTTTCTCCTGCGAAAACTGAGGTACCGGAATGGGAACATCAGCGTGCTCGCGGGCTTGTGATGGCAAAGTTCGCGGACGATGAGAAGAATGGGTTACTCGCAAAACAGGCGAGCGCCATTCTTGAGGATGTTCGAAAAATTGTGCCGGAAGACCCTCACGTGCTGCTTGCACTGGGAACTTGCTATTCGTTGCACGGACGTCCCGATATGGCAACCGCAGCTTGGCAACATCTGCTGGAATTGGAACCAGATAACGAAACGGCACTTGAGAAACTTGCGACGCTTCACCAGGAACGACGGGAGTTTCAGGCCAGTGCCCCTTTGTTCGATCGCCTGTTAAAACTCATGCCGTGGCGACACGATCTGCACGGTCGCTACGCGCTCACTCTCGGACACTTATCACAATTGGATACAGGGATCGAGATCGCCGAACGAGGGCTCGAACTGAATCCATCGGCATGGCAACTTCACGACTGGCTTTCGAACGCCTACACAATCACAGGCAAACCCGACCGCGCGGAGTTTCATCGTCTCCGCTCAAAGTTGTTGCGTCCTGATGATCGTTGAAACCGCCAACTGAGGCCGTCAGGTCGTAAGACAGCTTCTGGTCTCAGAATTCGTTTCACACGAACTGTCGTCCCTTTATCAGGTGCCGCAGTGGAATTGGAGGTCGACGGGCCGGATCCTGTTGGGTACCATAAATCGGTCCCGCGAGGCTGGTCCGGTCTCGCTGGACCCCTGCCGCTAACTTCCCTCCCCGACGCGTGACGACCTGATTCGTCATTCCTTCCTTCTGGCCGCCATCGGAAACGACATGGCCGAGATTCTCAACATCCTTCAGCGACTTCGATCGTTGGCCGGCAGACTTTGCCTGTCGGTTCTGGTCGTCGTTGTTGTGTCGCCCGTGTTTGGTGGTGATGCCAACTCGACGGTCAGCTTTGTGAACGACGTGATGCCGGTTCTCACAAAGGCGGGATGCAATGTCGGAGTCTGTCATGCCAAGGCCGGCGGCGGACAAAAAGGGTTTCAGCTGTCGCTGCTGGGTTTTGAACCGGCTGAGGATTACGAGAGTCTCGTCAAAGATGGGCAGGGCCGGCGTCTGGTACCTGCTGTTCCCGAGCTAAGTCTGGTTCTGCGGAAGGCGTCCGGACAGACTCCTCACGGTGGTGGAATTCGGCTGGCACAAGATTCCACTGGCTACGCGACTCTTCGCAAATGGATTCAGCAGGGGACTCCATTCGGGACCGACGCCGAGCCGCAACTAGTCTCAGTCGAAGTTCAGCCGGACGGTGGTTTGATCAAAATGTCCGGCGAGCAGCAGTTGACCGCGGTGGCGAAGTACTCGGACGGCAGCGTCCGTGATGTGACCGAGTTGGCACTCTACGAATCGAATTCCGAGGCGATGGCGCACGTTTCAGAAAGTGGCCTCGTCGACGTTCAGGATCTTCCTGGCAAGGTCGCCGTCATGGTGCGGTATCAGGGCAAGGTCGCCGTGTTCACCGCCGCGGTTCCATTGGGGGCACCCATCGAGTCGCTGCCGCCAGAAAGAAACTTTGTCGACAAGCACGTCTTCGCGAATCTTAAGGCGATCGGAATTCCGCCGTCGGAAGTGTGTGATGACGCAACGTTTCTTCGTCGGGTGACGCTCGACATTGCGGGAAGACTTCCGAAGGAAAGTGAAACGACGTCGTTCATGTCGAACACCGACGCCGATAAGCGAGACAAGATCATCGACCGGTTGCTTCGTAGTCCTGACTATGCCGACTTCTTCGCCGGCAAGTGGACGCCGCTTCTGAAGAACCGCCGCGACGACGCCAGCGACATCACGTCGAACTTTGCCTTCCACGCGTGGATTCGAGACAGCCTGCTCGCCAACGTTTCATACGACCAGATCGTTCGAGAACTTCTGGCGGCCACCGGTACCGTGATCGGCAACCCGCCCGTCGCGTGGTACAAGCGGGTGACGGAACCGAAGCAGCAACTCGAAGATGTCGCTCAGTTGTTTCTTGGCGTGAGGATGCAGTGCGCTCAGTGTCATCATCACCCGTTCGAGCGTTGGAGCCAGGACGACTATTACAGTTTTGCCGCGTTCTTCAGTCAGGTCGGACGAAAGCCGACGGGAACGCGCGGCGAGGATCTGATCTTCCACCAACGGGGGCTCGCCACCGCGAAGAACGTCAAAACCGGCGAAGCTCTGAAGCCCGCCGCTTTCGGAGACGACGTCGGGGAGATTTCGCCGGACGCTGACCCGCGGCTTCGACTCGCTGACTGGATGAGTTCCAAAGAGAATCCGTTCTTCGCGAAGGCTCTGGTCAATCGATACTGGAAGCACTTTTTCGCTCGCGGGTTGATCGAACCGGAAGACGATATTCGCGACACCAATCCGCCGACGAATCCGGAACTGCTCGCGGCTCTGGAAGAACACTTCATCAGCAGCGGCTTTGATCTGAAAAGCCTGATTCGTGAGATCACTCGCTCGAGCGCTTACCAGCTCAGCGCGAAGCCGAACAACTACAACCTTGTCGATCGACAGAATTATTCACGCTACTACCCAAGACGTATGCAGGCGGAGGTTCTGCTTGATTCGATCGACTTCTTAACCGGTGCGAAAACAAATTTCGCAAACCTCCCGCCTGGCACGCGAGCCGTCGCCCTGCCAGACAACAGCTACAACCGAGCATCCCCACTACTGCAGGTCTTCGGGCGTCCAAACAGCTTGAGCGTCTGCGAATGCGAGCGTGTTCAATCCTCGAGTCTCGCGCAGAGCCTCCATCT
>CALDJX010000173.1 GCA_937899075.1 uncultured Planctomyces sp. | reverse complement strand
ATCGTCCGGCGGTTCAACAATTCCGATATTGAAATAACACGACCAGATTCGGTTTACGATCGATTTGGCAAAGAGTTGCTTTTTGTCGTCCCGCATCCAATCCATCAGCGGCTGTCGAGGATCGTCGTACTGCGTGAGATCGGTCTTTTCAGCTTCGCCAAGAAGTTTTGCTTCATTGGCTCCGCCACCGGTGCGCTGACGGGTAGGCCGTCCTTTGCTGTCCTTCTTTGGGGCTTTTGGGACTGCCGTCCAGACTTCGTCAAAAGGCGTAACAACACCTTCGGAAATCTGAGTCTTCAACTCGCGACGCAGGTTGTTTCCTTTCAGCTTTGGATCAACCCCAAGCTCCTTCAGAATCTTTTCCGCGCCTTCTCTGTAATCAGGACTGCCACCAAATCGAGTATTCACGAAGAAGTTCTTAAATTCGTGGAAGTCCTGCATCGTCCATTGGTCGAACGGGTGCTTGTGGCACTGTGCACACTGGATACGAATTCCAAGGAAGTTGTATGCAAAGCCGATGGCTCGGTCTTCGGGCGTTTTGAAGTTTGCGCGAGCCCAATAGTGAGGCATCGTTGAACGATCTGAGTAAATTCCTTCGGGGTCCTTCTTGTAGAGCTTCGACATGTTCTCGCAGTATTCAGAAAATGACTCCCCGTCTTCACGGCCCTTTGCCAGCACAAATCCTTCAGCGATTTTGTCGTACGGCGTATTCTTCTCGATACGCACCCGTAACCACTCGTACCAGTCTTTGGATGCTTGAGTTCGAACGGGCGTCACGTTGTTGAGCTGGTCGTCGCTGTTGCCAGTCCAGTCGGCGAAGCGGGTTGCCCACCATGCGGCATAGCTGGGCTGAGCGAGTAGTTCGTCAACTTTGAGGGCTCGTTTGTTGGAACGTTTGTCAGCGACGAACTCCTGGATTTCTTTCGGGCTGGGGAGCGTGCCGGTCATGTCGAGAGAGACCCGACGGAGGAATTCGGAGTCGCCGGCAACTGCCGACGGAACAACTCCCAGCTTGGCGAGCTTCTCAACAACCAGCTCGTCAACTTTGGTGTTGGTTTCGACCAGCGGGTAGTCCTTGCCGAACTGCGAGCTGACAGGGCGGATGACGGGAATCGGCTGAACTCCGTTGTCGTAGAAAACGACCACGTGAGTGTCGCCAGCCTGGTGACTGGCGACTTCGCCGGTCTTTGAAATGTCGGCGATGACTTCGTCATTCGTCTGAAAGCGACTCAGGCAAGTGACGTCTTCGCGACTGCCGTCGGACCAGACGGCGACGACTTTCAACTGAAGCTTTTCCCCGTCCTTCTTGAAGCGAAGTTCGCTTGGAGTGACATCAAGCCGTTCGAAGCGAGGAGTCTTCTCAACATCGATCGATTCGGCGCCGCCCGCGATCCACTTAACGAAGACGTTGTATTCCCACGAGTTCTTATCGAAACGCTTGCCGCCTTTATGCGGTTCTTCAAGGAGTGCCTTCTGGATGGCGTAGCTGCCTGCCGGGTCTTCGGAGTCGACTCGTTCGGACAGACCTTCGTGATCCATCTTGAAGTCGTAACCGAACAGCGACAGACGGAAGTCGCCCTGGCCCTGGAATGAGCCGTGGCACGCTCGGCTGTTGCAGCCAAGCTTTCCAAGCAGCGGGACCATGTGGCGTCGGAAGTTGGGGACTTCCTCAATGTCGCCAGTTTTGAATCGTTCTGCAGCGGGCGGCAGAACCTTTGTGTCGGCTGCGAACAGGTTCGCGGCCGAGGCTGCAAGGATCAGCAGGGATAGTCCGAAGTGGCTCTTCATGGCACTCCTCAATTCGTTAATCGCTAAAACTATCAGGCAGGAACGAATTCGAGATTCGAAATCCGTCGCCAAAGGTGAGGCAACAAACTGACTGGTGTCAGTCTGCCGAAGTGGTAGGTAAGTCTGTTGAACGAGAAGTCTCAGGTTTGGAAGACTTCCGTTTGGCGGTTGTCGAAGCGGTGTCTACCGATGGTGTCGGACGCGAGTTTTTTGCTCGGGCTCGGGCCGTCATCATTCTTTGCAGCCGTTCGATTTCAGAGCCGACCAGTACGTCTGATCTCGACTGGAGAGTTTTCAATTCTTCGTCGTATTTCGTAAGCCGCTCAGCAGTCCGATCTCGCTCCATCCGGACCAGTCGTACACGTGCGGCCTGGCGTTTCTCCATGAGGGGTCGGAGTCGCGGTTCAAAATCATCGTCAGGCGACATCGACAACCGTGCGATCTCTAACCGAATTCGAGAGTCCAGTTTCCACAGATCTAACGAAACAGGATAACGCTCGTCTTTTCGTTCGAGCATCTTTTCGAGGCGTTCGGCATCTCGTGTCAGGACACGCAATCCGGCCTGGAAATGTCGGCTGTCCGATTCGCGAAGCCCGTTCAGCAGTTCAGCCAGTTCTGGGTGGTGATCCCGAGCGAACTGTACTGCCACCTCAGCCCGTTCTTCACTGATTGGAGCATCGCGCTTTTCGACGCCGCTGCCATTTCTGTTGTTCGCTTTGGCATCGACCTGACTTTTCGCGGCCGGTTCTGAAGCTGCAGCCTTGGACCCTGTTGTTTTCTTCGACGGTCGTTTGTCCGAAGTGCGCGGCGGTTCGGCAAACGAGGTCAGGGACAGAAAGCCCACGACGATCGTGCAGGTCAGCAGAGCATGAAGCATTCGTTGAGATCGCTTCACATCAATTCTCCATGACTTCAGGACTGGTAGATGAAGCGTCGCGAGTCTGCACGGCAGCCAGTAACCATTCCGGGACGTCCGTACTGAAATATTCCGGCAGGTCCTCAGCTGGAAGCGCCGGCACTTCGACCTCGGAAAGCAGTTCACTGTCCGAATCCGCCCACAAGTAAACCAGTTCGCCCGGAAAGTCGGATGAATTCTCAAGTAGTTGCGGGGCAGGGTGCTCAACCATTTTCACTGACCGAGGCACACTCGGCAGTGTCAATGCCCAACCGACAATCAGGACCGTGATCGACGCGGCCAGCAGGCTCACCCGACGAGCCGACACATCGCGCCGATTCGGTTCTTCGAGCGTCGATGGCGTTGCGGGTCGAGTCACAGGTTCGCACGCAACCACGATCGCATCGTTGAGCTGAACTGCCCGAGCAACAGATTCGCAGGCCGCCAGATCAAACATCTGTGAGTCAGGATCCAAGCGGGATTCAAACTCGGAAACTTCCGCATCAGACATCTCGTCAGAGACATAGCGAAACGCCAGCCAGCTCAAAGCCTCGTCATTCAGTTCTGATTGTTTCAACACTTC
>CALDJX010000172.1 GCA_937899075.1 uncultured Planctomyces sp. | reverse complement strand
TAGACTAATGTTAGCACGCAACATTCCCGTTTCCTGAGCGGCATTGGGTGGCACGCCCTGAGCAGGGCAGACCGAAGTAACCTCCAGTCTCGGAGATAGCTCCGCAGCTCGCCCAGACGACGCTCGATTAGTCCTCGATCGCGTCGTAGATCAGGCCTTTCACCGCGAATTCGGTCATGAAGGAGTACGGCAGGGTTTGTTCGAGCGTGATGACGATCAGGTCGTCTTTGGGGGAGACCCAGTAGTGGGTGCTCGCCAGGCCGCCCCAGCCGTACTCGCCGACTCGGCCGGTGGGATCCCAGTCGGACATCTTTTCTCGGACTGAGAATCCGAAACCGAAGCCAACACCGACTCGCTGCTGATCACCGAAATAAATATGAGGAACGCCGTCGGGTAGCTGGCTGGTCGTCATCAGTTGAGCGGACTTTTCAGACACGATTCGTTTGCCGTCGAACGTGCCGCCCTGCTGGATCATCATCAGGAATCGCAGGTAGTCGCGAGCGGTGGAGACCAGCCCGCCTCCGCCGGACAGGAACGCTCGCGGCTTTGCGAAATTGCGGCCGCCTTCGTTGTCGCCGACCGTCAGTTTGCCCTTCCCGTCAGAGTTGTAAACCTGAGCGAAACGGTCGTGTTTATTTTCCGGGACGAAGAAACCGGTGTCTTTCATCCCAAGCGGTTTGAAGATTCGCTGCTTCAGGAACGTGTCCAGTTTCTGCCCCGAGGCGACTTCGATGACTCGGCCAAGGACGTCAATCGAGATTCCGTAATTCCAGTCTTCGCCCGGTTGAAAGGCCAGCGGGACGTCGGCGAGCCGCTCACTCATCTGCCCGACCGTCCGCTGATAGTCGAGCGGGTCCGCTTTCCTGAACGCTGCGTCCGACGCAGCCTGAGGGGAACCGCCATAGGTATAGCCAGCGGTGTGTCGCAACAGGTCCGCAATCGTGACTTCACGTTTCGAAGCAACCAGTCCTTCAGCCGTTGCGACCTTCACACCGGCAAGTTCTGGAATGTGCTTCGAGACGGCATCGTTGACGTCCAGCTTGCCTTCGTCGGCCAGGATCATGACGGCGGCAGACGTGATCGCCTTACTCATCGAGTAAAACCGCATGATCGCGTCGTTTTTCATCGGACGCTGCTTTTCGATGTCCGCCAGTCCGTACGATTTGAAATGGACAATCTTGCCGCGTCGCGCGATGACCACAGTCCCGCCTGCCAACCGCTTCTGCTCGACCATTCCTTCGAGAGTCTCGTCCACCCTGGCGAGCTTCTGCGAGGACATTCCGACGTCTTCGGGAGTAGCCGTTGGAATTTCAGCAGCCTGCAAGGAGAACACGTTGGCCGCAGCCAGCAGGAGAACAACGATACGAACGGTCGAAACAAAACAGTTTGCCATGATGATGGCTCCCAGCCGATGAACGAAAATTAGCCACAGAGATCACAGAGGACACGGAGATTAGTGTTGAACTAAATGCTCCGTGCCCTCTGTGATCTCTGTGGCTCAAATCTGTAATGCAAGAACTAAAAGTCAGCCGATGTAGCAACTGGTCGCTACGAATCGACTGGCTCGAAGACGAGCGGGTGGTCGGAATTCTTATCGGCCACTCGCAGGCTGACCTTGCCTTCGAGCACGTCCCGCAGGAGGCCGCCGCAGACTTCGGCTCGCCAGCCTTTGCTCAACCGCGGCGCCTTGTTGGCCTTCGATCCGTCTCCGTACCAGCGAATCCACTCCTTGAGGTCGTTGGACGTTCCCACGATTCCCGCCGAAAGTTGAAGCTCGGCGCAACGATTGGCCAGTGCCAGAGCCAGTAACTTGCTCAGTACCGGTTCGTCTGGTCCGGAGTCGTTGTTGCGGAACCGCGACGGAATGTCACTTTGCGGCAACTCCATAGCGGCTTTGATACACGTCACAATTTCACCAGCGTTGCGGCGGAAGTTCGTGCGGTTCATGTCTCGCGAGTTGAGCAGTTCCTGTTCGGTCTTCGGCTGACGACGGGCGAGGTCGATCAAGAGGTCGTCCCGCAGAATCCGTCGCATCGGCTGATCACGTGCCGCAGCCGTTTCTTCACGCCACCGGTACAACTCTCGAACGACCGCCAACTGACGAGAGTTCAAACGACGCACGCCCGAGAGTTTCATCCACTGGCCACCGTCGCGTTCGGCTTCCATGTCGTCGAGCAGTCGTCCGAACTCTTCTTCCACCCAGGTCAGTCGGTTTTTCTTTTCCAGCCATGCCTTCTGCCGATCCCACACTTCCAGAACGTAACGCACGTCGTCGACGGCGTAGGTGATCTGACGATCGGTCAGCGGGCGGCGTTGCCAGTCGGTGCGGGTTTCTGTTGAACTGACGCTTTGCCCGAGCACTCGCTGCAGCAGCCGTTCGTAGCTGAGCGGGTAGCTTGAACTTCTCAACCCTTCCGCCAGTTGGACGTCGACCAGAAGCTGAGGACGTTCTCCGGTAAAGGTCAGGCAGAAGCGGGATTCTTCTCGGCCTGCGTGAACGGCGACCGTCGTCTGGTCGTCCTTCATGATGTTCCACCAGTCGGACACGTCGACTTCGAACGGGTCGACCGCGGCCGCCTGTTCCCGAGTCGCCAACTGAATCAAACACAGCTTCGGACGGTAGGTGTTTTCGGAGATGAACTCCGTATCAAAAGCGACGAGTCCCGATTCGCGAATGTGCGAGCAGAGGTCGTCAAACTCCTGCTGGTCCGTAATCAGCCGATCAGACATTCCATCATCCTGATGAGTCTCTTGAGGAATGAGACTCGTTCAGCCGCGACCAGTAAGGGAGGGCGTTCGTTGAACAGTGGCCAGCATCAACGATGCAGGTCGCCGCCGGAAACGCACTCCCCTGCGGACCGCGGATAAACGATGCGGCCGATGCCGCCAGAAACAAGCAACCACTCGAAAGACAGAATTCGAGTAAGTACGCAACCAGTCGTCACGTAAAGAAACGATGAAGACAGATTCGGAGTGTCGTCGAAATGGGACGGAATCGGCAACCAAACCGCCCTGTCCGGTCAGGTTTGGATTCTGGCAGCGTGATTCCCGCGCAGCGAATGCCCTCACAGAATTGGGGCGGGAAATTGTCGCAAACGGAAACGCGTATCCAATCAACACTGGGTCCCCGCCCTGTCGTTTATACATAAGTCTCAGGTGTCTTCGGCCCAACGGGCCAGCTCTATGACAGCCCAAGGCATCGCCTTG
>CALDJX010000171.1 GCA_937899075.1 uncultured Planctomyces sp. | reverse complement strand
CCTCGATGAGGTGAAGGGAAACCTGCAATCCACTCAAAAACTCACAGGCTGTGAGAGCCGACGTCTGGGGGCTGTTCGAATTCTCTGAGGTACCGGTCATTTTGAGTGGCCGTTCTGGATCGACGAGTGTTGTGGCGTGGTCGAAATAATGCCAATTCCGGCAAGTCTGAATGTCCGGCTGCGGGAACGTCGTGTGGAACTACTGGAGCAAATAACTCGTCTCGCGGGGATTCTGACGGGCGGCTAGTATCCGCGGCCCCTCCGGAGCGGTTCTTCGCTCCACCCGTCCCACCACGTCTCGTGAAAGGATTCACGATGATCCGCAGACGATTTCTGCAGCAATGCAGCATTGCCGGCTCCCTGCTCGCCGCATCCGTAATCTCAGGCTGTCGCGGTACGCAGCACGCTCATATCCTCGAAGACGACGACGACAACATGGTCGGCAGCCACGAAGCTGGCGCCAGCGTTTTCGAACCACTCGTTCGAAAGGCCGTTGACGACCTGCTGGCTCGAGAGTCTGCCGGATCGATTCAGCAGGCCGGATTCAACGAACAGGGAACGTTCCCAAAGAAGATTTGCTTCTGCGGAATCGAAAATGCCAGCGCCGAAGAACTTGGCGATTTCAAAGAACAACTCTACGAGATCATCGATCAACGGATCGTCGAAGCTCAGGTTTACGAACCGATCAGTCGCCGCTTTGTTGAAGCCGGGTTGCGTGAAGGCCGACTTCGCCCCGACGAGCTGTTCCTGCCGAACAATCAGCGAACCTTCGTCGCGATCATGGAGCAGCAGGGGAACCCGTTCGACTATCTGCTCTTCGCAAAACTGACCTCGGGAACGACGCGCAGCAACGGTTCGGATTACCAGCGTGATTATTTACTGACGCTCGAGCTGGTGAATATCCACAACGGAACGTCGCAGAAGACTTCCGAGAAGATTCGCAAGGGCTATCACAAGTCGGTCCTCGGCAAAGTTAAGCACTACTAACGATTTGCGTTTCGTAAATCGAATCTCGATTTCCTTTTTCCTGATGTGTGTGCAAAACGGAAAATGCCTTCGTGTTCTCTGCGTTTTTCGCCTCTCCGACCTCTGCGATTCAATTCTTCAAAATCAGTACGTGTCCACATCCCACAAGGTCGGGCCGTTGCACTTTCGTCACCTGAATTCATTCCTGCTGCTCGCAGCTCTCGTCGGAGTGCTGTCGGCATCGGGCTGCGCGACGCACGGTGACAAGCTGGAATCGATCCGTTCTGCGTTTAACGCCGGGCGAGTCGAGCAGGCCGAATCCATCGTTCAGCGCGAGATCTCCGCCCGAAAGTCCGACGCCGACGTGCTGAAGCTTGACCGAGCGATCATTCAACTGGCGGATGGCCGGCCGGGCGATGCCGAACGATCTTTGCGCGAGGTTCGCGACCGCTTCGATTATCTGGAACAGAAGGATGTTGGCGAGTCCGTCGTTTCGACGTTTACGGACGACACGAAGCGAGCCTACGCGGGTGAGGACTACGAAAAGATTCTGATCCGCTGCTTCCTCGCTTTGTCCAACCTGATGGCCGACGGGGAAGACGCATCGGCCTACGCATTACAGGTTGGCGACAAACAGCGACAAATCATCAATTCGGAAGGCGATCCGTCAAACGACAATCCTCGGCTGGCTTACAAACGAGTGGCGCTGGGGGCGTACCTTCACGGAGCGATTCAGGAAGCCACTCACGCAAACTACGATGAGGCCGCGCGATCAATTCAGCTTGTCGCCAACTGGGAACCATCTTTTGCCGACGCCACCGACGATCTGAAGCGAGTCAGCACCGGCCGACATTCGGAACCCGGTAACGGAGTTCTGTACGTCTTCACGCTGGTCGGCCGAGGCCCTTACAAAGAAGAGCGGCTGGAAACTCCGGCGTCGAACGCGTTGCTCATCGCCGATCGAATCCTGACCGTCACTTCGAAACATTCACTGCCGCCGACGATTGCGCCTATCAAAGTCCCAGTCGTGGTGCGGAGCATCAATCAGATCGATTCGGTCCATGTCGAGACGGACACCGGCGCCGCCGGCGTTACAAAAACGATCACCGACATCGGGCAACTGGCCGTCGATCAGTACGAGGCGATCTTCCCCCAGGTGATGGCGCGAGCTGTCGTTCGCCGTGTGGTGAAAAAGGGAGCGGTCTACGCAACCAAAGAAGCAGCCAACATCAACGACCCGCTGGCCAGCTTCGCACTCGACGCGGCCGGAGTCCTTTGGGAAGCAAGCGAATCGGCAGACACTCGCTGCTGGGGTTTGCTCCCGGATCGCATCCAGGTATTACGCTTGGAACTGCCGGCGGGCGAGCACGTTGTGAAGCTGAAACCGGCCAGTCGAAACGCTCCATTCGGAGCGGCAGCCAGTCACACTGTCGGGATCGAAGACGGCCGCAACACTTACCTGATGGCAAACTTCCCGGAAGACCGCCTTGTCGGACAAATCCTGGTAAGCGCCGGCCCCGGCGAATAACCCAGTTCAAGTCGACTCGTCGAATGCTTGATGGCGGGTGCGTTTAAGTAAACGCGAGCAGTGCTGCGAACATGCTCTCGGTAAACGCCTCGTCGATTTCGCCGTTATCGTCGAAGGTGTCGCCAGCATCCTCGCCGCCTGCCAGAGTGTCAGTGCCTCCGGCTCCGGTCAGATCGTCGTCGTCGTCGCCGCCGATCAGGATGTCACTGCCGTTGCCGCCGTTGAGCGTGTCGTTTCCGGTCAGCCCAAGAATCGTGTCAGCCCCGCCGAGTCCGTTGACGATGTCAGCACCGGCTCCCGCGTTGATGCCGTCCGATCCGCCGTTGCCGACAAGGCTGTCGTCGTCGTCGCCTCCCGAGATCGAATCTTTCCCCGCGCCGCCGGAGATGGTGTCGTCACCGGCTTCTCCGAACAGACTGTCTGCCCCGCGGTTGCCTCGGATAACGTCCGCACCATCTCCACCGCGAATCGAATCCCGTCCGCCACCTCCGATAATCGTGTCGGCCCCGTCGTTTCCGAGCAGAGTGTCTTTGCCAGAATTTCCAACGATCGAGTCATTACCCGATCCGCCGTCGGCGTTGTCCGCACCGCTGCCACCGTAAATCGTGTCGTTATCCGCGCCGCCGGACAGGATGTCGGTGCCCGAGCCACCCTGGATGAAGTCGTCGCCCGCTCCACCAATGATGTTGTCGGCGAAGTCCGATCCGGAAAGTGTGTCGTTGCCCGCGCCGCCGAGAACTGTGACGCCGACTCCGCCTGCGTTCGTGAAGTCTCGATTGGAGACCGTGCTCAGGTCGACGAGGTTTGCCCCCGAACCGCCATTCACGACGATCGACTCGACAGTACTGGGAGCAACCGTTCCGAACTGTGTGTTCGCGACGCCGTTGACCTGAACGACGACGGTCCCCGACGCGCCGTTGAGTGCGCTGATCGAGACGCTGTCTGTCGCGCCGGCGTTGACCGTCAACTGGCCCGTGCCATTGTTGAACGAAACGACGTCGACGACTGGCGGCTCGCTCGTTGGAGTAACCGCCTGCTGAATCGCGACCGCGCCAATGTAGATGGTATTTGAATTGACGCCGTCATCGCGAAAAAACTGGACGTCGATCTCGCCGAATGAATCTGCCGTGACCGTCAGAGCGAAGTCTTCGAGAGCCAGAGCATCGTCGCCCTGCTGATTATTGATCTGCAGCTCTCCGCCAAAGCCGGACGTTGTCTGCGTAAACGGAGCAGGATTGTCGCTGCCGTCGCCAAGTATGGTGACTGTGTGGTTGACGTCGTCCCCACCGCCAAATCGTTCGGCGACTAAAACGTAAACATTGTATTTTTCGCTCGGCGTCAGGCCGCTCCAGTTGGCAAAAACTGTGTTTGCGCTGCCCTTTGCCCAGCCGAACACCCCTCCTGCGTCAATCAGCGAAGGAGTATGAATCGGTACGGTCCCGCTGTCCGGATCGGATGGCCCGAAAGTGATTCCCTGCGAACTGGTCGGCCCAACCCTTAGATCGATGGTGGTCGCGGAACCATCTTCCCGGATTAGATCACTGAACGTGGTTGCCGAGAAAACATCATCGTCGTCATTGATTTCCGTCCAGTTGGCAGGAACTGACTGGCCGGCAGATTGAAGGTCGACGGCCACGAGCGGCGTTCGTTCGTCATCGATCACTGTCGAGATCACCCGGTTGATTAACAGCCCCACCGGATAATTCGCGTCGGAACTTGCTGAGACAGTCTGCGTGATCGTGCCTGTGTGAGTTCCCTCGACATCGGCGTCGTTGAACGCTCGCACGTGAATTGTTTGCGCCGACGTGTCGCCCACTGAGAGCGTGACCGACGAACTGAATGTCGAACCGTCCGTGCTGACCAGAACGTCTTCATCTCCAGAGACGGTAAGTTCGACGGCGCTGGCCGGAGCCGTGTTCAAGGTAAGCGTGTAAGTGTCTGTGGCCGCCCCAATGCTCGACACTTCTCCGACGGATGTCCCGCCGCCGGACTCAACGACCGAGACTCCCGGTGCTGCGACGTTTGTCGCGATGGTGACATTCGCGTTTGTGATGTCGAAGAAAATGTTGCCAACGGCTTTGATCTGGAATCTGGCGGTCGTCGTATCGATGTTCGGCAGGTTGAGCGTGTGCGTCCCGTCGTTGGGCGTCGTGGCCAGCGACGTCGGAAACGTCAAGCCGCCGTCCGTCGAAAGTAGAATCTCAACATCGCTGACATTGATCCCGTTGGCCGTGGTGCCGGCGACTTTCCAGGTTAGCTCCTGACTGGCTCCTCCTGTAAGAGTTGTTGCGGAATTCAGGTTGGTGAATTCAAAGATCGAGCCAGTATCGACAACGTTGATCAGAACGTCATCACCGTTTGTGCCGCCCTGCTGGTCACGAGCCGTTGCTCGAAAGTTGAGCGACCGGGTAGTTGACGGAAGCTGTTCGCCTTTGCTGGCCGTGCCACTCAGGATGTCGCCGAGCTGTGGGAACACGCGTGTGAAAGTGCCCGATGAATCGGCGACGGCCGGCTCGAACGATCGGAACAACGGACTGAAACCATTATCGGCATCGAGTGGGTCGACATTCTGAGCAGCACCGACATCGAACTGTTCGAAGTTGTAGAACAGTGTGTCTCCGTCCGAATCGCTGCCTGTTGCGGAAAGGCTGAACGGCGTTCCGGCGGGGACCGTGAAGTCAGCACCAGCATTCACCATTGGAATCTGATTTACAGCCGCAGTGATTGTTCCGACGCCAGCGGTATCCCGGTTTTCAAGATGCGCCACCATCTGGTCAATGCTGGCGGCGTGGAAGTAGTCGTCAGGATCATTCTGCAGGTTGTTACCGAATGGTGGCTCCTGGAAAAACGCGGGCAAGATTCCCGCGTAAGACATAATGGTCGAACCGCTGCCAGGCTCGTACGCGGTCGCCCCGTTTCGAGCAGAGTCGGGACCATTGAACGTGTGAGTCGCTCCGAACTGATGACCGAACTCGTGGATAGCCAACAGGTCAAATCCCGATCCCGTCGGACTCGAAGTGCCCGATGCACCTTGAGCCTTAATTCCGTCCACACCGGCTGAATTGAGCGTTGCCAGTCCACCGCCTGCAAATGTTCCAAAGACATGTCCGATGTCGTAATTTGCAGAGCCGATTTCGGTATCAAGCAAAGTCTGGTTCTGCGTCAGGACCGTCGAACTGACGTTCGAATTAAATGGATCCGCCGACGGATCTCCCGAGAAGATAATGTCGAGGTTCATGATCAGTTCGAGGTGGACGTTCAACTCGCGATTCAGGATTTCATTAAACGTCGCGACCGACGTGGCGATCGCCTGTTGAGCCGCGGCGCGAGTACCACCGAATTCAGCGGTGTATTCTGCTGTGGCAGCGACAGCGAGGCGGTACGTTCGAAGGTTGTCGCCGTTGGGAGTTGCCGTCAGCAAGAGGCGGCATTCCAGTTGTTCGGTCTGCCAATTACGACAAGCCGATCGACGCGGCATCAACCGTTGGCAGAAGTGGCGAGGCGATCTAGCGGACCGTCCGGAAGTGGTTCGTTTCTTACGCAGAAAATGAGTGAGCATCGCGTCGGTTCCTTTGGTGATCGACGTAAAGTCTAGCACCGTGAAACCGCCGGTTGACACAGCAGGTTGCGCATAGAAAAGAAAAAGCCCGTCAAAATGACGGGCTTTTCCTCGAAAGCGAAGTACTGGAGACGCACTTCCTGTCAGCAATAATTCAGCAACTTTTCATATCTCGACTGTGTGACAAAACGTTACGACCGTAGGAGTGGACAGCTCATAGCGGTTTGACCCGAATCGAGGCGAAGCGATTCGGAAGGAGAGGCAACGTCTGACATGCAGTGCAGAAAACCGGAGCAGATTGATGCACGCATGGTTCAGACCGGATCGAAGTGTCCGTCAGGATAGACTCGCATGCCTGGCCCGACGTCTTCGGGGGACACGGCGAACAGATGAAACCGCACGGCGTTGTCGTCGACTTTTCCGCTGATCGTGACGTAAGCCTGTGCTTCGTCGATGTCTGCTGCTGACTCTGGGAAGACGCTCCAGAAGAATTCTTCAACGTCAGTGAATCGTTTGAGCAGGCGGTGCAGGTCGAGCTCGAAGGGCATGGCCTGAGTCTGACCGTCTCGCGGGCCGCCGACGATTTCGGTCGCTCCCAGATACATCCTTGCGACCCAGCAGTCTTCTTCGAGGCGGCAGTCAAAACCAACTCGAGCGACGCCGGTAAGAGGTTCAAAGATATCAGCAAACTCCTCGATCAACCCGGTCAACCACGCAGGACGCGAGTCCCGACGGTTCTGGCCGGGCTGCCAGGATTCCATCTGCTTCATGAGATGTTGAACGACGAGATGAGAGTGGCTCAAGGTGACGACTCCAGGGGCGAATCAAAATTGCGAGGTGTCTTTCTGAGATACGCAATGTCGAGCGTTTGAGCTGGCGCCAAGTGAGCTGACCAGTTGAAGTGACTCGGAGTTGCGTATCGTGTTGCACCCAAAGTATCGACCCTGGTTCGCGAAACGCGCTGGCAATCGCTCTGAAAATGTCTGGTTAAGACTGACCTGCTCACCATTGCTCCTGCCGTACCGACGGCGCGTGTTAGTCCCGGTCGGACCTGGGGAACCGCTCGTTCACGCGCCGCGTTTAATGACACTGCGAACGGATATGTCACGTATGGCCGATTCCCGGTTGCCTGTCGCGTCAAGCCGTAACAGTCAGTCAGGTGAGCCGTCTGCCGAGCAACATTTTCACTTCACCTCTATAAAAAAACAGAACCCGACTGAAGTCA
This sequence comes from uncultured Planctomyces sp., assembly GCA_937899075.1. Taxonomy (GTDB): domain Bacteria; phylum Planctomycetota; class Planctomycetia; order Planctomycetales; family Planctomycetaceae; genus JABMPE01. The sequence continues at coordinate 2,834 of CALDJX010000171.1, read as the reverse complement.
ATCAGCCGGGTTCTGCATGGTGCAAACTGCCGAAGTGTTACATTCCGGATTCGAGATAATCGAGGTACACCTTGCCCACGTTCGCTGACGCAGTATCGCCATCATGGACGAACAACGCGTACCGCAGTCGAAGTTCCTTTTCCGGGAAGAGGAAGTACGGCTGAGCCGGGCGTTTCTTGTTCGTGTAAGAGTGCTCGCCGAACGGACTGATCGAGAACAGTCCGTAGTTTCTCACGTGGTAGCGCGACGGCCGAAAGTTCAGCGGATGGTCGAACAAGGCAACGCCGAACGTCTTGCCATCGACTTCGCCGCTGTAATCGATCCAGCCTGTCGGCTTGCCCCAGCAGTCGACGGTTCCCTTAGCGCCTTCAGCGTTGACGACTCGCCCGCCTTCCTTCTCTTTCATGGATTCGGCCATACGGAATCCAAACAGGCCTTCCTTGGTATCGCCGAACTCGACCGGTTCTTCGCCTGACGCCGTGAAACGAATGTCGTAACCAAGCAGGCCGTTCTCCCAGATGCTGACCATCGTTGTTTCCCGCACGACGGCTTTGCCTTCAGTGTCGAGCCAGTCGTTCGTCACTTTCATCTGAGCAGGGTTGCCCTTGGCGACGGTCACCTCGACGCCGCGGTTGGCGATCTTGCCTTCCTCAGCCCAGAACTTGACGCCGCCAACTTCGTCAACGGCGACCCACACTCCTTTATGGTGAGGATGGTCGCCCTGCGAACGGTCGGTGAAGATCGGCCGAGTTAGAATCGTGCCGTCGCCTCCGCGGACCGGCCACATGTAAGGCTTCGGCTGAGCGTCTGCGAACGTGTAAGTCGAAAAGTCTCGCCCATTGATGGTGACGGCAACGGTCCTGGCGGCGGCGTCCTTCTTCAATTCAACGGCAGCGCTGGCTGAGGCAGTCGACAGCACAACAATTCCGAGTAACAGCAGACTTCGACGGAGAAAAGCTGGAGTAACGCGAGGCGGGCAAATCATGGCGAGGGCTCCCGAGGAATGGGGTCTGAAAACGGGCACAACCGAAAGCCTATGGAATCAGAGCTCGTTCCGAAATCGAACCGGCATGAGTCGGTCGCCGAATCAACAATCCAACGCGATCGGAAGTTCCCCTGAGCAGAGGGATGACCGCCTCTGCCACGTCGCAAACTCATCCGGGGCGATCGCGATTGACCGAACTCTGCTACCGCAGAAATGGCTAACGACTTGGCGGGCCGCCACGGCTTCCGCCTCGCGGAGGTCCACCTCGGTGATCGATTTTTCCGTCGCCATCCCGGTCTTCGCCATAAGGCACAACACTGTCAAAGTAGATGCCGAGCTTCGTGCCCTTCGCAACGTGACTCGAGTAAACCTTCTTCTTTGTGGTCTTCGCGAATTCCGAGTTCGCCACGAGCAGAGTCTTGATGATCTCAGAGCTGTCCGCAGCCAGCGGCAGTTGCTTCATCACCGCGCCATCCATGCCGAACTCGCCGGGCCGAACGACGACAATGCTCGGGCCAGCTTTCAGACCTTTGATCTGCTTGTACCAGTCGCTGGTTTCGTCAAAGTCGAAATGGAATTTCCCGACAATACGTTCCTCGTTCGCAACGCTCTGCAGAGAAGTTCGCAGCCCGTCAGTCTGCTCTTTCGAGCCGCTCACGATGACCAGAACCCGCTGATCAGCCGACGCCACGTTCAACGCCTGTCGAACGCTGTGGAAGTCCTGCACGATCGCCTGAGCGCCGCTCTTTTTGTCCGGATACTTCGCCGCGACGGTCTTCATCTGGATGACCGACGAACGATGACCAAGCACCATCTCCGGACCGCGACCAGCTTTCGTCAGCCAGTCCTGCCCATTCGGAGCCAGCAGGCAGAACGCGCTGTTTTCAAAACGGCCATCCAGGAACGTGCGGACGTACTTCTGGTGTTCCGCCGTTTCGTACGAGTCGATCCTCACGCAAACAAAGTCACGCGAGGCAACAATAAAATCTTTGGACGCGAACAGACCGTTCTGCGTAGAGGTGTAGCCTGGTCAGAAAACGCCCGACACACCGTGGCACTGCGTCGCCGCCGCCACAAACATGATCGGCCGCCCGCTGCGTTTTGCTTCCGCCTGAGCTGTTTCCCAGGTTGTGTACCAGGCAATGCCCGGCTCACCCAGATCGAGCTTCGAAGCCCCAAGATCGCTCGGCCGAGGCCCACCCTGCCCACACGCTAAACCGCTTGTTGTGACCAGAAGGGCCAGTGTCCACATTGTTGTTGAATGTTTCATTGAACTGCGCGCCAAGCCATTGAAGTTGTGTGATAAGAAAACCGCTGGATGACTATCGATTGAGAAGTGGGATCGCGACGCGACCCTCCATCTCGAACTGATTGTTTCCCTGACCTCTGGTTCCGGAATTGCTGGAACCAGTCCACCAGAATTGTCTGGTTTTCGAGGCTTCGTTTTGATTTGCCCACTGCCGGGATTTGAAACTTCGAACGTGCGTTCCGTGAGTCCTGAACCCTCACGCCGTGATCCAAATCACTGGGGTCGAACAGTCGCGAATCTGTAACTGCATGGCAATTCAACGGGCTGCAGAGTGCTCACTGACCCAACCGTTCATTCTTGACTGTTTGACAGTTTGTGCAACTTTGTTTCGTAGTGAGTATTGACACGTGTTCTAGTGGCAGCGAATGTTCGCCGATCCGAGCAGGGGTGTACTCACGGTTTGAGGTTTCCCGGCTGCTGGTTTTGTTTTCGGGGAGCCAGCTTTTTTTTGCTTGACTTCTTCCTTTCGAAAGGGCGGGCCGGATGTTTTTTTCGAGTTGGTTGTCTGGGTTTGTGGCTGGTCGAACGGGAAATCGGAAG
>CALDJX010000170.1 GCA_937899075.1 uncultured Planctomyces sp. | reverse complement strand
GGTGACACCTGCTTTTGAGGGATTCGTGCCGCAATCGCTCGTTCGATCGAGGTCTGGCGGACGCCGGTTGTGCCGGTTGGGCAATGTCGGAGATGTCGAATGTGCCGGTCGGTCGCAATTTCGCGTTCCGGTCCTGCGGCTTCTTACGATGGGCATAGTCGCGAGCCGAAGTGTGAAATGGCAATGCCGCACGCGCTCGGTTTCTATTGCGGTCAGCCATTCGTGATCTTCTTTCAGTGCCCTGCCGGGCAAGGCGACCACCATGAAACGTCTATTCTCATTCAGCGTTTTTGCGGCAACGATTGCCATTTCGAGTTTCAAGGCACAGGCATCGGAACCCAGCGTGTTTCGAGTTACCGAAAGTCCCGTCGTGTCGGCAGTCAGTGAGTCGGCCGAAGCCAGGATTGAGCAGTTTCACGGTCAACAGGCCAGCTTTATCAGCTCACTCTCTGAGGCACCCGTCTGTGGAGTGGGAAGTTGCGGCGCGGGAGACCGAACCCCCTCTCAAGCATGCGACGGTGGAAGCGCTGATTCCTTCAGCGGCTGTCCGTTGTTCAGCGATGAGCCGCTGCTTGGCTTTCTGAAGAATCAGCCAATCGGCGACTGCTGGACGATCTCTGTCGGTGGCGAATTGCGTTATCGATACATGAATGAGGATGACCGGCTCCGTCCAGGCGGCCCAGGCAAAAGCACTTACGACCTGTGGCGATTGACTCCGCATGTCGAGCTGAAACGGGGCGACGCGTTCACCGCGTACGTTCAAGCAATCGACGCGTCGATCTTCAACGAAGAACTTCCCGTCACGGGGATCGACGAAAACCGGTCGGACCTGTTGCAGGTTTACGGCGACTTCAAGATCGCGGAAGGCGAAGACGGAACCTTGCGAGGCCGAGTCGGTCGACAGTTTCTGCAATACGGGACGCAGCATCTGGTTTCGCCGTTGGGCTGGTCAAACACGTTCCGCAACTTCGAAGGCGTCAAGCTTTACTACTCGTCAGCCGACTGGGACATCGACGCCTTCGCGACGCGGCCGGTCAACGAAGCCGCTGGTAACGTCAATCGCCGAACGTCTCGCGACAAAGCCGATCAAAGCAAGTGGTTCAGCGGTGTCTACTCGACGTGGAAGGGCACTGAAAATCAGAAGCTGGACCTCTACTGGATCTGGGCTGACGAAGACCAGGACAGGGTCAACCGAATTGACGGCAACCGTCACACGGTTGGTGCTCGCTGGGAAGGTAAGCACGCGGTCAAGGAATGCGATCGCGTTGTCGGAACATGGAACGCTGAGCTTGAAGGTGCCTACCAGTTCGGAGAAGAAACTTTCCGAACGGGAATCAACCAGGACATTCAAGCCGGATTCGTTTCGGCAAATCTGGGATACACCTGGAACGACGTTGCCTGGACGCCGTCGCTGAAAGGTGTGTACTGGTACGGCTCGGGCGACGACGATCCGACAGACGGAGACAACAACACGGTCAGCACGCTGTACCCGCTCGGGCATGCTTACTGGGGGATCATTGATAATCTGGACGGGCAGAACCTGCACGATTACAGCCTGCAGGGAAGTGTCAAACCCACCTCAAAGCTGACGCTGGTGAGTGCTCTGCACTGGTTTGAAAAAGCGGAAAGTGCAGACGCCATTTACAACGTGGCGGGTGCACCGTTCCCGAACCCAGGTGCTCCGGGAACTTCCGACAAGGACATCGGAACAGAAATCGACTTTATCGCCACTTACCAGGCGACGAAGAATCTGCAGTTTCAGGCTGGCTACAGTTGGTTCTTCTACGGAGACGCCGTGACGAACGACGCGGCCATCAATCGCGACGACGCGGACTTCTTCTACTTCATGTCGACGCTGAATTTTTAAACGCTGCGGTTTCGGCGGCGGAGAATCTGAATTGAAGAAGGGAGCAAGGCTGGCGTGCCTTGCTCCCTTTCTCGTTCGAACGCTCAACTCAATTAGTCAACTCGTCAGAGCTGATGAATCTTTCGGCCGCTGCGGTCAGTGATCGCCGGCGAGAGGTTCGCGCGAAACTCGCCGGTGGTCGAGCTGTAAGCCCAGCCGTGTCGGCCGTCACCTGAGTAGTGCTGTGGTTTCAGTCGGTCAGGGATGACGAGGATGTCCGACCTTTGCGTGTACGGATTGAGCGGCGGGATCTCGCTGCCGGTTATGTCTGTTGCGTTTTCGATGCTCGATGAACGATCGGCGCTACGAGGCACACTCGACAGGTCATGAAGAAACTCTTCCACTGAGTTTCGACCTTCGCCAGGTAGACGCTCGTCGTGAGTCTGTCGGAAGTGTTCGATCTGCCCTCGAACGAGATGCACTTTTTGAAGCAGGTCTCTCTGCAACGCCGCCTGATTCGAAGACAGCATTCGTGGCACAAAAGCCGCGGCAACAATGCCCAGCAACGTAATCGCCATCAAGAGTTCAATCGGCGTGAAGCCACTGGCTCCTGCTCCTGCCGAATGGTCAGCGAAGTCCGCAGTTGGTGGTTCAGTATTCGCTGACAGGCCCACGATCGGATTCCTCGTATTTCTTAGTTAGTGCGCGTTCCGTAAAACAAAGTTTGAATTAGGGGCCACTGACGCAAAGGCGCTGAGACGCAAAGCTTCGCAAAGGACTCAAATAAAACTCTTTGCGAACCTTTGCGTCTCAGCGCCTTTGCGTCAGACAAGACACCTTGCCGATTACCAGGAAGCTCGTCTGAAACAACAGCCCGATAACCATCAGCGGCGGCGTCCGTGTTTCGCCGCCCGCGAATGATGCGAAGAGGCTACATGTCCGCATACGTGAGTCAATTCCCGTAACCGGCTCATTTGCCAAAGGTGGCACGAGCGCCAGCGGGTAAAATCGAAACGTCACGCCGGGCGTTCTTCAGGCATTCTGCACGGTTTGCACGTCAGTTCGGACTGGCTCAAATTGCGGCCGTCCGGGGCAACCTGCATTCTGAAATGCAGTTTCCGGTTGCTGGCTTTCGTGAATTCGCTCAATCTTGTGCAACGAGTCGATTTTTGACACACAGTGGCCGGTTGGCGGCGGTTAAGTCCTCGCTGGAAGCTGAGTAAGGGCTTTGGGTAGAATTAGGTTTGGATATACTCTGACCGTTTGGGTGTCAGGCCGTCATTCAAGGCGGATGCGAGTGCGAAAGCTGGATAGCGAACGATCGAGTTCGGCGGATGTCGGAAGTTTCTCGCTGTGAGCGGCTCCTGATTTTCAGTTGAACATTGGAACCGTCCATTCGATCGGACTGCTTAATATTTGAAAAGTGCCTCAGGAGGCTTAGAGATGCGAAACACCGTGAAGCTAACGCGATGGGGTTTGTTTGGCGTAGTCGCTTTCGGTTTGATGGTGTCCGTTTCCGACGCTCAGTCGCGATCCAGACGGTCGGCAAACGATGGCCCGTTCACGACGGGCTCGTCTGGCGAAATCATCAAGTTCATCAACGAACGAATTCGCCAGAACTGGTCGGACAATGAAGTAGGGAATTCGCCTGTTGCGGACGATTCGGAGTGGATTCGCCGAGTACACCTGGACGTTGTCGGGCACATCCCCGAAGCAGACGTCGTCGAGTCGTTCCTGAAAGATGAGGATCCGGCGAAGCGGTCAAAGATGATCGACAAGCTTCTGGACGACGACGCCTACGTTCGCAACTTCACGACCGTGTGGACGAACCTTTGCATCGGTCGTGCGACGCCTCGGCGAGTCAGCCGAGCGGGAATGCAGAAATTCTTCCGCGAAGCATTCGCTCGAAACCGCCCCTGGGACGAAGTCGTTTACGACATCATCTCTGCAGAAGGTCACTTCGAAGAAAACGGAGCCGTCAACTTCCTGCTCGCTCAAATGACGATGCGTGACGAGCAGGTTCAGGCAACGGCCAAGACGACTCGGTTGTTCATGGGCATCCAGGTTCAATGCACGCAGTGTCACAACCATCCGTTTAACGATTGGCAGCAGAGCCAGTTCTGGCAGTTCAACAGTTTCTTCCGTCAGGCTCGACGAGTCGACCATCGGAAACCGGATCCGGAAACTGGCAGACAGGTTGACGATTACTCAGAGATCGTCTTCCAGCCGTTCAACTACCCGGTGTTCTACGAAAAGCGAAACGGCCTGATGCAGATGGCCGACCCAGCGTTCATGGGCGACGTTGTCACCAAGGTTGAAGCCATCACCAGCGAAACAAACCTTCGCGAGTCGTTGGCAAAGATCGCGATCGAAGGCGAGAACCCGCTCGTCGCCAAGGCGATGGTTAATCGAACATGGGGACAATTCTTCGGATACGGATTCACGCGGCCGGTCGACGACATGGGGCCACACAACGCTCCGTCGCATCCTGCATTGCTGGAGCGGTTGTCTTCGGAATTCGTGAAAAGTAATTACGACCTGAAGCAGCTGGTCCGTTGGATCTGCAACAGCGAAGCGTACAACCTGAGCAGCCAGTACAAAGTCGGCGTCAAGGGGTCTGATGGCGACTGGAAACGTGACGCGGAAGGAATGCCGATCGACGCAGGCAACGACATCGACAATCCGGCGGCGGGCGAAATTCCGCTCTTCAGCCACCTCTACATTAAGTCGATGGAAGCCGAGCAGCTTTACGACTCCCTGATCGTTGCGACCAACGCTCATCGTTCTGGTCGTTCGAGCTGGGATCAGGCTGAGCAGCAGCGGCAGCGATGGTTGCAGCAGTTTGTGATCGCTTTTGGAACGGACGAAGGCGACGAGACCACAACCTTCAACGGTACGATTCCACAAGCACTGATGATGATGAACGGCGAACTCGTCGGAAACGCGGTTAGTGCTGACAAAGGAGGGTTTCTTCGAGAAGCACTCGCTGGAGAAACGAAAGATACTGCGAGGGTTCAGAAGCTTTACCTGGCAACTTTGAGCCGTTATCCGAACAGCCGCGAAATCAGCATGGCCAGAAAATTGATGGGTGGCAGCCGCGACCCGCTGTCTGCCTACCAGGATCTTTTCTGGGCTCTGCTGAACTCCAACGAGTTTATCTTCGTGCACTAAATCGTTGCTCGGAAGTCTCGAATAGCGAATCTAAATTGGGCGGTGTTCTGACTTCAGGACACCGCCCGATTTTCGTTGAGGGCACCACGAAGGAGCCTCGAAACGGGTCATCCCATTTCATGCCACGCGGTGATCATTTAATCTGCTCGCATGGACAGAGGGCCAGACACGACGATTCTCGCTGCGGAGGAATTCGAGCGTTTCGACGCTTTGAGAATTCTGCCGCCGAAATGTGACGTTGCTGTTTATGCCGGTGCCAGGTCGCCGATCGACGGACTGCTTGCCCTGTGGAAGGAGTGGCTGCGTCGGGCTCCAAAAACTTCTCGTTCACGAGCAGCGCGAATTCACAGTGGGCTGGTCGCGGCTGTTTCAAATGGAGCTGAGCTGACCTTTGCAATTCCCGGCCGCGATCGGGATGTTTGTGAGCGATGGCTGGGACGCAGAGTTTACTGGTGGCCGCGTGGCGTGATCGAAGGTCCGCGTGTTGGGATCGTCGGCTCACGACTTCTACGTGATCCCGATGCAAGGAAACCAATTCTTCGAGCATTGCGTTTGTCGATGACTGCAATTGATTCTGCGTCTGAGCACGTCGTCGCCTCTGCCGGAACGTCGCTCTACGACTATGTTGCCCAGTGCGCACCGGCGTTCGGGATTTCAATGCTCCGCGTTTCCGCATCTGCCGATCCGCTGAGTTCGAAATCCTGGCTGGACAAACTGTTGCAGCCGACCGATTCAACAGCCGAATATCAACTGCTGTTATCCCCGGATGTTTCGCAGCCTGGAAGTGTCGGTCCCTCACGCCCGGATGCGACGGCAACTTCCTTGAACCAGCTGCCGGTTCGTGATCGGGTTCTCGCATTAATGAGTCGCCGTCTGTTTGTGCTGACGCTTCGTCGAGGCGGTAACTGGTGGGAATTGTTGAACCTTGGTTTTGCCGATCGGCTTTGGGAAGCCGGTTCCGTTCGAGCTGTCGTCGGCCCCGGATTGTGCGCCGAAGACGCTGTGTCGGAGTTGCAGGATCACGGAGTTGTCCCGTGGTATCTATTGTCGGATGCCGAACTCGAATCACCGGCTGATCGAGATACAATCGTCGAACGGTTGATAGAAGATACCTTCGCAGCATCGTCACCTAACGGTCGGGCATTGGAAGAGGACGCTCTGTTCGAAGAACTGCTTCGATCAGAACCGACGTCCGAGTGGCTGATTCATTGGACTCGGGCTCCGCAAGGCGAGTGGGCAGGGGAGTCGCGGGACGAGTACCTCAACGATTCCGTACTGAATGCCTCGAGCCGTGTTCGAACAGGGTTAGCGACACTTCAGCGGATAGTCGCCGAACGAGTTATTCGCGCGACGTCGGGCAACACGAGGGCGGCTGTTGACGTCGTTTGTTTGTCGGAAGTGCCACTGTTAAAGCTCGTGGCACAGCGAACCTTCCGTCAGCATCGCGGGCGTTGGGACTTCGAACATTACGGCATCGGGGTTCGACGTAAATCGACCAGGGCTCTTGGCGGGCGGCCGGTCATTTACGGGGACGACAACGTCTGGCAATCATTGCCGCAGGGCGAGCAGCCGTGGTTTCAACTTCGACAGAGTCAGACAGCCAGCACGTCGATCGACTGGACGATCGAGAATGAATGGCGACTGATTTCCGAACTGAAGCTCGACCATCTTCCCTCTGAAGATGTTTTCGTTTTCTGCGCAACCGAGGACGAAGCAGCAGAGTTGCGGCCAACCTGTGCCTGGCGAGTTGTCTCGGTGGAGATTCTCAATGCTCGATCGCAAAGTTCGGATGATGTCGTCGAGTAAGGCTACTCAACTTCGAAGTTGACCTTGGACGTTGCCACTTTCCGGCTTTGCTGGTCGATCACGCGGAGCACCAGCGTGTACTGGCCGGGCTCCAGGTTTGCCGGAATTGAGAACTCGTAACTGTGAAAGTAGTCCCGACGTTGTGCTCGGCAGAAATCTTCTGTCGTGTCGGAAGCCAATGGGATCGTTGCCGCGGGTTGTTGCAGATCGCTGGCTCGATAGAGCTCGATGACTGATTGCAGGACTGTCCGAAATCCGTCGTTGCTGCTGCGTCGGCTCGTGAAGTTTTCGACTTCGGAGTAAAGCAGCACGGGCTGGCCAGTCGTGAACCTGTCTTCTTTGAAGCGTTCGTAGTTTCCGAAACTGACGATGCGATGACAGAACGTCGTGTTTCTTAGTTTAAGGTCAGCCGTCTGGCCAAGCTGAGCGATCGCTCCTCGCAACTGCTCGATCGTTTCTGCCGATCGAAGGCTGGCGTCGGGCATGCCTTGATCGTCGAAGTAGTTGGAAACGGACCAGATCATCTGCTGCCAGAATTCCTGATCGGCAGATGCGATGCCGGGAATCGGCTCAACGGCCTGGCTCACGTCTCCGGCCACGAGGTGCAGCATTCGAAGGTTGACGTGCTTCCGGATGTACTGCACACGTTCGGCGTCGGTCTGGCCGGGCGTCGCCGTCACGAGTTCTGTTTTCAGATTGCTGATCATGCTCGGAATGTCTGTCTGCCTGCCGCTCATTGCGAGCATGGCTGGGTTCTGCGCCGGTTCTGCTCCGCCAAAGTTTCGCAGGGTTCGACCGGCGGCATCTTTGAGTTTCGGGATGAACTGCTGAACTCCCTGAACGCTGGATTCAAGGACGCCAGGCCGGCCCGACTGGCTGGGTACGGAATCGCCAGGTCGCGGCACCTGCTGACTGGAGTTGTCTGGGAACTGAGGACTTGCCAGGCCGGCACCATCGATCGACGACGAACCTGGAAACCCTCCGGTGTTGAATCCCGGATTGAAGGCAGGGACTTTTGGTCCATCGTCAATCGCCGAGATCTCGTTCATTAGCGAGACGCCGCCGCCGCTGCCGGGGCTGGTGTTGCCAGGGTTGCCATAGTCAGCGAGGCCGTTGTCAGCGAGGCCATTGTCGAGAAACGCTCCCGTGCCTCGACTTGCTGCGGGGGCTGAGGCTGACGTGGGAAGTATCGGATTCTGAAATCCAGAATTGCCAGGACTGATGATCGGAAGTTCGCTCTCACGTTGAGCGTTTGTCCGGCCAACTTCTGCAAACGGATTGGACGAAGCGGGGCCAGGGCCGGCCCCAGCAATTCCGCTTCGCGGTGGAAGTTCACCGGAAACGGTTCGCAATCCGCCGTCCTCAGTAACTCCGCCATTCAGGCGAGCATCCGGCACAGACGACTCAGGCAGTCGCGGAGCCAGACCGGCCGCAGGTGCGGCATCATTCTCGGCAAACTTCCAGGGAGACTGAGTTCCGAGCGATTGACTGCCTGCTCGCGGATTCGGCGCAGACGGCGGTCCGTTCAGACCCGCCGTCGACGGTCGCGGAGGACCTTGCGGTTGAGACTCGTTCGACGCGAGCATCAACTCAGAATTGGCCGCTGTCGGCACAAACTGATTCGGATTCTGCTGTCCGAAGGAAGCTGCCCGTTCGTGCTCGGCCAGGATCTGCTTGAGCGTTGCAGGTGAATACTGAGCGTATCTTTGGCGACCGGATTCTCGCAATGCAGGTGGGTCGAGCGCGACCAAACGATCGACAAGCTGGGCGACTTCAGCGGGGTCGGTAGCAGCACTGGGCTGCCCCAACGGAATCACGCTCGAATCCGTCCGCCCGGCCTGATTGCCGGCCTCGATGCGAGCAAGAATCTGGCGTGCGCCGGCGATGTCGCCTTCTTCGGTGCGAGCGTTCATTTCGGCAATCATGCGTCGCCGCGCCGCTTCCTGCGGATCGGTTTTCGACGCAAGCGGGTTGGGCATCGTGGCACAGCCGGAAGTGATTCCAACCAGAACCAGACCAAGACACGCTACAGTCAACAGTCTCATGTCGGCATCCTTGCCTGCAGAGAACTCTTCGGAATTGGCCCGTCGAAAAATGCAGGGACTCGGTTCAAACAAAGTGATTGAACGACTGCATTTTTCGATCACGCTGTTTCAATCTGCCTGTCAAAGTTGAAGCAATTCGCTGCAAAAACTTCGAAAAAGTAGATGGAAAGCGCGTAGAACAAGCCGCTGAGGAGGGGAATTGTGATGTGGGATCTCTACCGAATTCCGGCGGAGGCGCGGGACCATACCGAAAATTCACAAAACGCGGCAATACCAGCAGATCCGCTGTTCATGCGGCTCGCGTCGGGAGACCGACCGGTGAATTCGTTAAGCCTCGACCGGTTCGGGCAATCGGAATTCGGCGCGGTGCAGCATCGATTCCATTTGCAGCTGGCGAAACTCGTCGCGCGGGACCAGTGTCGAGCCAAACTGTTCCAGATACTTCGTCTGGAACTGCACATCGTGAATCACAAAGCCTGCGGCTTTCAGAATTTCGAATGTTGCGACGAAGGCGACTTTGCTGGAATCACGGACTCGATGGAACTGGCTTTCCGTCGCGAAGAACCGCCCGATGCAGGTTCCGTAAAGCCCGCCGACCAGTTCGCCATTCTGCCATGCTTCGACCGAGTGGGCGAACCCTCGACGATGCAGTTCGCAATAAACCGAGATCATGTCGTCGGTGATCCAGGTTTCTTCACGTTCGGCGCAGGCGTTGATCACCTCTTCGAAACTCGTGTTCACACGAATTTCAAACTTGTCCTGGCGGATGAGCCGCTTCACGTTTTTCGGGACGTGAAAGCCGTCGATCGGAATGACGCAACGTTGCTCGGGACTTCGCCACTGAACCTTTCCGTCCTCGCCAGGCATCGGGAAGTAGCCGTTGAGAAACCCCTTGATGACTGTTTCAGCCCGAAACGGCAGCGAGTTGAGAGCAACCTGCTGACCAACTTCCCCTCCCCCTGAAACTCTGGGAAGCATCATTCGCGCAGCACGACGGACGATTCGAGACAGCATGTCAACAAGTCTCCAGTTTCTCAGTACACGCGTTTTCTGTGTAATCAGTCGGTTCCCAATGACCCGCCTGCAGACCGTAGCTCACGAGCAGCGGGCCGCCGAAGTAATCGCTGGTCCGATCAAAGACTGGCTGTGCCGGAAACGCCGGATGTCTGTCCGTGCGGGTCTGTCAGGATATCCGCCT
>CALDJX010000169.1 GCA_937899075.1 uncultured Planctomyces sp. | reverse complement strand
GTCCTATCCCTGCCTCTGCTTGTGCTTTGGGTTAGCCGGACAGATCACATACACCTTGCCCCGGCGTCGAACAATCTTACATTGCTCGCATATTCGTTTGATACTGGACCGGACCTTCATTGCTCAATCCTACTGAAAATTCAATCAATTATCCGACTCAAGGAGTCCGGAGTAGTTTCGTGTGATCAGATGGCTGTCGATCTTCTGAACCAGGTCCAGAGCAACGGACACCACAATCAATAATCCCGTTCCGCCATAAAAGCTCGCGATCAATGGATCGATGCCCATCGAACTGGCAATCAAGGTCGGAATCACAGCAATCAAAGACAGAAAGGCTGCTCCAACGTAAGTGATCCGAACCATAACTGATTCGAGGTAGTTTGACGTCCTCGCCCCTGGCCGATAACCAGGGATAAAGCTGCCGTGATCCTTCAAGTTGGCCGCAATCTCTCGTGGATTAAAGGTAATCGCAGTCCAGAAGTAACAGAAAAAGTAAATTAGCCCGATGTAACACATCGAATAGATATACCCTCGCCCACCGCCAAAGGCCTGAGCAAGGATCGTAATCAGTCGATTGTCAGACACCTGTGACAGCCAGTTGAAAACCATGTAAGGAAACATCAACAGACTTGACGCGAAAATAATCGGCATCACGCCCGCTTGATTCAGCCTCAGTGGCAGAAACTGACGCTGGCCACCGACCTGACGCCGTCCGCGGACATGCTTAGCGCTTTGAATCGGAATCCGTCGTTGCCCTTGAGTGATAAGCACCACCCAAACAACGACTCCAACGAACACCGCACCCAACATCAGGAATCGTTCGATCCCCGTATCTGTCCCGATACGAACACCGTTCCGCAGTGCCGGCTCAAAGAGCATTGCGCCACCGGCAGGCATCTGAGCGACAATCCCTGCCATAATCAGCAGGCTGATTCCATTGCCAAGCCCGTACGCATCAATCTGCTCGCCGATCCACATAAGGACGACCGTTCCAGTCGTCATCCAAAGAGCACCGACAAGATGCCAGTACCAATGATCCCACGCGTCGAGAATCACATTGGCTCCCAGCAAGCCACCGCTGGACAAAGCCTTAATCCAAAAGAAACTCTGTCCCAGACATATCACCACCGTAGCGTATCGCGTGTATTCGTTTATCTTCTTTCGCCCTGATTCCCCTTCTTTTTGCAAGGCCTCAAGCGGTGGATACACTTGGCCGAGCAACTGAAAGATAATCGACGCGGAAATATATGGCATAATGCCAAGGCCAAAGATTGTAGCATTGCCCACTCTCGATGCTGAGAACAGCGCAACAATCTGCATCACCTGGCCGAAACCGGAATCGCTTCCTTCCTGCATCTTCTGGATGCTTTCCTGCATCGCCGCTTGATCGACAAACGGGAGAGGAATCCAGAACCCCATCCGATACACGGCAAGCAAAACGACCGTCAGCAGCAGTTTCCGACGCAATTCCGGAATCTTGAACAGCAGCAAGAACTTCTCGACCATCAGTCAAGTTCCTAACGAACGTCAAACGCGAACCACAGAACCACCAGCGGCCGTGATCGCTGACTCGGCCGAACTCGAAAACGCATTAGCACTCACATTGAGTTTCCGCGTCAACTCGCCTCTGCCAAGAATTTTGACTTCAACCTTACGTGACAATGAGAACGCCTTTTTAAGGTCATCAAGAGTCACCTCTTGCCCGTCCTCAAACCGCTTCTCCAACTGATCGACGTTAATCACGACAATCTCGCTGGCGAAAGCTGCATTCGAGAAACCCCGCTTGGCGACTCGCCGAAACAAAGGCATCTGACCGCCTTCGTATCCACGTCGACGTCTATTTCCGGATCGACTGCCGGCGCCATTTTCACCGCGCGAAGCAGTCTTGCCGTAGCCGCTACCGTTACCTCGTCCGACACGGCGCTTTCGCTTGTGTCGAACTATATCGTGATTGATGTCAGAAAGACTGACCATGGATTTCTCCTGATGGCATCAAGTCTTGCCATCCACCAAATTCGTTGAACCTAGAGTTTTACACCGCGGAGTCGTTGAACATCTTCCAGCGTCTGCAATTTATCGAGCCCGTCAAGTGTTGCTTTTACAAGATTCAGCGGATTGTTCGACCCTTGACTCTTCGTCAAGATATCACTGATCCCCACTGCGTCTAACACCGAGCGGACACACCCACCAGCAATAACACCAGTACCAGGCCTCGCGGGAATTAACAGGACTTTAGCAGCTCCAAAACGACCGACAATCTCGTGCGGCACCGTCACACCTGGCTCGATATCCTTCAGGCTGACAGTCTCCAGCTTTCGCTCCGCCTGCTTAACCGCTTTTTCGACAGCCTGTGGCACTTCCGGAGCTTTACCGTATCCCCAGCCAACTCGACCGTTCCTGTCACCAACGACAACCAGAGCTGAGAAGCTAAATCGCCGACCGCCCTTAACCACACAAGCACAGCGCCGAATCTGAATCACATGTTCAGCCGATTCTTGTCGGTTAGCTACTTCAGCCATCATCGTCTCCAAACTCACAAACAGCTACCCGAAGCCAGCCGGCCGCGGCTATCAATGATTAAAGGTTGAGTCCCGCCGCACGGGCCGCATCCGCAAGAGCCGCGATCCTGCCGTGATACTGATATGCACCACGGTCCAACGAAGCTTCACTAATATTCAAACTTGCTGCCAACTCACCAATTTTTGTTCCAACATCCTTCGCAGCGGCAACGCTGCCGCCATTCGAAGGAGTCGCCCCATCCTGAAGCGTATTCACAGAGCACACAGTGGCTCCTTTAGCGTCGTCAATCAACTGAGCGTAAATATTGCTGTTACTGCGAAAAACCGACAGACGATACTGTCTCGTCGAACAACGTCTAATCGAGTTTCGTACTCGATTAACACGTCGCTTTCTCCGCAACTGCTGACGTTTGATGCTACTTACCATGTCCGCCGTCTCCGCACCGCATTGTTAACTACACGCAAAACCAAATACCAGGCCGAGTTTCAACTATTTCGAGCCGAACGCCTTACCAGCTTTACGCCGTACATGCTCTCCTTGATACCGAATCCCCTTGCCCTTGTAAGGCTCAGGAGGCCGTACAGCACGAATGTTCGCCGCAAACTGACCAACCGCGTGCTTATCACAGCCTTTCACCACGACCAACGTCGGGCTCACTAAAGAGCAATCAACACAATCCGGGACTTTCAGGTCAACCGAGTGAGAAAACCCAACCTGCAAGGCAAGCTGACCGTTGTTCAACGTTGCCTGATAACCGACGCCTTGAATCTCCAACCGCTTCTCGAAATGGGTAACCACTCCGACGACCATGTTGTTGATCAGAGCTCGCGACAGTCCATGAAAAGCTTTTGCCTGACCGGAATCAGAACCTCTCGAAACTAATACCTGTTTGGTTCCGTCGTCGTACGCAACGCTGATCCCTTCCGGAACCTGCCACTGCAAAACGCCATTTGGGCCTTTAACGCTAACATCGCGATCACTCAAAGTGACAGCGACACCAGCCGGAATATCAATCGGTTTTTTTCCGATACGCGACATATCAACTCTCGATACAGATTCAGTCCATGCAGTGCATGACTTCGACGCTTGAACTTACCAGACCTCAGCGAGCACTTCGCCGCCGACATGACCTTTTCGAGCTTCGCGATTGCTCAACACACCCTGTGGTGTCGTCACCACGGTAATACCCGTGCCGTGCCGAACGCGGTTCATCTCCGAGGCAGCCGCGTAGACTCGACGACCGGGGCGACTTACTCGCTGAATATGGTTGATGACCATTTCACCGTTCGGACCATACTTAAGGTTTACCCTAAGAGTCCGAATCGGCTCGCCTTCAATAACTTCTGAATCCCAGATGAAACCTTCACGCTGAAGAACTTCAGCAACGCTTTGTTTCAGATTGGAAAATGGCATCTCGACAAACGGCCGTTCGATTGAAACGCCGTTTCGAATTCGCGTAAGCATGTCAGCAATCGGATCACTGTGCATTTTACTTCTCCGGACCCCGTTACCAACTGGCTTTTCTTGCGCCGGGAACTACACCGTCGAGGCACAGTTTCCGAAAGCAAATTCGGCAGACATGAAACTTCCGATAGACCGCTCTAGGACGACCACAAAGCTGGCAGCGACGCTCGATACGACTGCTGAACTTAGGCGTCCTTTTGGACTTCGCGATTTTTGACTTACTTGCCACGTTCAAGAACTCCCAGGGTTTCACAACCGGCACGCGCCAGCCTATCCGTTCAATTCGTTACTTCTGGCTTCTGAAACGGGAAACCAATCGCCCGAAGAAGCGCTCGTCCGTCGTCGTTATTTTTCGCAGACGTCACCACAGCTATGTTCATGCCCTGAACGAACGTGGCTTTGTCGGCATCAATCTCCGGGAAGACCAACTGCTCAGTAAGTCCCATGCTGAAATTACCGCGACCATCGAACGCCTTGTCATTCAGTCCGCGAAAATCGCGTACTCGCGGCAAAGCGACCGAAATCAAACGATCGAGAAACTCATACATCCGCGCCCGCCGAAGCGTGACACAGCAACCCACTTCCATACCTTCGCGGAGCTTAAAATTCGCTACCGATTTACGTGCTCGCGTAACTTTAGCTTTTTGACCTGTAATAATGCCCAACTGCTCGGCAGATTGCTCCAGCCTTTTGCGATCCCCGTGAGACGTTGATATCCCCATACTCACGACTACTCGCTCAATGCGAGGAACCGCATGCTGATTTTTCAGCCCCAATTCTTTAGCCAGAGCCGGAATAATCTCCGTCTGGAATCTTTCGTGCACTCTTGCCATTTGCCAATTGCCTTACGCTTCACTGCGCGTTGAACGCATTGCTTCTTATCTTAGACGACTTCGCTGGCCAAACTAATGATTCGCATAAACTTTCGATCACGCAGTTCGCGAGCCACCGCTCCGAAGATTCGGGTGCCACGTGGGCTGCCATCTGCCTCAACAATCACCACGGCATTTTTGTCAAACCGCACATACGAACCGTCTGAACGCCGAGTCGCTTTGCGGCAGCGAACGATCACGCCACGCACCACTTGTCCTTTCTTGATCGCTCCTCCCGGAACGGTCTTCTGAACACTCAGCACGACAACTTCGCCCAACCCAGCGAACCGCTTCCCGGTCCCGCCGAGCACTTTGATACAACGAACGACTTTCGCCCCACTATTATCAGCCACATCCAGCACTGTCTGCATCTGGATCATCGCACAATTCCCTACTCAATTATATGACGCTCAACTTGGCAAGAAAGCAAACTCCGCCCGATCAATGTCGAGACAGCACTTTCACCAACTCCCATCGTTTGAGTCGCGAATGCGGCTTGCTCTCAACGATCTCAACGCGATCGTCAACTTGAGCTTCTTCGTTCTCGTCATGAGCGTGACAAACCGTCCGCTGACTCACGATCTTCCCGTAGAGAGGATGCCGCACCTTGCGCGGAACTTCTACCCGAAGCGTCTTGGACGACTTAGTGCTGGTAACTATACCGATCAGTCTCTGTTTCACCGTTGCACCCTTTTCAGGCTTCGATTTCCCGCTCACGCAGAATCGTAAGAATCTTCGCAACACCACGCCGCAACTGCATGCGACTTGGGCCTGTCTCGTCCTGAGCCGCTGATGACCGAACCGACCGGTCGAGAAACTCTTTTCTCGCCTCAGTCAGTTCGTGCTGCAACTGCTCCGTTGTCATTTCTCTTAGCTGTTTTGTATTCGCCATAGCTGGATCTAAGCCCCCGCCCCAACCTGCCGCTCAACCAAACGCACTTTGACGGGAAGCTTGTAAGCCACACGCGCAAAGCACTCTTTCGCTGCGTCAAGCGACACACCAGCGACTTCAAACATAACAGTCCCAGGCTTTACGACCGCGACCCAGTGATCAGGGTCACCTTTACCTTTACCCATTCGAGTTTCGAGTGGGCGGGACGTCACCGAGCGATGAGGAAAGACTCGAATATAGAGCTTACCCTCGCCGCGAATGTACTGCATGATCGCAATTCGACAGGCTTCGATCGTCTGAGCACTGACATGGCCTGGCTGAGTAGCCTGTAAACCAAAATCACCAAACGACACCATGTGGCCGCGAGTCGCATTA
>CALDJX010000168.1 GCA_937899075.1 uncultured Planctomyces sp. | reverse complement strand
CGCGGGGTGCACCATCATTGGCATCGTTCTTCAGAAGAATCAGAAGAAGTCCGAAGCGGCAGCGGAAGTTCAAACCGCCGCTGACTTGCCAGAAAATCAACCACCGCCGGAACGCAAGCCGGAAGATCGCCTGCCTGTCGAACCGCTGATGATTGAGCTGGGTGCTGGCGTCGTGCCGCTGGCCGACCCGTCTCGCGGCGGAGACATGCTTGAACGAGTGATGCAGATTCGGCATCAGATCGCTGAAGAACTGGGCATCATCCTTCCCAAAGTCCGAGTGCGGGATAACACGTGGCTCGGCGTTAACGAATACGTCATCCGAATTCGAGACATGGAAGTGGTGAAGGGCGAGGTCTGGCCGTCGAACATGCTGGCCATCAATCGCGGCAGTGCCGAAGGTGACCTGCCGGGTATCCAGACGACTGATCCACTGAACGGTTACCCGTCATTCTGGATCGACCCCGGCCAGGTTGACCGAGCCGAAGCGCAGGGATACTCGATCGTCGAGCCGTCGATCGTCGTCATTCTGCACCTGACAGAGGTCATCCGTCAGCACGCCAACGAACTGTTAACGCGGCAGCACGTTCACGAGTTAATCGGAGCGTTGAAAGATCGCGCGCCGAAGCTCGTCGAGGAAGTTAATCCCGATCAGGTGAAGATGTCGCACGTTCATCAGGTCTTGAAGAATCTGCTGGCCGAGCGTATTCCCGTCCGCGATCTGGAAACCATCCTGCAAACAACGATCGACAACTCGGACCGAATTTCGAATCTGTCGATCATGACTGAGTACGTTCGCACGGCACTGGCGCGAACGATCTGCCAGAAGTACCGCGACCTGAATCGTCGGATTCACCTGGTAAGTCTCGACCCGGTCCTGGAAGACTTCCTCCGTCAGAAGATGGACTTCGACCAGTTCGGAGTGGCCAGCAAGCTGACACCTCAGGAATCGGAAGCGATTCTCGAAGGCCTGAAAGTGGAACTGAATAAGCTGACAGACATCGGCCTGCAGCCAGTTGTGATGACAACCGCTCCGCAGATTCGCGCGGGGCTTCGACAAATGACGAGTCGGGCACTGCCGAAACTGGCTGTGCTTTGCCTCAACGAAGTCACTCCGGAAACACAGATCGTGAGCCGCGGATATGTCAGTGCAGAAGTGCTGCGTTCCGTGCTGATGGCTCAGGCTGAAGGTTAAGTAAGTTCGCAGGGTGCGTCTCGACGTACCAGTAAATGGCAGAATTCGAAGAACAAAGAAGAACAAAACGGTGCGTCAAGACGCACCCTACTGAGTCACTCAACACTGGTCCGAAGCATTCGCGACGGAAAGTTGCTCCATGAACGAAATTAAAACATTCAAAGCCGGGTCCATGCAGGAAGCACTCGCCATCGTCAGGCGAGAGCTCGGCACGGACGCCGTCATTCTGAACACGCGGCAGATTACTCACCGACGCCTGCTGCCGTTTCTGAAGAAGCGTCAGGAAGTCGAAGTGACGGCTGGAATTTCAGTCGGCCCTCGACCGGCGCCGGCATCTGCTCCGCGGCCAGTAGCAACTTCTGCGAATCGAGGTGTCGGGTCGTTCTCGGCAGAAGTGTCGGACAACTCGGCGATTCTCAACGCTCCGGCACCAACGAACCGTCTGCCACCAGCGCAACGTCCGGCGCCACGCATCGTGTCGACCGATCCTGACACTCCGCTGGCCAAGGCCGCCGCGCTGGCGATGGAACTGGAACGCCGCAACGCGAACAAAGTACAGCTCGAAAAGAGCATCCACGCTCTGGAAGCTGCTGCGGCCGCAGCAGCTCCGCCAGAAATTACCGCTGAACCTGTGCCAGCCAGCCAGCCGCTCGAATCAAACTCCAGCCGTCCAGAACCGCTGCGATCAACTGAGCAGATCAAGTCTGAAATTCCGCCACCGGCCACAGCAGGGCCAGCGGAGCTAACCGAAGAAATTCCCCAACCGGCCAACCAGGCTGCGGGACTACAGGCGGCAGCGAAGGCGTTGAGCGAACAGAGTGATTCGACGAACGAGCTGTCCGTGAAACTGGATGTGCTGCAGAAGATGGTCGAAAGTCTCGCCCAGAAATCGCACTTCCGCAGCACGGATGAAGTACCGAGCGAACTTTTCGACATCTACACGCAGCTCATCGACGCAGACATCGACGATGATCTCGCCCGCGAGCTGATCTGTAATCTCCGAAAAAACTGTACTCCGGAGCAGCTTCACGACTCGGCAGGTTCGCGAACTTTGTTGTCAGCGATGGTCGAAGCGGACGTCAAAATTGCCCCGCCAATCCAGACAGAAGTTGGACGTCGTCGAGTCGTCGCGCTGGTCGGTCCAACGGGAGTCGGCAAAACCACAACGATCGCGAAGCTGGCCGCCAATTTCCGACTTCGCGACGGCATTAAAATGGGGCTGGTCACAGTCGACACGTATCGCATCGCGGCGGTCGAGCAGCTACGAACCTACGCAGAGATCATCGATCTGCCAATGAAGGTTGTCACCAGTCCGCAGGAAATGCGGCGGGCGCTGGATGAGCTTTCGGATCTGGACCTGATCCTGATCGACACCGCCGGCCGCAGCCCTCGCGATGAGTTGAAAATTCAGGAATTGAAGTCGCTACTGAATGAAGCGAACGTCGACGAGGTGCATCTCGTCATGAGCCTTACGGCGAGTGTCCGCAGCATCAAAATGACCTGCGACCAGTTTTCGTCGGTTAACCCAACGTCTTTGATCCTGACAAAACTCGATGAAGCAGCCGGAGCCGGCAGCCTGTTGTCAGTCAGTCGTCAGGTCAATCTTCCGTTCAGTTACCTCACCACCGGGCAGGACGTCCCCGAAGACATTGAACCCGCGAATGCCCGTCGCGTCGCGAGACTCGTGCTGGGTGAAGACCGATTGTTCGATTAACCAAACGTCCTTCATTTCGAAGATCGATCCCAACCAGCCATGCCCGATCAGGCGACCATACTTCGAGGAATTATTGAAACGCGACAGGAAGCTCGTCCCGAGCCCTCGTCGGCAGGGCCGCATCGCGCGCGGACGATCGCGGTAACCAGCGGCAAGGGGGGAGTTGGCAAAAGCAATATCGCGCTCAACATGGCCATCGCGATGTCGAGGCTGGGTAAATCCGTCTGCCTGCTCGACGCGTGCCTTGGTCTGGGAAATCTTGACCTGCTGTGCGGATTGAACGGGTATTGGAATCTTTCGCACGTCGTGACCGGTACCCGATCGCTCAAAGATGTCGTGCTGGACGGCCCGGATGGAATTCACGTAATTCCCGGAGCTTCCGGTTTGATTGAACTGGCAGATTGCCCAGAGACCCTGCAGCGAGAACTGCTCTTTCAGATGGAAGAGTTGGAACGCAGCCACGACATTCTGATTGTCGACACCAGCACGGGCATTCATAGAATCGTCCGCCAGTTCGCGACGGCGGCCGATCAGATTCTGCTCGTCACGACTCCTGAAACGACATCAATGGCAGATGCCTATGCGACGATCAAGGCGCTCGCGTCGCCGGACTGCCCGCCGCTGGACATCGTTGTGAACCAGGTGGAATCCGCTTCACAAGCGAAAGCGATCGTTGGTCGACTTCAGCAGACTTCGAAGATGTTTTTGAAGAAGTCAATCGGTTTTGCGGGGCATGTCTCGCACGATCCAGCTGTCGTTGATGCCGTCGCAAAACGAAAACCGTTCGTCGTCGGGTCAACAAATTGCCCCGCCGCAACCGACATTCACCAGCTCGCACGCCGAGTCATCAGCAACGGTGGATCGCTCAGGACGTTCCAATCCTACTTCGACCGATTCCGAAACGGCAAACAACGCGCCGCCTGATTGCGAACGATGCTGACTTCGCAACATGCGATTGGTCGAAGCTGGCCTTTCGGATTCCATTGCGACCGCGGACCGATTGCCGGATGCGACTCAGGTTGCGAAAGTAGCCACTGCGTCCATCGTTTGAGCGAATTCAAGTCCGAGTTTGAGTGCCATGTCCGAGTTGCCGCCGCCTGCTGAGTCCGCTTCTTTTCAACAGTTGCTCGAACAGCTTCGTCATTCATCGAGCGAACTGAACGCTGCCGATGCATGGCCTGTTGAGCAGCTTCACAGCATGTCTGAAGCCGGAGTTCTCGGCTGGCTGATTCCCGACGAGTTCGGCGGCAGCAATGTTTCCAACGCGGACCTCACTTCTGGCTATGAGCAGCTTGCGGCAGCCTGCCTGGCGTCAACGTTTGTCCTGACCCAGCGGAACGCGGCCATTCAGCGCATCGTTCGGTCGGAGAATGAGGAACTGAAGAAAGGGCTCCTGCCGGAACTTGCGACAGATTCGCTGTTCGCCACAGTGGGGATTTCTCACCTGACGACTTCGCGACAACACTTGAGCACGCCTGCCGTCACCGCTGAAAAACTTGACGCCGGATACATCCTCAACGGCGAAGTTCCCTGGGTAACGGGTGCCGACAAAGCGGACATCATCGTCTGCGGCGGAACGCTGGACGATGGAACTCAGATTCTGGTCGCCCTGGAAACGTGCACTGAGGGCATCGAGATCGCGCCGGCCGTTCCGTTGATGGCTCTCAATTCGTCCCGCACGGCGACAGTCCGACTCAGCAACGTATTCGTCTCGCTGGAGTTCCTGCTGCACGGTCCGGTTGAGAACGTGATGAAGCAAACCGGCGGCGGAGCAGGATCGTACACAACGTCCGCTCTTGCAGTTGGTCATGCGGCGAATGCAATCCGGCTGTTGCGTGACGAAGCAAACCGTCGCCCAGAACTCGACGAAATTCTGAAACCGTTCGCCGACGAGCACGCTTCGATTTCCTCTGACCTCGCACTCGCCGCGCGTGAGCCATCGGATGCTACTTCACACTTGAGTGCCGAATCGATGCGTCAACGATCCAACTCGCTGACCTTGCGCGCGAGTCAGGCGTGCCTCGCCGCCAGCAAAGGAGCCGGCTTCGTCGCCAGCCACCCGGCATCGCGACTTGTCGCCGAGGCAATGTTCTTCCTCGTCTGGTCCTGCCCGCAACCCGTCGTCCTTGGGAACCTGCGAGAACTCGCCTGCGCTTCGAACTATGGAATTTGACAACCACGAAATACACGAAAGAAACGCAAAGGAATTAACGGCCTCACCTTTTCGTTTCTTTCGCGTATTTCGTGGTGGAAGATCGTCACCCGCCAGTCGTTGAAGTCAGTCTCTTTGACGACTGCTACTTTTCGCCATCGCCCTGCCCGGCTTTGGCGAGTTCTTCGAAGTAGAGCTTGATCAGCTTTGCGTAGTCGCCGTTGGCTTTGCGTTGTGAAGACTGCAGGATTTCGGTTTTCAGATTGCCGGAGAGTTTACCCCAGTTCTTCATGGCTCGACGTTTCAGTTCAATATCGAGCGGGCCTTTGATTTCGCCAGCCGCGAAGGAACCCGTTCCGCTGTTGGCAAGTCCTGGCTGCTGGCTGGATGGTTGCTGGTTGCTTTGCCCCTGATTGTCGCCGGACTGACTCCCGTCAGCGGCCAGTTGCTGCGCAGCGTCGCTCAACATTTCTGCAGCCTGTTGTAATGCATCGGCAGCTTCGGCCAGAGCACCGTTTCGTTGTTGTGTCGATTGACCCGGTTGACCGTTCGGCGAAGAACTCGGTTGGCCATCCGAACTGGGGCTACCTGGAGTCGGCTGGCCGGACCGTTGACCAGGCTCGCCTTCGGGAGCCGCGTTGTTGGACGCCGGCGTGTCGCCAGGTTGTCCATCCGCGTTGCCGTTCGAAGCCGGGCCCGGGGGCGTTTCGCCATTTGCAGCGCCGTCGCCTGAAGGAAGCTGAGCCTGCGCAGCTTCGCCGTTCGATGCGTCGAGAACTGCCGCTCCAGGCTCGTTGGCCCCTTCAGTTGTTGCTCCCGAGTCAGCAGAAGATTGTCCGGGCGGTTGACCGGCTTGTGGTGAGTTCGCATCGGCCTGGGCCAGTTGTTGCTGAGCCGTCTGAAGTTGGCGCATCGCCTCGGCGATCTGGGCGGCGAATTCTCCAGGCACGGGCGAGTCGTTTTTAGAAGGTGCGGCATTGGCCCCAGCTTGTTCTGCAGACTGCCGAAGAGCATCCGCCGCTGCCTGAGCCTGTTCAGCGGCCTGCCCCTGGTTGCCGGCCTGCA
>CALDJX010000167.1 GCA_937899075.1 uncultured Planctomyces sp. | reverse complement strand
TGACTCAATGGTGCGTTACGTCCGCCAGCGAACTGTTTCGAAAATGACACTCTGTTTATCCAAGAGGCAGGCTTGCGAAACCCACCTTCGCGTAGTTTCGGCGAACTCCACCCACCCTACGAAAAATCTGGGCTACCACTCACTATGACTCGAATTTCGGCAAGTTATTCGCGACACATTCCTGCGGGCGATACACGTTTGCGGGGACGACGACGGAGCGACTAGAAAACAGCCTCGCCGGGTGTCTCGTGGTCCGATTTTGAGCGAAGTGAATATTTTGATTGAGCGTTTGATTTCAGGCGGGCAAACCGGTGTCGATCGAGCCGCTCTTCACGTGGCATTGGAACTGGAGATTCCCAGCGGCGGCTGGTGTCCTCGCGGCCGGCGGTCCGAGGACGGGCGGATTCCGGCGAGATTTCCGCTGAAGGAGTCCACGTCGCGAAATTATGCCGTTCGGACAAGGATGAACGTTGAGGAGTCCGACGGAACTTTGATTCTCAGCCGGGGAAAATTGACCGGCGGAACGGCTCTGACGGAGTCAATTGCCCGTCAGAACCAGAAACCGTGCCTGGTTATTGATCTTATGGCGGAATTCGATGCTCAGCCGGTTGAGGAATGGATCGCTGAAAATAGAATCCGCATCCTCAACGTCGCTGGACCGCGAGAATCGCAGCAGGCTGGCATCTTCGACCAGGCCTGCGAGTACCTTCGAGAATTCATCAAACTCACGGCGGAATAAGCCCGCATCGGAAAGTCAGAGTCATGGCTGATAATTACATAATGACGATCGAGAATCTCACTCGGTTTTACGACGAAAAAGTGATTCTCAGTGACATCTGGCTGTCGTTCTATCCGGGCGCGAAGATTGGCGTTCTGGGCAACAACGGTGCGGGAAAGAGCACGCTGCTGCGGATCATGGCGGGCGAGGACAAGGAATACGAAGGCGAAGTCCGTCCGGCCAAAGGGATCAAGATTGGGTACTTTCCTCAGGAACCGCGGCTGGATCCCGAGAAGACCGTCGACGAGTGCATCGAAGAGGGCGTGGCAGAATCGCGAGCCATTCTTGACCGATACAACGAACTCAACATGAAGCTTTGTGAAGAACTGTCTCCCGAAGAGATGGAAAAAGTTCTTGAAGAACAGGCGAAAGTTCAGGACAAGATCGACGTCTTGAACCTGTGGGAACTTGACCGGAGTGTCGACATCGCTGCCGACGCGGTGAAAGTTCCGCCGGGCGATGCGATCATCGGAAGTCTCTCCGGTGGTGAGAAACGCCGCGTCGCGCTGTGTCAGTTGCTCCTGCAGAATCCGGATGTGCTTCTGCTGGACGAGCCGACGAACCACCTGGATGCTGAGTCGGTCAGTTGGCTCGAACAGTACCTCGGAAATTTCCCTGGCACAGTGGTAGCCATTACTCACGACCGGTACTTCCTCGACAACGTTGCCGGCTGGATTCTGGAACTCGAACGCGGCAAGGGTATTCCATACGAAGGCAACTACTCTGCCTGGCTTGAGCAGAAGCACAAGCGTATGGCTCTCGAAGAAAGACGCGAGTCGGCACGTCAGAGGGAACTGGCTCGTGAACTGGAGTGGGTTCGGATGACTCCGAAAGCCCGCGCGACCAAGAACAAAGCGCGAATGCAGCGTTACGAAGAACTTCAACAGCAGCAGTACGACGCTCGGGATGGTGCGGCTCAGATTCAGATTCCGACCAGCCAGACGCTTGGCGACGTGGTTGTTCGAGCCGAGAACCTGTGCAAGTCGTTTGGCGACACGATGATCTTCGAGAATATGACTTTCGACTTGCCGAAGGGCGGCATCGTCGGCGTCATCGGCCCGAACGGTGCAGGAAAGACGACGCTGTTCCGCATGATCATGGGGCTGGAAGAGCCGACCAGCGGATCGATGCGGATCGGTGACCGAGTCATGCTGTCATACGTCGATCAGTCGCGAGATTCTCTGGATTCGGCGAAGACGGTTTACCAGGAAATCTCGGGCGGTCGTGACCTCATCCTGATCGGGAAAACTGAGATCCATGCTCGCGCTTACTGCGGCCGGTTCAACTTCAAGAAAACTGATCAACAGAAGCTTGTCTCTCAACTCTCTGGTGGAGAACGAAACCGGGTTCACATGGCGAAGCTGCTGAGGTCCGGCGGCAACGTTCTGTTACTTGACGAACCGACGAACGACCTCGATGTCGACACGCTTCGCGCGTTGGAAGAAGGTCTGCAGGACTTTGGTGGTTGCGCCGTTGTTGTGAGCCATGACCGCTGGTTCCTCGACCGCATCGCGACGCATATTCTGGCGTTCGAAGGCAACGGCCAGGCGTACTGGTTCGAAGGCAACTACGAAATGTACGAAACCAGCCGCAAGAATCGCCTTGGCGACGACCCGGATCGTCCAACCCGACATCGCCACAAGCCGCTAAGCCGCTAACGATCGTGTTCAAAAACCCCTTCCCGATTTTTAACCACAGAGACACAGAGTTTGATCGGAGAGTTTTTCTCTGTGTCTCTGAGCCTCTGTGGTTAAATTCTTCTGATGATTTCGGGAAGTTATTTCGGAAGCATTCCTAACTACTCACGCACCGATTTTCCAATGTCGTTGTTTGATTATCTACTTCCTGGTTGGCTGAAACAGCAGCGTAGGCTGGGTCTTGACCCAGCTTCGTTCCAGCGGCAATTGCTGGGTCGCGACCCAGCCTACTGATTTTCAGGCATGCTTACTTCGCAGACTGAAGCAACGAGAGCGGCACCGTCTTCTGCAGGACGACGTCGCCGACTTCGTCCTGGACTCGCATTCGGATCAGCGGGTCGGGTTGTGACCAGTCGATAGTGATCATGCCGAAGTTGGTGTCGAAATAGGTCAGGCCGATTCGGTAGGAATTGATCTCGTTGGCGAAGCGGGTGCCGGCTTTCGTCATGTTTCCGCTGGGGGCATTCAGGCTGCTGGATGTGACTTCGTAAATCGGATACGGATTGCCGGAGCGAGCGGAATCGATCTCCATGATTTCTGCGAGGTGTCGGTCGCCGCTGATCAGCACGACACCGTTGGCTTTGGTGTCTCGAATCAGGTGGAACAGCCGAGTTCGCTCGTGCGGAAAGTTGCCCCACTTTTCTGAGCCGTGTTCGTCCGGCAGAACCTGAATGCTCGACGCGATGATACGGACATCGGCCGGCTTGCGAAGCTCGGCTTCGAGCCACTTCCACTGAGCATCGCCGAGCATCGTCGTGGATGTGTCGGTCGTCGCTTTGTAGTGACCGCGGAAACCTTCGTTACGCTCGCTGGGGACGTATCCGCGAGTGAGCGGGCTGCGGAAGTATCGAGTGTCGAGCAGGATGATCTGCACGCGCTTTCCGGCTGGTCCGAACGTGTGCGATGACTGGACGCCCTCCTGTTTCCGCAGCGGCGAGTTTTTCGCGACTCCAAAGAAGTCGAGAAACAGCTGCTGAGACTCGCGTTTCTTCGGGTACTCAACACCCGCGTCGTTCGCTCCGTAGTCGTGGTCGTCCCAGGTGGCGAGCATGGGGCAGTGATTCCGGAGCTTCTTAAATCCAGGCTGAGCACCCAGCAACTGGTATTTCTCCCAGAGCAACCCCATGTCTTCGGTGTCGCCGTAAATGTTGTCACCAATCATCAGGAACAGTTGAGGATCGGTCTCCACGATCGCGTCCAGGATCGGCATCGGCTGGTTCTGCTTCGCGCATGAACCGAACGAAATTCTGCTCAACGGTTCGTCAGCGGCGGACGAGGATCGATCAGCGATTGCGAAGTGGCCAACTGCCAGCACGATGCTCAGAATGACTGATAAACGATTCATGGGTGATGTCTTTCGAGGTGGGACGGTTTAATTGGTTGACTGAGGATGGGCTGAGGCAAAGACGCTAAGCCGGCGAGTCTCGCAAAGAGTTGTATGAGATTTCTTTGCGAAGCTTCGCGTCTCTGCGCCTTTGCGTCAGGTTGCCAGAACTCAACGCCAAGGGCGTGTGACGCAGATTTATGATGACTTGCCAGAGTCTGGCTTTGTGGCTCGGCGATCGCAATCGCATCAAAGAGGATGGATCGTTCACTCGCGGACGTGACGCGGGGTTTGATAGGATTTCGATCCGCACCGTTCGTGCGGTTTCGAAAACCACCCGCCTGAAGCCTCAACTGATCTCACCCGGGAGAACTTTCCATGACTGAACCGACTATCAATCAATCGACCAGTGCTCCATCGACTGACGAAAGTCGGCGTTCATTTCTGAAGTCCAGCTCGGCAGCTTTGGCCGGCGGAGTTGTCGCGTCAAATCTCGCAGCGCTGACTCCGTCAGTTCACGCGGCCGGCTCGGACATCCTTAAGGTCGGTCTGGTCGGTGCCGGCGGGCGTGGAACCGGAGCAGCCAGCCAGGCTCTGCATGCCGATCCGAAGACGGAACTCGTCGCCGTTGCCGATGCATTTCCAGAAATAGCCATCAAGAAGATCGGGCTGCTCAAGGCTGATAAGTCGATCGCCAATCAGGTCAAGGTCGACGACGATCACGTCTTCGGCGGCCTGAATGGTTACAAGCAGGTCATTGAGGCATCGGATGTCGTGTTGCTCGCGACGCCTCCAGGTTTTCGACCGATGCAATTCCGAGCTGCGGTTGAGGCTGGCAAACACGTCTTCACAGAAAAGCCAATGGCAACGGATCCTGTCGGAGTGCAGTCTGTCTTCGAAACGGTTGCCATGTCGAAGGAGAAGAATCTCGCCGTGCTGGCGGGATTTTGCTGGCGGTATGAGTTCCGGAAGAAGGCATTGTTCAAGCGCGTGCTCGATGGCGAGATCGGAGATGTCCGAGCGGTTTACGGTACCTACCTGACTTCGCCCGTTAAGCCGATGCCGGCGGCTAGTACGCGTCCCGATGGCATGTCGGACATCGAGTGGATGGTTCGCAACTGGTACAACTTTACCTGGCTCTCCGGGGATGGCCTGGTCGAACAGGCGTGCCACACGGTCGACTGGTTGGCCTGGGCGATGGGCGATCGTCCGCCTGCGAGTGTGACGGCCGTCGGTGGTCGGCAGCTTCCGGCCGAAGGCGGCAACATTTTCGACCATATTGAATTGAACTTTGTCTGGGACAATGACGCTCGCGGATTCATTTCTCAGCGACAGATTCCCGGT
This sequence comes from uncultured Planctomyces sp., assembly GCA_937899075.1. GTDB lineage: Bacteria > Planctomycetota > Planctomycetia > Planctomycetales > Planctomycetaceae > JABMPE01. The sequence continues at coordinate 226 of CALDJX010000167.1, read as the reverse complement.
TGCCACAACGAGAATTTTTGCACGATTCTTGGCACAAAAGGTACCGGTAAGATTGAACGAAAAGGGAGTACGATTTCGAATCTGAAGGGCGAACAAACCTGGAAGTACGAAGGACCGACGAAAGATATGTACCAGCAGGAGCACGACGAATTCTTCGCGTCGATCCGCTCTGGCAACTACATCAACGACGGCGACCGCATGGTCAACAGCACGATGATGGCAATCA
>CALDJX010000166.1 GCA_937899075.1 uncultured Planctomyces sp. | reverse complement strand
TCAGTTTCCGATCGTAAACGCAACGACGGCTGACAGGCAAAGCGCCGGCGGGCGAAGCCTGTCGACGGTGAACCGACGACCGTCCAAACTGGAAATCCGTGACGTAGTTCGTAGAGTGCTGGTTCAGCGTAATTTCAAATGCGATCACAATCCTTCGTGCAGCATTCATAAATGATCACACCCAAACTGCTGGCTCAACATTGCATCGAGGAATGTCGAGCAAATCGTTCCACTTCACTCGATCTTTCGGAATTATCGCTGGGCGTCATTCCTGACGGAGTTTTCGAACTGCCTTGGCTTCTGCGTCTTGACGTATCGGGCTGTGGACTGGTTGAAATTCCCGCCGCCATCGGAGGTCTTACAGAACTACGAATAATTGATGCGAGCAACAATCGGTTGATCAAGCTCTCGCGTCGCCTCGGCCAGCTTGCAAAGCTCACTCATCTTGATCTGAGTTCGAACGAACTTAAATTGCTGCCATCTGAACTCTGCAAACTTGAAAGGTTGGAATTTCTCGACGCTAATTCAAACAGACTGGAGTTCTTGCCCGCAGAAATTGGAAACCTGACATCGCTCGAAGAATTGTATCTCAATTCGAACAATTTATCGGAATTACCTTCGTCGATCGGACGGCTAGCAAAGCTGAAAGACTTTCACTTCCGATCGAATCAACTGAAGTCGCTGCCGTTAGAAATGGCGAGATTGGAATTTCTCCATTGCGACTTTACTGACAACCCGTGGGAATCATCGCTGAAACATGCTTGGGGGTGGGGATGGGACATCGTCGCGGTACATCTAAGAGCTCTGTCAAACAGCGAAAAATGCTACGAAGCCAAACTGGTTCTCGTCGGTGAAGGAAATGTTGGAAAGACTTCGCTCGTCGCGGCTTTGCGGGAAGAATCGTTTGTTGAGAATCGTTCGACCACACACGGAATCGAATTGCGATCGTTTGGGTTGGAACATCCCGAACATTACGAACACTTCGGAGTGCAGCTCCGATTTAACTCGTGGGACTTCGGTGGGCAGGCCGTTTACCGCATCACTCACCAGTTCTTCTTCAGCAGACGTTCGCTGTTTCTGGTCGTGTGGTGGCCTCGCGAAGGCGTCGAGCAGAACGATGTCGAAGGCTGGATCGAGCGAATTCAACTGCGAGTCGGCAACGACGCTCGCGTGCTGGTCGTCGCTTCGCACTGCACCGAACATGGCCGAGTCCCACGGATCAATCAGGAAGCTCTGAAACGCCGCTTCGGTGACATCATCGTCGGATTTCACGCGGTCGACAGCCGCGAGATGCACAACATCGACGAGCTGAAAACAGCCATCGCTCAGGCAGCCAGCCAGTTGCCACAAATGGGCGAGCCCATGCCGACCTCCTGGCAGCGGGTCCGCGAGGAAATCCGCCAGCTCAATGACGTGCAGGTTCCGATGGACACGTTCCGCGAAGTCTGCGCGAAGCACGAACTGGAAGAAGACGCGATTTCCGCTCTGGCCAACCTGATGAACGATCTGGGCGACATCGTCTACTTCAGCGACGCCGAAGGCCTGTCGGAAACGATGATCCTGAACCCCGAGTGGCTGACCAAAGCCATCGGCTACGTGCTGGAAGATCAGCAGACAAACGCCGACGCCGGAGTGCTCGCCTGGAACCGTCTGCACGAAATCTGGTCATCAGACCGCCCTGACCGAGAGGATTATCCTCGTGACAAACACCCCTTCTTTCTGCGGCTGATGGAGCAGTTTGATATTTCGTTCCGACTGGGCGACTCGAACAGCCTGGTCGGTCAGCTCGTCCCCGCCCGCGAGCCACCGGAAGTTGAGCCCTGGAAAGACGCCGCCCAGTCTGACGACACACCGTCGAAAGATCTGGTCATAGTCTGCCGACTGTCCGCCGACGCTCCCGGCCTGATCCCCTGGCTGATCGTCCGCACGCACTGGTACTCACAAAACATCCACTGGCAGAACGGAATGCTGCTGAACCATGCCCCGCACGGAGAAGCCCTGATCGAACTGGTCGGCCGCAACCTGCAAATCACCATCCGAGCAGCCTACCCCACCTACTTCGCCGACATCCTGAAAGACACCGTCGACTTCCTGATCAACAACCGCTGGCCTGGTTTGAACAGTCGCTGGGCGGTTCCGTGCTCTCAAAAGGGTTGTTCCGGCCTGCTGAATCTTTCCGTGCTGAAAACTCGGCAGCAGAAAAAAGAGACAGAAGTAAGTTGCCCGGAGTGTGGCGAGGACTTGGTGATTAACGATCTGCTGGAGGCAGTGCCGGTTGCGCCAGATGAAATTGAACCAGACGAGTTGCTGCCAACTTTTCGGCACGAATCAGCAAGCCATCACTCTCGATTTGCAATGGCTTTGAGGTTTCTGCGAAAGCCAAATCAACATCCAAATGCTGGCGAATCGAGATATGTCACATGCCTTCCCACTGACTCCGAACAGTGGATGTACCGAGGCTGGTGTCAGATGCCGGGATGTGAACATCTGGTTACTGATTGGGATCCGAATTCCAACTGCGTTTTCATTACCGAACATCCACCAATTCGGATGGCACAGACGGCGATCTATCCGTCGATTCCAAAATTCGCGTTGAAACATGCCGCCGAGAATCGCATGAAGAAACTCGTCGCGAAGTATCAAGGCACGATGCCGGAATTCGATGCCGACGAGTTCGACTGGGACGAAGTGGAGCCAACAGGCAATTTCACGATTCACGGACTTTTCCTTGGTTTCATGGACCTTTGCAAAGTCCGTGCTCCAGACGGCGAATATTTGTGGGTTTGCGACGAGCATCGCAAACTACTGTTTGATCCGGGACTGCCGGAGATTCCGGAGCGCGATGTTGCGCCGGATGGCCGACCCTTTTCGCTGAGCAGTGTCCGGATCCAGAACTTTCGCAGCATTGACGATCTTACGATTCCTCTGCATTCAGAGTCGCAGTTGCCAGGAACGTGGACCTGTCTGGCGGGAATCAATGGGGCCGGAAAGACGGCGATTCTGGAAGCCATCTCGCTGGTCATGCTCGGCCCCAAAGATGCAGACCTGATTGGAGCAAAACGGTTGGGACGTATGGTTCGGCAGGTTGGAGGCAAGCGACGCAGCGAACTGAGTCTGGAAGTTGACTGGTCCGGAGTCGGGACCGTCAAACTCAGCATCTCGATCGTGCTCGACAAGAACGGCAAGGACGCTCGCGTTCCCAGCACGGGAGATCACGACGATGATCCCGACGGGTTGCCTCATCAATTACGGCTGCTCGCCCGCAAGCATCTGTTTCTGTCCTACGGAGCCACGCCAAACCTCAGCGACGAAAAGGACGGCAGCGACGGTGAAGGTGCCGAAATTGTCGAACGGCAACGGACACTCTTCCAACCACTGGCTCACATCCGCGGTGTAAACGCTCTGCTGGCTGGCGGTGAAGAGAACGCTCCCATCCTGCGAACATTGGTCGCGATGATCTCGAATCTTTTCAAGAAGGATGATTGCCTGAGCGTCCAGAAACTGAATTCGCATGAGGCGTTGACGTTTGGGGATCTCAAACTACGGCTCGACAGTTTTCAGCTTCCTGACGGATACCGCAGCACGATCGGCTGGCTGGCTGATCTGTGTTCCGAATGGCACCGCATCAGTCCCCAGGCTGCCGCCGAGAACGACTTCGAAAAGATGTCTGGGCTGGTCCTGGTGGACGAAATCGACCTGCACCTTCATCCGAAACTGCAGTGGGACCTGGTCGCCAAACTGCGACGGCTGTTGAAGAACGTTCAATTCATCGTGACGACGCACTCGCCGATGGTGCTGACGTCTTTCGATCAGCACGAACTGGTTCTGCTCGAGCAGAAGGAAGACGGGCTCGGCATTCGTCCGGCTGATCGGCAAATCATCGGCTTCACGATGAACGAAGTGTATCGCTGGCTGCTCGGCCCCGAACACGTCGCCGGTGGTGAGTTCGCAATGCTCGACAGCAGCGACGACCCGAACGACCAGGAACTCGTCACACGGCTGCTGTACCAGTCAGACGAAGTGGGCGCCGAAGAAGCCGATAGTCGGCTGGCTGCTCACAACCGCCTCGTTCAGGCAAAGCAGGATGAGCAGGCCGCTGAATGAGAAACCTGACTCGACCAGACATTGTGCCGCCAACACTGACGAGCGCCGCCGAAAAGGGTTACGCAATCTCTTCAGGGCACTGGCGGAATCCGGATGTTCGTGGACTGTTGCGAGCCGTGCAGGGGCAGTCTTGCGCTTACTGTCAGTCAGCCATGGAAGGCCGAGGGACTCCCGGAACCGTGGATCATTTTCGTCCGTCGTCAAAGTACGAATGGTTGGCGTACCGGATTGATAATCTGCTTCTCGCGTGTAACGACTGCAACTCCCGCATCAAGAACAGCGACTTTCCGATCGATCAAAGTGGTGCCAAGGCAGAGTCCGACGATGACCTCCCCACCGAACCTCGGCTACTGCTCGACCCGGTCGCCGACCCGATCGATCAACTACTCGACATCGACTACATCGACGAACGGTTTTCGTTCCGAAACCTTGTCGCCGATCAGGATTCGATCGACTTCCGACGAGTGAGGAAGACCATCGAAGTGCTCCGGTTTGCAAAGGGGGCAGACCCGACATATCAGAAGCTACGGATCAGAGCTTTGGGCGCGATCGTAAAGAAACTGGATCGCCACAAATCGATCAAGTTGTCAGCCGACCAGTGTGCCGAAGTGAAGCTAAGCGCATGTCGCTGGCAGCCGTTTGGCGAAATGGTTCAACGACTCATCCGTTTCCACCTTCCGGAAACCGACGTGATCGAACTTTGCCCCACGGCAGAAGAAGAGTGCCTGTGGTTGATCGATGATCTGGCCACAATGTTCGAAGAAGCTCCAACAACTGATGACGCCGAACGGCAACGAATGGAGGCTCGCTGGTGCCTGGCTGCGTTATTCCTGGCCCCTCCCAATGGAATCAACGAGACCGTTGTACGTGATCGCTTGAACGATCTCGGCCTGCAGTCTGAAATCGAAGCAGTCGCTGCTCAGTTCGCAAAGTGACTGCCGCCTGGCAACCGTCCAATTTACCGCCAAAGATGACCGAACAATCGGTGATTAACGGACTCGAACGTTCTGACCTGCTCGCTCTGCAGTGCCCAAGGTCTCGCCGCACGAAACCTACGAAAAAAGCCCGATCAGAAGGGTTTTCTGACCGGGCTTCGGGGATGGAGACGATGGGACTCGAACCCACGACCTCTGCGTTGCGAACGCAGTTGGCTAGCCAAAAACCACACGTTTTATTGAGTTTTTGAGGGTCGGTGATACCTTTTCTCCTCCCGCTCGTGTAAAAAAGGTATCACCAAGGGTATCACCGAGCAGCCAGACCACCGGGAGGATC
>CALDJX010000165.1 GCA_937899075.1 uncultured Planctomyces sp. | reverse complement strand
TCCCGACCGCGTGCGCGACACCGTCAATTCTGCTGCCGATATCTGCTACTCGTTTTGTCACTTTATCGGTTCTTGCCAGCGACGCACCGTCAGGCAGGCGAATGGCGACAATCAGATAACCTTGATCCTGCTGAGGAATAAATCCAGTGGGTACCATTCCGAAGCTGTACCAGGTGCAGCCCAGCAATCCAGCATACATCAGCAACGCGACTGAGGAAGCTCGCACCAGCCGCGAGATCATCCCGGCGTAGATGTTACTCGTAAAATCGAACGTACGATTGAAGAGTCGAGCCGGGGCAGACATGAGTCGGGAAAATCGTGATCGGCTCCGACCTGCGTCATTCGGCGGCCTGAGTAGCAACGCGCACAGGGCCGGAGTCAACGTCAGGGCGATTGCACGTTAAGTCATGCGGCAAACAGCACTTTGAGCAGGTATTCGTCGTTGAGGGCTGCTGAGAGGCGTTTGTTTTTGATTCCCACTTTCGATGTCTGTTCGTTCTTCAACAGACTCAATGCCTGCCGACGAAGCAGACTGAAGTTGGCGTCTGCGTGGCCTTTTCGGATTCGGCACTGGTCTTCTCCGAAGGTGACATCCAGTTGCCAGTGCAGAGAGTTTTCGATGGACCAGTGACGGCGAACGGCTTCGGCAAACTGCTTGCCCGTCAGCTTTCTACTAAGAATGTAATAACGACCTTCAATCGTTTCCTTCCCGTCACGCAGCGTGCGGTTGACCGTCATGCCGATCGCTCGCAACTTTGGCCAGCGGAATGCATCGGGCAGATCGTCAGGCACAGCGGACACGAAGTATTCCCGTTCGGTCTCGCGACCATGTGCCTTCTCGTTGGTCCGGTGGAAACTGCGGCCTTTGAAGACGTTGGCATCACTCAGATGAACAGCGAAGTGAGAGACGACTCCATCGTGCAGAGTCGGCTGGTTGCCTTTAACCGCCAGTACATAATCTGCCTGCTGATCCACGATCGTTTCAGCAATTGTCACCTGACAACCCATCGCGTCGATCGTGACCAGCGAGTCTTTGATTTCCAACATCTGCAACAGTTTCGGGATCGCTGTGATCTCGTTGCTCTTCTCATCAACCACAACCTGTCCCAGAGAAATGTGATTCTCACTGGCCCACGCGCTGACCATGTGAATGGTCGATTTGGAACTCGCACGATCGTAACTGCGACGCAACGTCTTACCGTCGATGGCGATGATCTGACCGTCCGTGATTTCATGCAGAGCCGCGATCCAGCTCAGCAGACACTTCTCAAACTCGGCAGGCCGAACCCCCGCCAGCACCTGATTAAACCGGTCGTGAGACGGGATGCCGTTCGTGAGATCAAGAAACTTCGACAACCACTTTCGTTTCAAACGTCCGAACTCGGCGATGGCCACAAAGTCGTCGGCTCCGCAGATCACCGCACAAACCGCGATCGTGATAATATTCAACAGCGGGTGAGTGACCTTCCCCGTACGAGGGTCCGTCAGCAACGAAAAGTGATCACGCAACTGCAAACATCCCTGTGATTCTGACACGTCCATATCCCACTCCTGAGGCACATTTAATTCGCCCGTCACGCCAAGTAACAGGTTGCCCCCTCAGTCTTGCAGATTACCCAGCATGGCGCAATCGCCCTGCTTGGCCTGGTCGACGAAAATGGCTTTCCTCACGAAGGGCACATGGACTTTGTCGACAATCGATTCGATTCCGACACAGCAAGTATGCGTGCGCGGTGTATCTTTCCGAACGACGATAAAGTGCTGGTTCCGGGAATGTTTGCTCGCATCCGGATTCCCGGCAGCGCCGCCTATGAAGCCGTTTTGATTCCGGATTCCGCAGTCGGCACAGACCAGTCGTCTCAGTTTGTGTACGTTGTGGTGAATGACGTCATCGAACGCCGCGCCGTGACGCTTGGCCCGATGGTTGACGGGTTGCGAGTCGTTCGCAAGGGACTGACCGGCGATGAGTCGCTGGTTATCGAGGGACTGCTTCAGGCTCGTCCGGAGATGAAAGTGAACACTAAAGACGGACCGATCGAAGTCGTCGATGATGGCCTGCCGCACGACTACGAACCGCTGCCACCTGAGAAGTGGATCGGGGAAACTTCCGAATCCAAAGCACAGAGGCGAGAGGCGAGACGCCGTACTGAAACGTCCGAGTCGCGTGTGTCGACCAGCAAGGGAGAGGACGCGTAATGAAGTTTCCTCACTTTTTCATCGAACGCCCGATCTTTGCC
>CALDJX010000164.1 GCA_937899075.1 uncultured Planctomyces sp. | reverse complement strand
GCCTACCTGGCCACCAACGATTACTCATGGTCGTTAAATCTGATCGACGCAAAGGTGCTGGATCGGAAACACTGGGCACGCGGAACCGGCACAGTGACTCTCCGACTTTCTCCGCAGGGGGCAGCGTTTTTCCAGCACGACGGCGATGAACTGGCGATCCACTATGGCCAGGGCCCGCTGCTGGCTCGGCGGGAGTGGGACGATCCTGAAGTACCGGATTACGAAAGTCTGGCGATTTACGTGACGGAAATCGCAAAGAACGGCGCACCCCAAGGGGTGATGGCCGGAACCTCAGCGGCAGTTCGGTGTGAATATGGAAACGGGCGAGTGTTCTGCTTCAGTCCTCACCCGGAACTGACAGAAGGACTGCATCATTTGATTCCGTTGGCCGTTAACTGGCTGGCTGCACGGAAACCGCAGAGTCAAACTCCCTGACGTTTCGCCCTTCGTCGCAATGCCCTCCGACGACCATGGGCTGGCACCTGATGATCACTGCAAAACATCCCTGTAATGGATAGACGGATGACCTGGCCGGAACCTGTCACTTTGCGCGGTCGTCACACGACGCTCGAACCACTATCTCGTGAGCATTGCGAGGCGATGGGCGAGGCAGCGAAGGACGGAGAACTTTGGAAGCTGTGGTACACCGCCGTTCCGACACTGGACGGAATGAAGGATGAAATTGAACGGCGGCTTGGTCTGCAGGAGCACGGTTCAATGCTGCCCTTCGCTGTTCTTGATGCGGCCGGAACAGCGGTCGGCATGACGACATTCATGAATATCGATCATCCCAACAGGCGAGTCGAAATCGGCTCGACCTGGTACGCCAGACGCGTGCAGCGGACGGCTCTTAATACCGAATGCAAACTCCTGTTGATGCAGCACGCTTTTGAAAGTCTGGACTGCATCGCGGTCGAATATCGGACATCCTTCTTCAACCAGAAAAGCCGCCGAGCGATCGAGCGACTCGGCGCAAAGATGGATGGCGTCCTGAGAAATCATCAACGTCACACCGATGGCACACTCCGCGACACCTGCGTGTATTCGATCATTCAGTCCGAGTGGCCGACAGTGAAGTCGCACCTCAGATTTCAGCTCGATCGCGAGCGCCACTGAGACACACGCGATCGCCAAACCCTATGCGAAGAGTTCGTGGACGACTTTGCCACCTTCGGGGCCGGTAAGGCGATGCTCGCGGCCGGCGTGCCAGTATTTGAGATCGTTCGGCGGAAGACCCATCAGATGCAGGATCGTGGCGTGCAGATCCCGGAAGTGGACTTTGCCTTCGACTGCTCGCGCCCCCGTTGGGTCAGTTTTACCGTGGACATGACCGCGTTTGACGCCGCCGCCGGCCAACCAGAACGTGAAGCCGTTCGAGTTGTGGCCGGTTTCGTTCTTGCCGTCTTCTGGAGTGAGTCCTGGGCGACCGAACTCGCCGCCCCAGATGACCAGCGTGTCGTCAAGCATGCCTCGCTGTTTGAGATCGCCAAGCAGCGCCGCGATCGGTGCGTCGGTCACTTCGCAGTTTGCTGTCAGGTCGCGACGATGATTCTTGTGCTGGTCCCAACTGCCGTGGCTGACCTCGATGAATCGAACGCCCGCTTCGGCAAACCGACGAGCCAGCAAACACTGCCGGCCGAAGTCCGAGACCTTGCAAGTGCCGGTTGAATCCTTCTGCTGACCGACCCGGTAGTTTTCAAGGGTCGCTTTTGTTTCCGTCGAGATGTCCAGCAGGTCGGGAGCAACCGACTGCATCCGAAACCCCAGTTCCATCGACTGAATGACGCTTTCCAGTTTCTGGTCAGCAGGTCGCTGCTTCAGATGATCGCGATTCATCATCTGCACGAAATCCAACTGCCGCCGCCTGGCCGACAACGGAAGGTGATCGCTGGTGATGTTGCTGACCGTCGCGTGGCTCATGTTTTCGCCGTTCACGCCGATCGGAGTTCCGTTGTAAATGGACGGAAGAAATGCGCTGGAGTAAATCGAACTCTTCGACGTGTTCAGGCTGATGAAGCCGGGCAGGTTCTGATTCTCGGTACCAAGCCCGTAGCTGATCCACGATCCAAGACTCGGTCGTTTTCTCAGTCGGTCGCCGGTGTGCAGCTGCAGAAAAGACTGCGCGTGGATTCCGGTGTCGGCGTGCATTCCGTTGATCACGCACAGGTCGTCGGCGAACTTCGCCGTTTCCGGGAGCAGTTCGGAAATGCCCAGCCCGCTTTCGCCATGCTGACGAAATCGGAACACCGAACCGGGATGCTTCTTCTTGCCGGTCTGTGGTTTGTAATCAAACGTGTCGAGATGAGCAGGGCCTCCGCTCATGCACAGAAAGATTACTCGTTTCGCGCGAGCGGCCAGCACCGGCGTTCGAGTCTCAAGGCCGCCGCCCGATGAAGCCGCGACCTGTTCGCCGCAAAGAGCGTTCAGGGCGAGAGCACCGAAACCGCACGAAGTTGACTGAAGCATTGCTCGGCGTGAGAAACTCATCTTCTGATCCTGTTTTCAGGAGTGTCTTTCGATGGTGTCCGGCGACGCTTGAAGCCGCCATTGTAAATCGGCCAATCAATCGATGTAGCGAAATTCGTTCGTGGCCAGCAACGCCTGACACAAACTGCTCCATGCTTTGTTATCGGACTTCAGCTCGGTTTTCGTTGATCGTAGAAGTTCAATTGCCTGGTCGAGTTCATTCTGACCAGGATCGCGATTCAATGCGCGGCGAAAGGCCGAACGCACTCGCTGGCTGTCGTCAGTCGAGCCTTCCATGATCGATCGGGCAAAATGTTCCGCCTGCTCAATCACAAAAGGATTATTGAATAAGTGCAGAGCCTGACCGGGGATCGTGCTGACGTCGCGTTGCCCGGCGACGGTCGTGAAATCCGGCAGGTCGAAGGCGGCCAGTTCCGGCGGCATCGAACTTCGCAGATAGCATAAGTAGACACTTCGATGGTTGCTGGACTCGTGCAGGTTGCCGGCAAGATTCACCAGGATGTCTCGATGCCTGACGATCGAACCTTCGGCTGGTTCGAGGTTCAACTGGCCGCTGACCGCGAGCATGCTGTCGCGCAGAGATTCCGCATCAAGCCGGCGGCGGTTGTGACGAGCGAGCAGTAGATTCTCCCCGTCAGCCTTCACGGCAGCTTCTTCTGCTGCACTGCTCAACTGATAGGTCCGGCTGAGGACGATGCTTCGAATCAGATGCTTGATCGACCAACTATCCTCGACAAATCGGTTTGCCAGATGATCGAGCAGTTCGGGATGCGTCGGCCGCTCGCCGTAGACACCGAAGTCATCCGGCGTGCGAACGATTCCCTGGCCAAACAAGTGAAGCCAGATTCGATTGACCATGACACGAGCAGTCAGAGGATGCTCCGGCCTCGTCAGCCATTCTGCCAGTTGCAGACGCCCGCTCTGTTTCGGGTCGATTTTCGACGGCTCTGTCGAATCAATCCCGCATGCCTCGACAAAACCGCGAGGTACGGCGTCGCCGAGCTTCTTCGCGTCACCTTTGATGTTGATCTTGCAGTCGGCAGGTTTAGCTTTGTCCCGAACGCCGATTGCCAGCGGAGTTCCGACTGGCCACTTTGGTTTCGGGATTGCTTTGGGAACCCCCGTGTTTGATTCGAGAACCAGTACCGTCTCGACGAACCCTTCCGGCGGCAAAACTTTTGGAGCCGCTTTCAGAACATGCAAATCCGTTGGTGAAGCCGTCAGTTTCTCGTTCGCGGCGATTCCCCACATCGTCTCGGTACTCGTGAAGATGCCGGCGAGCGCGTAGTAGTCGCGAGTCGGAATGGGGTCGAACTTGTGATCGTGACAGCGTGCGCAGGCGACGCTGATTCCCATGATCCCAGTACCGACGACTTCGATCTGATCAGCGACGATGTCCATGTCAAAATTCGTGTTCATCGCCTTGGCCGGTTTCGACGCCATCGCCAGGAAGCCCGTCGCGATCAAATGCTGGTCGCGTTCGGCCGGCGAGTCACTCGGCAAAAGATCCCCCGCAATCTGTTCGGTCAGAAACTGGTCGTACGGCACGTCCTGATTAAACGCGTCGATGACATAATCGCGGTACCGCCAGGCGTGAGGGAATGTTGGATTGCGGCCCAGGCCATCGTTGCCGTTCGATTCTCCATAACGAGCAACGTCCAGCCAGTGCCGTCCCCAACGCTCGCCGAACTGAGGTCGACGCAGCAGATCGTCGACGAGAGCTCGCACGGCTTCTTTACGGTCGGCTCGATGTGCTTCCGCAAAGTTTTCGACATCATCCATCGACGGCGGCAGACCGAGCAGGTCGACATACAACCTTCGAATGAGTGTTCGCGGGTCGGCATCGTGCGTCGGCTTGATGCCTGCTGCTTCGATCTTCGCCAGCACGAAAGAGTCGATGGAATCTCGCGGCCAGGCTTTGTCACTCACTTCGGGAATGGAAGGATTGCCTCGCGGCTGGAGTGACCAGAGTGGTGGCTTCTCGTCGCCAGAAGCGGCAGGTTGACCGGCGGAATCGGGCGTCCGTGTGACGTCGGGGCGAACTCGCGGATCCGGGGCACCCAACTTCACCCATTTCACAAAATCATTGATGACGGCTTCGGGTAACGGCTGCTCCGGCGGCATTTCGATGCCGTCGTAACGCAGCGCCTGAATGATGCGACTGGCATCCGGTTTCCCCGCGACAACTGCCGGCCCGGACTCACCACCAGTTCGAATTCCGTCGCGAGTATCCAGCAGCAGCTTTCCGCCGACTTCTTCCGAGTCAGCGGAGTGGCACTCGTAACAATGCTCGACAAGGATCGGCCGAATCTTGTTCTCGAAGAACGTCCGGTCTTCCGGCGAGATGGCTTCATCCTTCGCCGAGGCAGGCGACAATGCCCCGGTCAGGACAGTGAAGCCCAGCGTCAGGGCCGGCACAAATTTACGAACGGCAGAAATGCTCACAGCGTATCACTTCCGTAGTTAACGGGGCGTCGAGGTGAATCAGCAAGCCGACGATTATCCGGGTTTCAGCCTGATCGAATCAAGTCGCACACCTGTCACGGCGAAACTTGCAGCGGCGTCAGTTCACTTTGGGGGGCGGCGTTGGAGTCCCCGGCGCCGGATTGAGCGAGCGAGCGAAGCGTTCGAGATCGCGGAACGATTCGCAGAAAGCAGAGTATTGAATCTGGCGTCGAATACTTTCGACCAGAGCCTGCCCGCCGATCGCCATCGCTGCGTTGTTGGCATGAGCGACGTCGAAGAGGCCGTTTACTCCGGCGACAAAAGCCGATTCGTCAACGATGTACGAAACGCTCACCCAGAACAATTTCGGTGGCGAGGCTTCAATCGCGTCGCAAAGAGTGTCAAAGGGCAGGTTTGTTCCCAGCAACGTTGTCTTCCAGCCGACGTTTCTCAAGACGATTTCTGACATCGTGATCGGAAGGGTGTAAATGTCTGCCTCGACGGTAGCGCCAACAGCCGTCGGAAACGCGTCGGCGATTAAGGACGTGGCTCTCAGCTCGTGCAGACATCGCATGCAGATTTCGCAGGCTCGTCGCTCCTGGTAAACAGCGACTTCTCCGCAGCCCCATTGATCGCCGATGCGGTGCCATGCCGGAGTCAGTACGTCATCAAAAATGGCCGTTACCGAATGGTCGGCCAGCAACAAATCGAAAATAATCTGCCGAACCACCGATTCGTCGCCGGCCACAAGACTCGACACAAGTCGGTCCGTTGCCCGCGTCAACGTCCACTCCGTCTTGCCAGCCGTCACTGGAAGATTCAGCAGCTCGGGCTCGACAAGGCGTCGCCCCGTTTCGCGCAGAAACTGGATGACTGCGGCAACCTCGATGCGTCGATGGCCGCCTGCCGTTTTGGTCATCGCAATCAGACCGCTATCGCACCAGCGTTTCAGCGTTGATTCACTGACGCCGATCGCGCGGGCAATCTGCTTTGGGCATGCGTTTTTCCGCATTGGCTCCACTTGATTACTCACGAGAATCGGACGGTCGACAACGTGATCGTATTTGTCAGCTCTTCAGGATTCGAACGAGTTAGAGGCAACCAGACGCTGGTTTTCAGTTCGTAGTGAGGAATGTGTCAGTATTTTCCACACAGAATGGACGTTTTGGATGTTTTTATGTTAACGTTGCCGACAAATGGCGGGTAATCCATTTATAGACATACTCATTCACAAAGGCGATATGCACGTTTCAGGAAGACCACAATGCCGACACAAACCGAGTCCGCAGTAACTGATGCAACAACCACAGGCACTATTCTGGCTTCGAAGACGATTTCGTTTATCCCGAACGAATCGTTCGAAACCACGACCGAACGAGACCTTCGTCGGGGCGACGTTGAGCTCTACCGGGAAGAGGAATCCGGGGCGGGAAGCCTGGATCCGGAGTCGGTCGCCAGCTCGTTGTTGACGGCACTTCAGCAAAGTCGGCGACTGACTTTCGAGGGAGAGCAACTGCTGTTCAAGCGGCTGAACTTTCTTCGATTCCGGGCGAGCGCCATTCAGAACTCAGTGAATCCGAAACGGCCTTCGAAGAGGAAGCTAGCTGAACTGGAGCGACTACTCAGCGAAGCAAGGCAGGTTCGAGACGATCTGGCCGAGGCAAATCTCAGACTTGTGGCCTCGATCGCCGGAAAGCTGGCCATGTCGCGTGAGGAGTTCGACGAGTTCTTCGCTGAAGGAAACGGAATCCTGCTCTACGCGATTGATAAGTTTGATTATTCGCGAGGCTACCGGTTCAGCACTTACGTGACTCACGCGGTGCGGCGACATCTTTATCGAGTCATTGATCGTCGCAAGAAACGTTCGAAACGAGAATTCGCGAGGGAGCCCGACATCCTGATCAATGCAGTCACCGCGGCCCCAGCTCCGGACGCGATTGCTGACCAGGAGGTCGAGGCCGCAGCGGCAGTCGTGATCGCAAAAATTGATCAGACGCTCGACGAACGCGAACGATTTATCATTCGCGGTCGATTCGGCCTCGACGGCTCGGGGAGAGGCCAAACCTACAGCTATCTCGGTGAGCAACTCGGCTTGAGCAAAGAACGAGTGCGGCAACTCTTCCAGCGAGCCATCGAAAAACTCCAGGAAGTCGCTCGACCGTTCGAGTCGACTTTGGCGCCGTTCTGAGTTCTGTACGCGCAGACGCTGCGTCACAAATTGCTGACCGTCGTCTCACGGGCCGCGATCGACGTCGGTCAGTCACCTCAAATACCGCTCAGAACTGCGAGAGGAAGCGGACGTCGTTTTCGTAGAAGCGGCGGATGTCGGTGATCTGGTGGCGTCTCATGCAGAAGCGTTCGATACCCAGCCCGAAAGCAAAGCCGCTGACTTCATCCGGGTTGTAGCCGACGGCCTTCAACACGTTCGGATCGATCATGCCTGCTCCGCCAATTTCGAGCCAGTCGTCGCCCCAGCCCATGTCGACTTCGACCGACGGTTCTGTGAACGGGAAGAACGAAGGACGGAATCGAATCTGCACGTCCTGCCCGAGGTACGTCGTCGCGAATAGTTGAAGCACAGTTTTCAACTGAGCCATCGTGACATCGTCGCCGACCATCAGGCCTTCCATCTGGTGGAACATGC
>CALDJX010000163.1 GCA_937899075.1 uncultured Planctomyces sp. | reverse complement strand
CCACAGCCTTGCACTTTCGTCGTCGCGTCTTCAGCAAATATCTGAAGCGATCAAACGGCGAACTCAAGCACAGAGACTCCGACGGAAATAAACGAGATACTCGTAATGAAATGATCAATAACCGAACGGTCAAAACGAAGCTTGGACGAATTCCATCGCCGCGCCAAGCATCGGGGTCGCGACGCGCAAGCCACTACCCCGGCGACAGCGACTCGCCAGTTCATCCGGGCTGAGAATTTCGTTTCAACGCCTCGACCTGACCACTGCACCACCTACTGCACCAGCGCGTCGGATCCGTTTCCGTAGGTCAGCTTGATGTCTGTCCCCGGTTCGATCGGCATCGTGGCCACGCCGTGCCCGAGCGTTCTGATAAAGGCCGCCACTCGTCTCGCCGCTTCGAAGCTGTCAGGGGCCACGAACAGTCTTGCAAACGCGTTTGGCGGAGCGGCCAGCATCAGTCGAGCAACGCTTCCGTCATCCTTAATGGAATCCTTCCATTCTTCCGCAGCAGCGAGCCTCGTCACTCGCATCGTGCCGCGCATCAACTTTCGAAGAGCGTACGCGGACGATCCGGAAGACGTCGAAACCATCGTCGCGATGACCTGCGTTTCGTAATCCAGAGCGACGCCGTTCAGTGGGCCGACCGTTCCCGACTCCAGATCAGAAGCCCCCGTCAACGGCGTCAACCGTCCCGACTGAAGTTCCGCCTTGCCGAACAATGCTGCCGCCGGCAGATGAATGATCCGCCCCTTCTCGATTCGAAACAGCAACTCTTCGCCGCGGCCTCGTCGTCCGACCGGGTTGATGCGGAGTTCGAATTCCTCGACAGGTCGCTCCGCCGTTTTCAGTTCTTCGAACGTTCGATTCACGTCGACAAGCTGCTTTCGCAAAGCCTGGTACTCGGCATCAAACTCCGTCGCTTCGATCAGCGACCGTCGACGAATGGCGCCTTCCTGGGCGAGTCGCTGCTGCAGAGCAGGCAACTGACCGGCGGCAACCGCCAGTTCCGACTGCACCGCTTTCAGATCATTCAACGCTCGGTCTACTGGCAACGTCGCCAGCCGAGCTTCCAGCCCCTTCACCACGCCGAGCAATTCCTGTCGTTGCGACTCAGCAATTTCTATCGGCACGCGGCCCTCACCGAGCGTCGCCTCAGGATTCGACAGCACTTTCGTCGGAACTTTTTTCACCCTGGCGATCTTCGCTGGCTCAACTTCGAGCGCGACCTCTGGATTGATCGCGTTTGACAGCGTCTTCGGTTCCGACACCGTCGACACCGGCACGGGCGAGGCTTCCGCAGACACGGCCGCCACTTCGGTTTCTTCCAGATCGTCCGAAACCTGAGCCGCGCGCAGCCCTGCCAGCACGATCAGAATCACAAGGATGCCAACCAGGTTTGCAATGATGTCCAGAAACGAGTCTGAACCGAAATCAGGATCACCCCGCCCCACTCGACCGCGCAATTGTCCGTCCCCTTCGGAATAGTTCCGAAATGATTTCCCGAGTTCCAATTACGTCATGCCCGCGCAGGCGGGCACCCAGTTTTTTTGCACTTCGCTGTGAAATTCGCTGGGTTCCCGCCTGCGCGGGTATGACTGAAGTCCTTGTAGGGTGCTGCTTGACCCACCGCATCTTTTTCTGAAACGAAGGTGCGTCGAAATGCACCCTACGAAATTAATCGATTCCTACTCCAGGCCTGCTCCCGCCTCCTCAACCGCCGCTCCGAGAAGCATTCCCAGTCGCTGCTCAGCCGGCTCAAACACAAGGCTCACTGACGGAACCCAATAGAATCTCGGCGGCGGCCAGTTCCACTGATTGGCCAGATGTTCGATCGTCTGAATCGTCAGCTTCACGATGTCCGCTTCAGAACGCTCCGGCGTTCGTGTCACCTGAAACTGATTTCCGACAACGATGCGGCCAGTTTCAATTCGTACTTCAACAACCTTTTCCAGACCGAGCGACGCGTTGGGATGACTCTTTCCCCAACGACGCTGAGTCTTGATCGACCGTAAAGAACGCGACTCAGGGCGAGCCTGAATCGTCGGAATGCTCGGACTTGACGGACCGTCCTCGCCGCCCGCCGACGTCATGGAAGACGCACTCCCCGGCGTGCTGCCGGGCGATTCTTGATTCGTCTGCCCGTGAGTCGTCTGCGAATCCTGCCCATCGGATGCGCTCGTCGACTCGCCGCTGAACGGCTGCGACGATTCACCACCGCGTGAACCCTGATCAGCCACGCCATCGCCCGCCGGTCCTTGAGAAGTCGTCGAGTTTGGAACACGTCGACCGTCACCAGTTTCTTCAGTACTCCCTTCGCCGAACCCGCCGCTTTGTCCCTTACCTTTGTCGACGTCGGACGTGCCCGCCTGACTCTGCCGCGGGTTGAATGCTCCGCCGAGTTTTCCTGCCTCGGAGTTTGTCCCGTCGGCATCGAAGACGGATCGGTCGTCGGTACTCGCGAGCCATCGAGGCGGCTCACCTGCGGCGTCTTTATTCAGCGTTGCTGGACTGCCGGCACTCGCCTCGCGAAATGGCTCATCACTCAGACCGACGAAATTTCTCGGCGACTCGTCGACGCCCGCGTCGTTTCCTGAAAAGTCACCGGATCGAGCAGCCTCGGCCAGTGCGGCTTCCAAGCGTGCTGCGTCGGCCAGTGCTGCGGCACGAGACTCATCAAAACTCGACGGCAGCCCTTTCTCAAGCAGACTGGCCCCTTCCGCTCCGCGGCCGCTGAGCAACTTTCGAGAGCGCTCCGCCGAAGCTTTGAGGTCAGCTTCCCGTCGCTCGGCGGCGGCTTTTGCAACAGCTTCGCCGACCTTAGCATCCTCGCCGTTTACCGTTGAGTCGTCGGATGCAGAACCGCTTCCGTCGCCATGCTCTGAACCTGCCGCTCGTCGATTACGAAAATCCGAACTGCTGAAGAATCCGCGAGAAGCCGCGGGGCCTCGCGCGACGCGACTGATGTCAAGCGGCCCTTGAGGATTCAGCATCCGGCGGGAACGAATCGGTCCTCGGCGAATCTCGGCCTCGACAGCCGCACGGCACTCCCGAACGGCGTCGGCAGTTGTCTCCGGGACCTCGTACAGGAAATCCGTCTCGACCAGTTCGTAACCGAAATCGCCGACCAACTCGTCCAGCGCGAAGACGGCTGACGAAAACGCTTCGGCTCCGGATGGACGAACCAGAATCAGGGCGTAAGGTTTTCGCGGCTGGCGGCCCGGGTCGGCAACCTGCTCCTTCGCCATCCAGTAACGAAACAGCGCGGTGACTCCCGAGGCCAGCGGATTCTGTTCGGGGCTGAACTTCTGCAGCACGGCCATCGGAATCTCAACCTGCTCCGCTTCAAACCGCACGACTTCATCGACACATTCGATAATGATCGGGCGACGGACTGTCCCTGTTTGGCCGTCGTACGGGACGATCGAATGAACCGGGCTGACGAGTTGGTTCTTGTGCTCGTCGATCAGCTTCCGAGACTCGTCCAGCCACTCGATGATCTGCTGATTCTCGACCCGAAGTTCGCCTGTTGACTCTTCGAGTTTCGTTCGCTGGCTGGCCGTTCGAATGATCTGCAACTGAAGATCGTCCTGCTGGGCTTTGACCGTTCTCAACTGCTTCTGCAATGCGTGCGTCTTTACACTAACGCTCTGAAGTCGCTGCGCACGCGTCGCGACGTCGGCTTCCAACTTACGCGCAACGCGTGACAGGTCAGCAATGTCCGCCAGCATGCCCGGAGACGCTTCTTTAATCGGCGACGGGCGAGGCTCCACAGCAAACATCGGATCGATCGACCGCTGATCCGCTGTCGGTTCCTGAACAGTCAGCAACGGCGTCATCGCTGATGGACTTTCGACCGGCGACTGATCGGTGGCCGGCTCGACACCCACCAGCTCAGTCGAATGCAGCGACTTCGCGACCGCATCCGATCTCTGTTTAGCCGTCGCGACGGCGTCTTTTCGGATTCCGGCAGAAACGACAACGAGCATCAGAACCAG
>CALDJX010000162.1 GCA_937899075.1 uncultured Planctomyces sp. | reverse complement strand
CCCGGCACGGTCAAGCGGAAGGCCGTCGAGCGTTTATCACTGGCCATGTCCAACCGCTGGAAGCCCAGTATCACACGCCTGGAAGGACTCACGGAAGTCTCAGATATGGGGCAGTCGGATTACGAAGAATCGTGGGCGTGGATCCACTTCATGCTGCACGGTGACCCTGCCATTCGCGAAACGCTGATCGGATATCTGGCCGACCTGCGAACAACGCTTAACCCTGAGCCGCTGAGCAACCGACTCGACGAAACGATGCTGGCGGCGACCGATCGATTGGCGAATTACGTCGCTTCGCTCAACACGTTTGGCTGGCCCGATGGTCGATCCGCCGAACGTCGACATCCGCGTGGCGACAAGACTGCCGACACATCAGGCGGCTCGGCGAACGCTGCGAAACCACCGGCCAGAGGCGTGCTTGATCTTCTCAAATTCAAACGCTGAAACGGCAAGCCTTCTTCAAACGCTGAAACGGCAAGCCTTCTCATTCTGGTGGGGGGCGGCATTGAAGTATTGGGAACACTGATCTCCGCTAATAATCACTAATTTGGAGGCGAGAACCAGTGTTTATTGGCGGAGATCAGCGTTCCTTCAACTTCGCTGCTGAGAGCCGCTTTCGTTCTCGTGCTCCATCGTCCAGCCGGGCATGGTGACCGATTCCTGAGGCTCGACGAGTTTGTCGTACAGCTCGGGGCGCCGAGCGTTGATATACCGATGCCCTGACGACAGCTCCAGCTTGTCCGGAGTCAGCAGGCCGACGACGACTGAGTCTTCCAGCGAATTCGTTTCGACGAGCACTTCGCCAAACGGATCGAGGATCATCGAGAGACCCGGCTTGACGGTGTCGTAGTCCCAGCCGATCGGATTACTGAAGACTGCGTAAATGCCGTTTTCCCACGCACGAGCCGGCAGCCATTTCATCAGCCACTCGCGGCCTTTGGGACCGTTGAATTCCTGTCGAAGCCGGACGGGATCCTGGTGCCGGTTCTCCCAGAGTTGTCGATCGATCTTGCCGCGGCCGGGCATGGGCGATGGCAGCCCGCAGGTGACGTGCGGCATGAAAATAATCTCTGCGCCGAGCATCGTCGTCAGGCGGACGTTCTCGCAGAGGTTGTTGTCGTAGCAGATCAGGAATCCCACCTTGCAGCCGAGCAGGTCGATGACGTTGTAGCCTTCGCCCGGCGTCAGGTGAGGATTTACGAACGGGTGCAACTTGCGAAACTTCGTGATGAACCCGTCCGGCCCGACGGTCACATAGCAGTTGTAGATTCGTCCGTCCGGCTCGATTTCGAACAGCCCGGCCATGACGATTGTTGAAAACTCCTGAGCGATTTTGACGAGCCGTTTGACAGAAGGTCCGTCGGGGACCGGCTCGGCGACGTCCGCAAGCAGCTGATAAGAAAGTGGCTGCACCCATGTGTAACCGGGGATGCAGCCTTCATGGAAGCTGACGATCTCGGCCCCCTGTTCAACGGCCGTGCGGGTGAGGTCGTGAATTCGCCCGAGATTGAACGCCGGATCGTTGTCGCGGTTTTCGAACTGAGCAGTGGCCACTCGGATTTCACGCATCGGAGCCTTCTTTCACAACGACAATGAAGTTTGACGATGAGAGAATGTGAGAGGTTTGGCGTGAACAGGGCAAGCGTTGTTTGGAGCTAATCTGCTTTTGTTTATTTTGTGTTGCGTAGCCGCTTCCAGTCGATTGCGGACCTCCGCAGCGGTCGTACAATCGCAAACGCCTTTCAGTCTCAACCGCCACGATTTGCATCAAGCAAGGACGACCTCAGTCATGTCTAAAAACGTTGTCAGTCTAGTCCTCGGCGGTGGCCGGGGAACTCGCTTGTTCCCTCTGACCGAACACCGCTCGAAGCCGGCCGTCCCGCTGGCTGGCAATTATCGGCTGATCGATATTCCGATTTCAAACTGTGTGAATTCCGGTCTGAACAAGATCTATGTGCTGACTCAGTTCAATTCGGTAAGTCTCCATCGGCACATGCGGCAGACCTACCGGTTCGACCGGTTCGGAGATGGCTTCGTCGAAATCCTGGCGGCTCAGCAGACCAACGACGGAGAAACCTGGTACCAGGGAACCGCCGACGCCGTCCGCAAGCAGCTGCGATATATCCAGCAGCCCGAGATTGAGCACGTGCTGGTACTGTCTGGCGATCAGCTCTACCGGATGGACTTTCAGGCGATGATGAAGACGCATCTGGACTCCAATGCCGACGCGACAATTGCGTCGTTGCCCGTCAGTGATGAAGACGCCAAGGGTTTTGGAGTTATGCGGATCGACGGCGACGGCCGAGTCCACGGTTTCCTCGAAAAGCCGCAGGAAACATCCGAGATGGACATTGTCCGGATGGATCCCGCCTGGATCGACGCTCAAGGAATTCCCAGCAACGGTCGCAGCATGCTGGCCAGCATGGGGATTTACCTGTTCAAGCGCGACGTCCTTGTTGAGATGCTGGAAAAGTCCGAGTACACCGACTTCGGCAAGGAAATCTTTCCGATGTCGATCCGTGCTCGTCGTGTCCACGTTCACCTGTTCGACGGCTATTGGGAAGACATCGGGACGATTCGGTCGTTCTACGATGCCAACCTCGCCCTGGCTTCGGCCAATCCACCGTTCAATCTGATCGATGAAGCCAACCCAATTTTCACCCGTGCCCGTTCGCTGGCACCTGCTCGAATTCTTGGGGCAAATGTCAACAAAGCTCTCGTATCAAACGGCGCATTCATCGAAGACAAAACCACGATCGAAAACAGCATCATCGGTCTGCGTTGTCACGTCGGCCAGGGCGCGTCCGTCAAGAACACGATCGTCATGGGAGCTGACTTCTACGAAAGCGACTGCGACCGCACCGACGAAACCGGCGAACTGCCTGCTGTCGGAATCGGGGCCGGCACCGTGATCGATGGAGCCATCGTCGACAAAAATGCCCGCATCGGCCAGAACTGCCAGATCGTGATGCGCGAGGGTCTCGAACCAAATTGCGACATCAACGGCGTCTACATCCGCGACGGCATCATCTGCATCCCCAAAGACGCCATCCTTCCCAACGGCTGGAAATTGTAACGACCTTGTTTGCGTTCTGATTTCGGATGCGAGTGCCGCGCCCGATGGGCAGGAATGCGACGTCGCAAATTTGAGCGGGCGTCAGGGTCGTGTCGGAAATAAGTTCCCGATACCAGCACGAAGCGCGAGCGAGTGAATCCTCCAAATTCACTTGCTCGCGCTTCGTGCTGGTATGAAACCGGAAAGTTATCCCGAACATATTTCTTACCCGAACAGCTTCAGGCACGGGAAGCCTTCGTTGAGCGTCGGGCGTTCCGGGCGGCCTTTGTATTTGTAGACAACTTCCATGTGGTCGAGGCCGAGCATGTAGAGGATTGTCGAGTGGAGATCGTGGACGTGCATGCGGTCCTCGATGGCGTGCAGGCCGAGTTCGTCGGTCTCGCCAATGGCCTGTCCGCCTTTGATCCCGGCTCCGGCCATCCACATGGTGAAACCCGTGGCGTTGTGGTCGCGGCCGTCGCCTTTTTCGCTCATCGGAGTCCGGCCGAACTCGCCGCCCCACACGACCAGAGTTGAATCCAGCAGGCCTCGCCGCTTGAGATCCTTCAACAGGCCGGCGACAGGTTTGTCGCTCTCGCCGCAGTTGGTCGTGTGGTTTTTTTCGATGGCCGAATGAGCGTCCCACTTGCTGCCGGTTCCGTGGTAAAGCTGCACGAACCGGACGCCGCTTTCGACAAGCCGCCGAGCCAGCAGACAGTTTCGGCCGAACGTGTTTGTCGGGACGCCTTCGCCGATGCCGTACAGTTCCTGCGTCTCCGCCGTTTCCTGGCCGAGGTCGACGGCTTCCGGAGCCGTGGCCTGCATGCGGAACGCGAGTTCGTAACTGGCGATGCGAGCGTCCAGTTCGGTCTGCTGCGGTCGGGATTTTGCGTGATCCCGATTCAGCTCGGTCAGAATTTTCAGCTTCGCACGCTGCC
>CALDJX010000161.1 GCA_937899075.1 uncultured Planctomyces sp. | reverse complement strand
CTGCCCCATATCTGAGACTTCAGTGAGTCCTTCCAGGCGTGTAATACTGGGCTTCCAGCCGTTGGACATGGCCAGTGATAAACGCTCGACGGCCTTCCGCTTGACCGTGCCGGGCTCGTCGCCCGCTTCTTCGAAGTACTCGGCAATGCCTTCGTCGAGCCACAGCGGAACACTTCGCAACGTCGAATGCAGAATCCCGTGAGTGAACTCGTGCCGCAAGTCTTCCTGAACCTTGTCGCCCCAGGAAGTATAGACGGCCAGTTCGTACGAGTTGCCGAAAAAGTACGCTCGCCGGTACGGAAGCATCGGCCACGTTGATTTCAGGTAGTCGTAGTAAAGTTGCTCGTTCTCGAAGAGGTACACCACGACGGGCTGCTCGGACGGCGTCAGGTCCAGAACGCTCAGCACCTGGCCTCGCAGCTTCTTCAGGTCAGCAATGACGGCGTGGTTGTAGTCGATCCGAAAATCGCTCAACAGAACGAGCTGATCGGCCTGCACGGAATGCCGCCCCGGCAAACTGACAATGGGTAGCTCTGCCGTTTTCTTCGTCGACTGACAGCCCGAGAAAAACGCAGCGGCGGCCGCCCCGCCAAAGCTCAGTCCGCACGCGCGCAGAAAGTCCCGGCGATTCGCCGTCAGCTTGCGCTGAAGATTTATGCTCGGAAACTTTTCCCTCATGGGTGCCTGTGATTTTGAGGTAGCCAGTAGGCTGGATCGCGACCAGCATTTACGAACATGACAAAGCTGGGACACGTCCCACCCTACGCCATTGAATCTTGTAATCATTGTCTCACGCGAAGTCGCTAAGACGCGAAGGCTTTATTTTCTTAGCGTCTTCGCGACTTAGCGTGAGGCTTTCGAATTTGAAGTCTTGTGAAGACCGTTACTGACGCGCCGCTTCGAGTACGCGTTTCGCCGTATCCCAATGTCGCATGGCATCGTTGAGGAGGTCGTCCGCCTGGGGCGTCGGCAGCAGTTCTGACTTGCCGGCTTCAACCAGAGCTTTCTGGAAATCCGGATGACGATCCCACTCGTCGCGGTCCCATTTGCGAATGT
This sequence comes from uncultured Planctomyces sp., assembly GCA_937899075.1. Lineage (GTDB taxonomy): Bacteria > Planctomycetota > Planctomycetia > Planctomycetales > Planctomycetaceae > JABMPE01. Next base: position 2,937 of record CALDJX010000161.1, on the reverse strand, counting down.
CGACGTAGAAGTCCGCGAACTGGGTTTCCTGCTTCTTGACGAAGTGCCAGTCGGTGTCGGTTTTCACGACGTGGACCTGAAACGCCATGAACATCGCAACAAGACCGAGGCCAAAACCGAAAAACATTGCAAACAATCGTCGCATGACTCGCGCTTCCCTGCGGAGGTGAATGAAAAATCTACAAATCAACGGCCTTCGATTCTGGCGGAAATCGGCTGTCCGCAGCAATAGCGGTTGAGTTTTACCACATGGTTGTAAAAGTCGGCAGCCGTCCGTTCAAATCGTTTCGACCCGCCAAACCGACAGTTGCGTAACCATCAAAACAGACACAGGTTACGTTTTCATGCGAGACCGGCATTCCTGTCATGGCCGGGATGTTTCGTCCAATTTGAATCTGCTTGACCATGCTTTTAAAGCACTCCTAAGATGGCCCGTTAAACTGAAGTAGTCGATCTTCTGCCGACGATGCCGAACAGGTACTTCGGCGCGAGCGTTGAATCCCGGTTCGAATTCCGATCCGGCAACCAATTCTCAGGATCGTGCTTCCACGTTGATCTCAAGTTTCCACTGTTCCCCGCGAGGCTGGGCGAATGCACGTTCTCGGTAAAATCCTGCTTGGTTTAACGCTGATCCTTGCTGGAGTAGCCACCTGGGCGACTGCCAACACGTTGAAGGTTCGCAACGAATGGATGAAGTCCGTCGCGACCAAACGGGAAGCTTACGAAAAGACCATTCCGGACGTTGGCAAGACGGAGAATGAACTCTTCGCGACTCGATCGGAGTACGACCTGCTGATGCAGATGTGGGCTCCCATGATCGGTGCAAACGTCGCGATCGTCCCGAACGGCAACGACGGAATTGTGTTGAACGGGATTGGCCCGGCGACAGGCATTCGGACAGGACAGATTATCCATGTGTTTGGTGCGAGCCAGCAGGGCGGCTCCAGCTACGTTGGTCCATTTAAAGTGAACATTGTCGAAGCCGGCCGAAGCGCTGCGGTCGCTGCCTGGCCACTGCGGCAGTCGGAAACCGCCAGCTGGAATCGAACGTTCCTCTTCGGCAACCAATGTCGAGTCTACGGTTCCGTTCCTGCCAACGCTCCGGAAAACCTGCTGCGATATTCACAAGTGCTTCTGGGCAAGGACGAACTGCTGGCCGCGAAGTCAGACCTTCGAGACGCACGAGCAAAAGAGGTCGAAGTCGCCAACGAACATCTCAACTATCGGGACATCGAACTTCACGGCGACCCCAGCCTGGCTGGTGACCGCGGGCTCCTGCCTGACCACATGATCGACGGACAGGTCAAAGCCATCGAGGTTCTTGACGAACGACGAAATCTGACCGAGCTTGAAGTCGACGAAATTCGACACAAACTGAAGCAGATGCACGACGAAGTCCAGGCTCTGCGAGACCGCAACCGTCAGCTTGTCGCTTCGCTGCCGAACAATGATGGCGCCGCGGAATCATCCGACGCGGCAGTCGGCGAGTAGCAAAGTCGATCTCGTCATTCCCGCGCAGACGGGAAACCAAAGGACACAACCGACAAGCTCCATCCCCATTCGCCTTCATGGGTATTGCAACTTTTTCTCGCAGGAGTCGATTGAAGGCCTACCGTGAAAGTCAGAACTTCTCGCAGATCGGTTCCCTGAGTATGATCGCCCGCTCCTGCTGCCCCCAGCCGGGCCTCGCACGAGGAATTCAGGAGCCGTCCATTTGGAAGCGACTCGTGCGGATCAGGCAGGCTCGGCAGCAATCTCGTTCCGCAGGATGGTAAAATCCGATGGGCATCCACAATCGCGACTACTTTCGTGACGATGACGCACCTCGTGGCTCGATGCAGCCTTCCCAGGGTTTCCGTCAGGACGGCTGGGCCGTCAAGTGGATCATCGGCGTTTGCGTCGCCACCTACTTCCTGCAGAGTGCTACTTCAGAGCCAGCAATTCATGGGCAGTTGCGTGGCGGAATCACAGAGCTGTTCTCGCTTGATCTGAATGGCCTGAGAAGCTTTCAACTCTGGCGAATCTTCACGTACGGAATCTGCCACGCACATATCCAGCACCTTCTGTTCAACATGATCGGCGTCTGGGTTTTCGGCCGAATGCTCGAAACCGTTTACGGCTCGAAAGAGACGGTCGCGTTCTTTGGCCTGGCTGTTGGCTTGAGTGGCCTGGCACAAATTGCCGTCTCGACAGCTTCGAGTGTTCCAATCTCGGTGATCGGAGCTTCGGGCGGAGTGCTCGGTTTTGTCACGCTCGCCGCAATGAACTTCCCTCGAGTGCCGATGCACTTGATGTTTATCCCAGTCCCGATCGAACTCAAGTGGATCGCTGTTGGGTACGTTGGCCTGGACCTGTATCAGGTGGCGGGAGGATCGGGCGGAAACGTTGCCAACTTCGCCCATCTCGGTGGTGCAGTCGTTGGAGTTCTTTACTTCCTGTCCGGAATCAGACTACTCCCGGCTGGAAGCAGGCAGTTCGGCCAGCAGTCTCAATTCTCCCTAACCAGCGTGCTTTCAAAGTTCAAGCCAAAACGCAAACCTGATCCACGACGTGCTCCGGAAGTGAAGCTCTATGAGCCTCCCACTGAGCAGCTTGAGCGTGACGTCGACCGCCTGCTCGACAAGATCAACCGCGAAGGCAAAGACTCCCTCACACAGGATGAACACGAAATCCTCATGAAGGCCAGCGAGTCCTACCGCAACCGGGTTTAGGACCGTGTGCAGAATAACTCCCCGATTTCATACCAGCACAAATCGCAAGTTTCAGACCAGCACGAAGCGCAAGCGATGTACGACTTGTCGAAGTCTCGCGGTTTGAGAAAGATCGACATTGCTGGCGTCCGCTGGCTGAACTGGGCTGTCCGCCGAAAAGGTGGCGGCTCCTCGAGCCTGGACGCGAATAACCGCAGCGGCTCCGCAGACTGAGTCGACAGATTCC
>CALDJX010000160.1 GCA_937899075.1 uncultured Planctomyces sp. | reverse complement strand
GGCTGGTTCCGCATCGGCTGCCCGACGTCGCAGATCGCCAAGCCAGACATCGCCGGCGCGATCTACCGAATCCGTCGTGCAGGAGCGAAACCCGTTGATGATCCTCGCGGGATGAAACTTGATTTTTCCAGTATGTCAGTCGAGGAGTTTTTCAGTCTCCTGGAGGGAGATCGTCCAGCCGTCACTGAACTATGTATTGCAAAGTTGGCTGGTGGCTTTGCGAGGAATTTTTTCCCTGATAACAGTGATGCGGCGGGCAGGCGAGGATTGAGTGATACCGCACTGATCAATTTGATCTGGGCCATGTCGAGGAATGCAACCCACCGCGATCTTCGAGTACTTCGGTCTGTCGTTTTCAACGCTTCATTCTCCGACAATGTGCGGATTGCTGCGGCAACGGGCATTGCCGATTCGCATCGCAAGGGGACCATCTATCCAACGCCAGCGTTGGTCGAAGCGTTTTCCCAACTAAAGTCAGCGGCACTGCGACGTGCGATTGCTCGGTTGATTGGCAGATCAATTGAGTGGTCGGCCAGCGGAAAAGTTTCATCCTTGTTTGGTCAGGGGGACTCTTCCGCGACTCAGACCGATAATGGAACCGCTCAGATTCTGCTGCGTCGACTGGGGCGCGATCACGAGTTGCCCGAACAGGAGCCAACGGATCGACAGACGGAGCATGCAATTATTCTCGCTGCGATCCGACTTTCGGATTCTGTCGGAACTCTCCCACTTCTGGCTGATCCAAGTCCGATCGTGCGTCGGGCTGCACTGATCACGCTCGATCAGATGGAAGGCGACAACCTATCGCGAGAAGCTGTGGTCTCGTTGCTGGACACGGATGACGAGCCGCTTCGGACTGCCGCATTGGACGTCATCTCGCGGCACGAAGGATGGGCCAGTGGCACACTTTCATTGCTAAGTGACTGGCTTCATGACGGTCACTTGTCGCCCGAGCGAACGTCAATGATCCGAGGGTTCCTGCGAACTCAGACCGGCGACGAGTCCGTTCAGAAACTGATGGCTGATTTGTTGCTCGACCAAAAGTTGCCACAAGCGTCGCGTCTTTTGCTGCTGGAAGTCGTGGCGGAGTCAGGTCTGTCGAAACTGCCAGCGAATTGGGAACTGCAACTGCCAGCCAACTTTGCCAGTTCCTACCCAGCGGTGAGGCATCAGGCGGTACGAACGGCTTCCGCTTTTGACTCGACGGCGTTTGATGACGAATTGCTAATCCTGGCGGACGATGATCAGCAGGCAGTTGAGTTGAGGATCGACGCACTTGCTGCATCCGCCGATCGTCGGGCTGAAGTCAGCAATACAGAGTTCGAGTTCCTGTTGAGTCAGATGGCCGAAGATGCCGCGCCGCTTCAGAAGCTGGGAGCTGCGAGAACAATCGTGCGGCTGCCGTTGTCCGAGAATCAGCGTTTGAGAATTGCCGAGCAACTTGGAATGTCGGGACCGCTGACCGTGGGAGTGCTTCTCCAGGAATTTTCCAGCGATTTGAACACCGAGCTGACGCTGGCCGTGTTGAAGTCTCTCGGCGCGTTGCCGGAAGGAGTCCGATTACCAAAGCCCGAACTGCTTGCATTTCTCGAAAGCACACCCGAGCCACTACGGGCGAGTGTTCAGAAATTTGTAAGCAGTCAACTCGATGAAAGATCGAATAAGACAGTGCTTGAGAAACGCGAGTCGGCACTGCTGGCGGGTAACGCCGAGCGTGGCCGTGAAGTCTTCTTTGGAAAGGCAACCGCCTGCGCAAGCTGCCACACGGTCGCGGGGCAGGGCGGCAGGGTCGGGCCTGACCTGACAAAGATCGGAGCGATCCGCAAGCAACGCGACCTGCTGGAAGCGATCATGTTCCCGAGTGCCAGCTTTGCTCGCGGCTACAAAACCTGGACGATCGTGACTGACGGCGGCCGAGTCCACTCCGGCTTGATCACGCGTGAAACGACTGACTCGCTGATGCTCCGTAAATCGGATCTGTCAGAAGTTCGCATCTCCAGAGGCTCGATCGAAGAACTGCGAGAAGCAACAACCTCGGTAATGCCCGAGGGCCTGTACCACCGCCTTACCAATCAGGACCTCAGCGACCTGTTGGAATATTTGTCGTCGCTGAAGTAGCAAAGTTATGCATCAGTAGGCTGGAACAAGCTCTGCGCAGTTCCGGCAGCCTGAACACTTTCGACTCGCGATTGCCGGAACTGCGCGTAGCTTGTTCCAGCAGCCTACTTGGTGGTTCCTGTTTGGAACTCAGATTCCAGTCATGCAGGTCAGGCTGTGCCTGACGGAATCAACCAATGGGATTAACCACGGAAGGAACGGAAAAACACAGAGGACAAGAAGTATGTTTCCGTGCAATTTCGTGTCTTCCGTGGTTCAACCTGAATGACATTCATCGATAGACGGGACACGCGATTCTGAAAACCTTCTACTTGGAGCTCAGATTCCAGACTGGATCGAAGTCGACGGGCGGGGATTTGATGTGCTCTATCGAGCGGCTCATCAGGCCGAGGCTCGGAAGGTCAAAGGTGGATTTCGTTGCTGCCAGCAGCGGGTTCAGTGACTGGCAGGCTTGAGCCCAGTCGCCGGCTTCGTACTGGGCGAGGGCGGCTTCGTAGATGTCTCTTCGTTGTCGCCATTTGTCGTCCGCTTCGCCATGCAGTTCGAACAGCGAGACCGGCGTGTTCATACCGACGACGCGCACCTGGCAGATGCGGCGGGTTTCGATTGATGAGTCGAGCTTCGCTCGCACGTCGCCGGTGATCAGAATTGGCACGCCCAGGTGTTTGGTCGCGCCTTCGACTCGACTGGCAAGATTGACGTGATGGCCGAGCGGACCGTAGTGAGGCTTCTCGTCGCTGCCAGTGTTGCCGACCATCGCGACGCCGGTGTTCACACCGACGCCGATGCCGA
>CALDJX010000159.1 GCA_937899075.1 uncultured Planctomyces sp. | reverse complement strand
AAGACGCGAAGACGCGAAGACGCGAAGACGCGAAGACGCGAAGACGCGAAGACGCAGAGGTTCGCAAAGAATTGATCGATCGAAGCTCGGAATTCGACGTTTTTGAAACTCTGAAACCAATGACCTTTGAGAGACGTTTCAATAGAGAAGCTTCTTTGCGAACCTTTGCGTCTCTGCGGCTTTGCGTCCGACAATCGTTCAGTCTGAGTGAGTTAGAGGTGAGGTTCAAATGGTGCTGAGGCATTTTGCAATGTATTCGCGAGACCGGTTGATCTCGGCAGTGACCTCGGCGGTTGTTTCGTGGATCGGGATTCCGCGCGGAACGGGGTGCATGAAGATTTCCGTCCAGCCCTGGTAATTAATCTCCTGCAGAGCGGCGAAAAGTGGCACGAAGTCCAGGTCGCCTCGACCGGGCATCTGGAGCAGTTCCTGCTCTTTCGGAAGCTTGACGTGACAACCCATGCCGTGCTGCCATGCGTAGAACATCGCAATGCTGCTGCCGAGTGTGCGGATCAGGTCCGACTGAAGTTTCTCGTCCTGCTCAAGATGGTACGGGGCGAAGGCGATGCCGAGTTTTTTCGACGTGCTTAGTTCGGCGAGCCACTTCAGTGAGTCCGGCGAGTCGATCAGGTTGTTGCCGTGGTTTTCGATGGCGATCGTGACGCCGGTTTCTTCCGCGACTGCAAGATGTGGTTTCAGCTTTTCGATGAACATGCCGACTGCGGCCTTGAGTTCTTTGCCCTTCAGGTTCTTTGGACCCGAACCACCGCAGACGATCATTCTGCAGCCAAGCCGTTGAGCCAACCGCATTTCGTTCTGCAGGCCGAACGGTCCGAGCTTGTACTGAGTAATGCAGCCCAGATCGACGTTGCGCTGCTTGAGCAAAGCAGCGAACTTCTCCTCGCCCAGTTCGTCGAGTTGTTCTCGCTGATTGCCATGCACCTTCGGCCAGATGTCGAGTGCCGTCGCGCCGACCTTTGCGACTTCCGGAACAATCTCGTCGACCGAGGTGTAGCCGTACATGCACGAGCCGAGAATGTATTTCGGTTTGAGCTTAGGCGCGGCGAGCACGCAGGTCGGCGTCGCAAGCGAAGCGGCAGTTACCGCCGACGCGGCAAGAAATTTACGACGGTCGATTTGAGTTCTGGTAAAAGGCACAGGATGTTCCTTGTCGGACAATGAAAACGTGTGCCACTGGCTCTGCCAGTGCTGAATCACGAGTGATGAACGAATTGACTTTTCACTGGCAGAGCCAGTGGCACACGGCATTTATTCGTTTCGTAGTTTCCGACCGTCGTCGATAAACGGGACGCCCAGGTGCATAAGTTCTTCAGAGTTCTGCGCGTAAATCGGTTCGGGAGAATACTGGGTCACGTACGCTCGCCGCATCTTATCGGTCGTGTTGGCTCCGCTTCGATGAAATGTCAGCGAGCTGAAGACGACCAGGCTTCCTGCAGGGACGACAGCGGGGATGCCCGGTTCTTTGCCGAAGTACCCCGTCTTGTCGCCGGTTTCCGGGTCGCGAATGTGCTCGACCAGAGTCTTCACGCCGATCGTCGAAAACGGCATGACGAAGGCCGTTCCGTTTTCAAGGGTCATGTCGTCGACCGCGGCCCAGACCGTGACGTACGGCCGGTGCGGCAATCCGAGATAGCCGCTGTCCTGATGCCATGAGAACGAAATGCCCTGCTCGGCAGCTTTCGCGACGTACTGGTCGTAGAAGAGGTAGGCGGTCTTGCCGATTGTGGCTTTGCAGACTTCGGCCATCAGGTCGCCGAAGACGTACTCGGACAGTCGCGGAGCCTGTTCGTACTTTTTCGCAATGTGATAACGCTTGCCTCGATGGCTGATGTGAATGTGGTCCGTGCCGAGCCGGTCCATTTCCTGATGCATCAGATCGATCAGATGATCGCACGAGTCACGCAGGATTTGCAGATGCTCGGCGGGTATCACGTTCTCGAGGATGAAGTAACCCTCGTCGATGTATTGTTGTTTTTGCTGATCGGTGATCATGAGGGACTATTCAGCAGGTAATGAAAAGGTTTTGAACGCAGAGGTCGCAGAGTATGAAAAACGCAGAGCCAAAGGAGAGGTCTCCGCGCCTCTGCGAGTCCTCTCCGTACTCTGCGTTCCAACTTTCGAGCATGTCCGGTCAGCCGACTTCGAAACCTTTTCGCTGCTCGCGGCTGAGCAGTTTGTTCGCGGCGTCGTCACCGGGGAATGTTTCTGATTTCGGATCCCACAAAACGGGATGGCCGACTTTCATGGCAATGTTGCCAAGGTGGCACGTTGACACGCTGCGGTGCTGGCTTTCGACGCTCGACACCGGCGTCTTGCGAGCCTGGACGCAGTCGAAAAAGTTGCCCATGTGGTTGATGATGGCGTCGAGTTTTCCCATGCGAGCCGGGCGGTCGAGGTTGTCGAAGTCGTAGGCTCCGAAGTCTTCTCGACGCAACGGGTTGCTCGTGAGATCTTCGACAGGTTTGCCGGTGATGGATCCTCGATTAACGAAGATGCGACCCGTTGTGCCGGTAAACAGAATTCCGTTTCGGCCGGTGTCGAGGACCTTCATGGTGACGCCGTTGGCGTATCGGTAGTTGGCCTCGAAGTCGATCGCGACGTCGTAGCCGTCCGGAGTCTCGGGGTACTTCGCGGTCGCTGAGATTTCGACCGGGTATGAGTTGATCGCCCACTGGGCGATGTCGAGATGATGAGCTCCCCAGTCGGTCATCTGTCCGCCGGAGTAGGCGTACCACCAGCGGAAAGTGTAATGGCAGCGCTCCTGAATGTAGGGCGTGTCCGGAGTTTGACCCTGCCAGAGATCCCAGTTCAGGTTTGTCGGAACGGGAACTTTGGGAAACGGTCCGCCGACCAGGTTTTTGCCGAGTACGACTTCGACTGACTTCAAGTCGCCGATCCGTCCTTGATGGACCATCTCGACACCTTGGCGGAAGCGATGATCGCTGCGCTGCCACGAGCCAACCTGTACGACTCGACCGGTTTCTTTGACGACGTCGCGAACGAGTTTGCCTTCGTCGATCGTCAACGTCAGTGGCTTTTCGCAGTAAACGTCTTTGCCGGCTCGGCAGGCGTCAATGATCATCTTCGAGTGCCAGTGATCCGGCGTGCCGATCAGAACGACGTCGATGTCGGGGCGTTTGATGAGGTCCTGATAGTTTTCAAAATCGCGAGGTGTGCTGCCAAAGGCTGCTTTCGCTTGCTTGCGGACGTGGTAGTCGACGTCGCAGACGGCGGTGATGTCTCCATACATCTGAGCCTTATGGGCGATGACCGAACCTTGGTATCGCAAACCGATCGCTCCGACTCGCAGCCGTTCATTCGGCGACTTTGGTTTGTCCTGAGCCGTGATCGGTCCGACAAACAAACCTGCCGCGATGGCTGCCGAAGAGGACTTGAGAAAACTACGTCGTGTCGTGTCAGGGCTTGGCACGGCTGGATACTCCATGTTGCGATTGTGAAGTGGGGCACGCGAAGACGCCAAGGCGCGAAGACTTGCAGGACATTGTTTCCGCAACTTAGCGTCTTCGCGTCTTCGCGTGAGAAAGTCAGTCATTCAAATTGAAGATTGTAAAACTGTGCGGCGGTCTCGCCAAAAATGCGGGCGTTTTCGGAATCGCTCAACGGGCCGACGGTTTCGACCAGCGCTGCATGAACCTGCTCGTACGTTGCGGCGAGTTCACTCACCGGCCAATCAGAGCCGAACATCAACCGTTCAGGACCAAATGCTTCCAGAGCGGTTTCGACGTAAGGCTTCAAATCGGAGGGTTTCCAATTGGCCCAGTCCGCTTCCGTGACCATGCCCGACAGCTTGCAGGAAACGTTGGGAAACTTTGCGGCGGCTTTGAAGTTGTCGATCCAGTCGTCGAGAGCGTGATCTTTGATTCGTGGTTTGGCCAGATGATCGATCACCATCGGCAGTTCTGGTAACTCTCTGGCCAGCGTCGCGGCGTGCTTCAGATGCTTGACGAAGAACAGCAGGTCGAACGGCACCTGGTGCTTTTGCAGGACCTTCATCCCACGGATGATGTCCGGTCGGATGGCGAAGTCGTCGTCGGGCTCGTCCTGAGTGATGTGTCGAATTCCGACGAACTTTGGATTGTCTTTGAATTCGGACAACTGCTCTTCGCACTGTTCGCTCGCCAGATCGACCCAGCCGACGACTCCGGCAATGAAGTCGTTTTCCGCTGCGAGTCCCAGTGCCCAGCGGTTCTCCTGAACGTTGTGCTGAGTCTGCACGAAGACGGTTTTGTCGACGCCGACTTTCTGGATTCGCTCAGCGAGATCAACCGGAAGGAAATCACGCTTGATCTTCGCGAGTTCCGGAGCGTCCATCCACGAATAGTCGAAGGGTTGGCTGAACTGCCAGAAATGTTGATGAGCGTCGATGATCACTTTGTTTCTTTCTTACGATGTTTTTTGAACGCAGAGGTCGCAGAGGCGAAAAACGCAGAGGTACGGAGAGGACTCTCCTATTTCTCCGCGAGTCCTCGGCGGCCTCTGCGTTCCGTTCTTTCGTGATTTCGGTACAGACGGTGAATTCGGAGAAGCAACCTCTTAACCGACAACAGCTGAGTCTGGCGGATGTCGTACGAAATGTTAGCGGTCTGGCGGGATGAATTTGAGCTTACGGCGATCTTTGGTCGTAGGTCGCGAAGGCGTCGCGAAGACTCACGTTGAGATTGTTGATTCAGTACGATGAATGCCGGTTCAATTCGTGCCTTCGCGAGAGTTTACCGTTGGCGTTCGAAAGTGACTTGAGGATGTGTCTGATGTTGCGTTTCGTAATTTCGTCCGTGTTTACGATCTACCTGACTGCGGCGACAACGTCTGTGTTGGCTGAGTCACCGGACATCGTGGACTTTGATCGAGACATTCGACCGATTCTGTCGAACACGTGTTACACGTGCCACGGCCCGGACGCGAACAAGCGAGCGACGGAACTTCGTTTTGACGTCGAGGACAACCTGTTCGGCGAACACGACGAGCCTGTTGTCGTGCGCGGCCAGCCGGCTGAGAGTGCATTGATTGCTCGAATCACCAGCGGTGATCGGGACTACCGCATGCCGCCGGTTGATTCGAAGCAGCAACTGTTGGAATCGCAGATTGAGTTGTTGAAGCGGTGGGTGGAGCAGGGGGCTCCTTATTCAGGGCACTGGTCGTTTCAGCCGGTGGTTCGTCCGACGTTTCCGAACGCGGTCACACCAGAGTGGCCGCTTAACGGCATCGATTATTTTGTCTTAAACCGGATGACGGGGCGAAAGATGTCGCCGTCCGGTCAAGCATCCAAAGAAACGCTCATTCGTCGAGCGACGCTTGACCTGATCGGCCTGCCGCCGACTCTGGAAGAAGTCGACACTTTCCTGGCAGACGATTCGCCGAACGCGTTTGAGAAAGTCGTCGATCGGCTGCTCGCTTCGGAACGCCTCGGCGAACACTTCGCGACCGGGTGGCTCGATGCCGCTCGGTATGCAGACTCGAATGGTTATCAGCAGGACAGGACGCGAACGCTGTGGCCGTGGCGGGACTGGGTGATTCGAGCGTTCAACAGCAACATGCCGTTCGACCAGTTTACGATCGAGCAACTGGCGGGCGATCAGGTGGAACAGCCTTCGCTGGATCAGCTCGTTGCGACGGGCTTCCAGCGAAACCACATGCTGAACGGCGAAGGTGGCCGCATTGCCGAAGAGTCGCGAGTTGAGTACGTCATGAACCGCACGGAAACGACGGGCGCTGTATGGCTCGGTCTGACGATCGGTTGTGCGCGATGTCACGATCACAAGTACGACCCGATTTCGCAGCGGGAGTTCTACCAGTTCTATTCGTATTTCAACTCGATTGACGAATCCGGGCGAGTGGATGCGGGGGGGAATGCGAATCCTGTTTTGCCCGTTCCGACGAAAGAGCAAACGGCGCAGCAGACGGAACTCGAATTAAAGCTCGCCGATCAGCAGAAAGAGCTTCGGGCCGTCACCACGGCTGAGCGGCAACTTGCATGGGAGACCGACAAGCTCGTTGAACTGTCGAAGGATGACAGGCCGCCTGTCTGGGAATTACTCAAGCCCGATCGCTTTGTTTCTGAGCAAGGGCAGACGATGACGGTTCAGGCCGATGGCTCGATGTTGCTGACGGGGAAGAATCCGAAGAATGATAATTATGAAATCGAATTCACCGCGGGCTCGTCAGGCATCACGGGGATTCGCATCGAAGCCGTTCCACATGCCGAATTCACAAACGGCGGATTTGCTCGGAGCGACAGTGGGAACTTTGTGCTGACGGATTTTTCCGTCGACGCTCGACGTTCGAAGGAGAAAGAGTTCTCGCCGGTCAAGATCGGATCAGCGAAAGCGAGTTTTGAACAAGGCGGTCTGAAGATTGAGGAATCGTTCGACGGCAACTCCGCAACTGGTTGGGCAGTTCACAATCCGTCCGACATGAAGATTCCTCGGCAGGCTGTTTACGTTTTCGAGAAGCCGATCGGCGGCAGCGAAGGCACGTCACTGATCGTTCGCATGAAACACGAATCGCCGCACGCCTTCCACAACCTGAGCCGCTTCCGAATTCTCGTGACGACTGAACCGGAGCCGAAGCTGGACTCGTCGGACGGCGGTCGCGAAGCACTGGTCAATGCTCTGAAGGTTGAGCCTGCAAAACGGAACGACGCTCAAAAGAAACTGGTGGCCGAAGAGTTCGGCAAAGGCGATGCGGAAGTGGTCTCTGCTCAGAAGAAGGTCGACGCGACGAAGAAGCAGCAGAGCGACGTGGATAAGCAGATTGTTCGCACGATGGTAATGCGAGAGCGTACCGACGCTCGCGAGACGTTCGTGTTGAATCGCGGCGTCTGGGATCAGCCGTTGAAGGAACAACCGATTGAACCGGGCACTCCGGATTGTCTGCCGTTACTGGCGGAAGACGCTCCAAAGAATCGGCTGACCCTCGCGAAGTGGGTTGTCTCCAAAGAGAATCCGCTGACACCCCGAGTCGTCGTGAATCGATACTGGCAACATTTTTTCGGGACGGGACTTGTTACGACGGTGGAAGATTTTGGCTCGCAAGGCGAACGGCCGACGCATCCGCAACTGCTCGACTGGCTGGCTGCTGAGTTCGTCGAGAGCGGCTGGAACGTCAAGCACATGCTCAAGCTGATCGTTATGTCGGCCACTTATCAGCAGAGTTCAAAGGCGACGCCGGAGATGCTGGAAGTCGATTCGTCCAACCAGTGGCTGGCTCGTGGAGCACGGTTTCGGCTGACGTCTCAGGCGATCCGCGATCAGGCTCTGATGGTCAGCGGGCTTCTGGTTAACAACCTCGGCGGGCCGCCAGTCAAGCCGTACCAGCCGCTGGGTATTTGGTCGGACCTTTCGCTCGGCAAGATCAAATACGAACAGGATCACGGCGAGAGTCTTTACCGCCGGACGCTTTACACGTTCTGGCGTCGAGCGTCGTCTCCAACCATGCTGTTCGATGTGGCGTCGCGGCAGGTTTGCAAAGTTCGCACGAGCCGGACGAATACTCCGTTGCACGCGCTCGTCCTGATGAACGACGACACGTACGTCGAAGCGTCGCGTAAACTCGCGGAACGAGTCATGGTTGAAGGCGGAACGTCAGACGAAGACCGATTGAGTTACGGCTTCCGTCTGGCAACCAGTCGCCGATCAACCGATTCTGAACGCGCGGTGCTTTCCGACGTGCTGAAGAAAGTCAGAGCCGATTACGCGTCGGACACTCAGAAAGTTGACGCCCTGCTTTCTCGCGGCGAATCGCCCGTCAACGAAAAGCTAGCCCGCAACGAACTGGCCGCTTACGCCGCGGTCATGAACATGATTCTGAATCTCGACGAAGTCATCACTAAAGAGTGACATGTCGTAGGTCAGGCTCTGCCTGACGAAGTGAAGATTTGTGAAACAGGAGTCAGCAGAGGAAACACAGTTCGGGGGCCGGGTATTTCTCTGCTTCCTCTGTTGACTCCTGTTCGGCCAGTTTGAATGTCGGGCGGTGTGGTCTTGATACTCCGTCAGGCAAAGCCTGACCTACTGGCTGGAATCCCAGTCTTCAACAGACTCTCCGCCATTGGCTGTGGTTAATGCCTTGAAAACTTGAGGATCGATGTCCTGGCTGAGGAATCGAACGGAGCCATCTGCGAAAACAGCTTGTGCTCCGCCAACGTGCCAGGATGACATAATTCCCGGTGAGTCGTTCTTGCCCGTGCCTTTGAAGTTGATGCCGAGCGGTTCGCGGTCGACGCTGGCGTCTCGCGGTTCGGTCCAGATGATGTTGAGGCCGGTTGCTTCGACGATGGCGAGCGTGTTTGACGCTCCGTCGGCAATACCCTTTGGGCCTCGTGGTTTGACGGCGCTGAGAGTTCCGCGGCCAGCGAGCATTGTGTAGTCGGTGTAAACTCGCCTCTTTACATCGGTCTCTGGTCCACTTCGTGAGGGGCACATGTAGGCATGGTGAAATCGCTGTGCGAGAGGCTCATTAGTTGTGGAGTCCCAGGTTTGCGATCGATCGTATTCCCTGGAGATCGAATTGAAATCGACGAACTGCGAGACATTCACTCTCCAGCTCACCGGTGGAGTGCCTGAGGTTAATTCCGGGACTCGTTTGTGAACGTCGTAATAGTTCCAAAGTGCGAATCCCAGATTCCTCAGGTTGCTCTTGCACGTACTGCGTCTGGAAGCTTCGCGTGGATGCCCTGGGGATGGCAGCTGACATAAGAATACGACCGTTCCCAGGGCAGAGAGACACGCAATTGAGTATCTCAATGCTGAAGATTTCTGATGCCGGGAGATCGAGATGTGGCCGCGGATCATTCCGGCCAGGCAGATCAGCCATGCAAGGAGTACATAGCCGAGAACGAAGAAACCGGGAGATGATTGTGAGTAATAGCTGCGTCCCGGCCAGACGATCATGGCTATGAACGGCGTTGCCACAATGACAGCTGCCCATCCCCAAATGTCGGCAGCGGAGGCGAGTCTGCGTCGTGTCAGGTACATGCAGCCAACCACGCCGAGCATCAACAACGACATCACAACGTGGGCGATGAGTGACTCCGTGCGTATCGGTACCCAGTTAGCTCCTGGCGGAAATCCGTGTTCCATGATTGACCCATTCGGTGAGAGATGGCTGGAAGCGATACTTGTGACGGAATGTAGAATACGTCGGACGGTCCCGTTCGTTGTTCTGTCAGGTTAAGATCAGATCGTGCGACGGGCTATTGCAGTTTTGAAGACCGGGAGTACGTAGGGCCGGTTCCTACCGGCCGATGAGTTAACCAATCCTGGAGTGGCCGGTGGGAACCGGCCCTACGGATCAGTCTTTTGAGCAAAGGGCAGGGCAGTTACGTGGCGGAACGATCAATTCAGGATTACATCATTGATCATCGCGACCTTGACTGGGACGCGTTGCTTGAACCATGGCGGTGGATGCTGCCGGATTCGTACACGATCTGGTTGATGAATCGATTTGGGGATTTGTTTTTGATTCTCGAAGGCGGTGAGGTTGTGATGCTCGACTCAGGAATGGGGAAGATCGAGCAGGTTGCGGTCAACCAGAACGAGTTCTGTGATCTTTGCGAAGAGCCGGAGAATCTCAGCGACTACTTTGCGATTCCGCTGGTCGATGCCATGACCGAGGCTGGTACGACGCTGGAAGCCGGGCAGTGTTTCACCTTTCGGCATCCGCCCGTAACGGGGGGCGAGTACGACGTCAGCAACGTGGCGGTCACGACGATTTCGAACCATTTTGCTGGCTACGGGAAAATTCATGAACAGGTGCGCGACGTGCCGGACGGCCGGCAGGTGGAGCTTGACTGGAAGCCGTAAAGCGGAGTCGTGAAACAGTAGGCTGGAACAAGCTTTGCGCAGTTTCGACATGCCAGGCGTCCGATTGCCGGAACTGCGCAGAGCTTGTTCCAGCCTACGGAAATTTAAAAGACCCTGGCGGGGAGAGAGTCGATGGGAGTGATTGAGCAAACTGTTGAAGCGACGACTCGCCGTGAGCTTTTGTCGGCGGCTGGCGGTGTCAGCCTGGGGGCGCTGGCTTTGTCGTCTTTGCTGACGAAGGATGCTGCGGCCGGGACGGCTGGAAAGGCGTCGTCTGGTTCTGGCGGTTTGGCCGGACTGCCGCATCATGAGCCGAAGGTCAAACGCGTGATCTGGCTCATGCAGAGTGGAGCGCCGTCGCACACAGACCTGTTCGATTATAAGCCGATCCTCGCCAAACGCCGCGGCGAAGAAATTCCGGAGTCGATTCACAAGAGTCAGAAGCTCTCGACGATGACTCAAGGGAAAAGCAAGCCGTGTCTGGGACCTCGTGCACCGTTTAAGCAGCACGGGAAGAGCGGGCGATGGATCAGCGACTTCATGCCGCATACCGCGTCAATCGTCGACGACATTTGCATGATCCACACGATGAAGACCGAGGCGGTCAATCATGCACCGGCGATGACGTTTCTTCTGACGGGTGCTGAGCAGCCGGGCAGACCGAGTGCCGGAGCCTGGACGGCGTACGGACTCGGCAGCGACAACGAGAACCTGCCGACCTATTGCGTGCTCACTTCGCGCGACCGCGAGGGAAGTTGCGGGCAGTTGTTTTACGACTTCTACTGGAGCAGTGGCTTTCTGCCGTCGAAGTTTCAGGGCGTGAAATTTCGACAAGGCGGCAGCCCGGTGCTTTATCTGGACGATCCGGCGGGACTGACTCGCGAGACAAAGCGAACGCTGCTCGACGGGCTGGCAAAGCTGAACGAGCAGAAGTTTGCTCAGGTCGGTGACCCCGAGATTCAGACTCGGATCGCTCAGTACGAAATGGCGTACCGCATGCAGGCGGCAATGCCCGAAGCTGTCGACCTGGCCAGCGAGCCGAAGCACGTTCTCGATATGTACGGTCCACAGGTGACGACGCCAGGATCGTTTGCTTCCAACTGCCTGATGGCTTGTCGGCTGGCCGAACGAGGCGTGAAATTCATCCAGTTAATGCACAGCGGCTGGGATCAGCATTCAAACCTGCCAACGCAACTGGAGCAGCAGTGTGTCGACACCGATCAGCCTTCGGCGGCTCTGGTGAAGGATCTGAAGCAGCGAGGTTTGCTCGAAGACACGCTGGTCATCTGGGGTGGCGAGTTCGGTCGCACACCGTTCGGACAGGGTGACATCAATAACAAACAGAAACACGGCCGGGATCATCACCCGTACTGTTACTCCATCTGGATGGCCGGCGGTGGCGTCAAAAAGGGCGTCGCTTACGGAGAAACCGACGAGTACGGCTACAACGTCGTGAAGGACCAGGTTCACGTCCACGACTTCCAGGCGACGCTGATGCACCTGCTCGGCGTCGACCACACTCGACACACATTCAAGTTTCAGGGCCGGCATTATCGTCTGACCGATGTACATGGCGAAGTAGTGGATGGAGTGCTTGCATGACCCAGCAGGAAGTTTCGACCGGACCAGGCAAATCGTTGCCCGCAGACGAAGCCCGCAAGTTGGCGTCCGGGCCGACGCAGGAGCATGCCTACACGCGCGGGCCGAGGATCACGGCATTGGAAACCGTCGTTCCTTACGACGTGATGCCCGGCATGTTGGCTCTGAGAATTCATACCGATGCTGGCACGGTCGGTGGCGAGTCAGTCATTGGGCATGGTGAGACTTATTATCTTCCGGAAGCGGCGGCGGCTGTCATTCATGACTGGATGGCGAATCGGCTGATCGGTTCTGACGCGGCGGCTATCGAGAGTCACTGGCGGTTTCTTTACGAACGCTGCATCGCGTTCGGAGGCGTTGGTGCAGAGCTGCGTGCATTGTCGGCGATCGATCTGGCGTTATGGGATATTGCCGGACAGCTTTGCGAGCGACCTGTGTGGCGTTTGCTCGGCGGTCCCGTGCGGGATGCCGTCCCGGTTTACAACAGTTGCGGCGGCCCGTTTTACGGACGACGCACTGCGGGATCGAGGACGTTTGCTGGCTGGCCGGGGCATGGCGATCCTGGCAAGCCGGGGCCGCTCGAAGACAACTGGAACTGTATTAACCGGCCTGGCGACCTCGCCGAGGAATTGCTTGAACTCGGTTATGGTGCGATGAAGCTGTGGGCTTTCGATGCGGTTTATCGTGAATCCGGCGGGCAACGAATCAGCGCGAAGGACGTCGACCGCGGTGTCGCTCCGTTTCGTGCCATTCGTGAACGAGTTGGCAACGGCATCGACGTCATGCTGGACGGGCATGGTTTCTTCTGGCTGGCGGCCGGGCTGGCGATCGCTCGCGGCATGCGCGAAGTCGAGCCACTTTGGATGGAAGACGTCGTGCGGACTGACAATGTTAAGACGCTCGCTGCGTTTCGAGCCGACGCGGGGGTTCCGCTGGCGGTCAGCGAGATGCTCGTCACGCGCGAGCAGTACCGACAGGTTCTCGAAGGTCACGCTGCGGATTACGTGATGATCGATCCAACGTGGGTCGGCGGTATCAGCGAGACGCGACGCATTGCGGAACTCGCTCAGCTGCACAACGTGCCGGTGCTCATGCACGACTGCACCGGACCGCTGACTCTGTTTGCCGGGCTGAACATCGCCGCTGCAGTTCCTGGCGTGACGTACCAGGAAACGGTACGGGCTCACATCGCCACGTTGTATCCGCATTTGATCGACACGACAGTAGTTATCGAAAAAGGCGAGATCGCCTTGTCAGAGCGAGCTGGGATCGGTGTTCGCTGGCTCAACGAGATGTTCGACGTGTCGCGTAAGGGATACCGTCTTTCAGGGAAGCTGTAAGTGGCTGCCGGTCTCATGCTGGAAAGTCGTGGCCGCAAGGCTGGAAGGATTCGGGATTCACAACTCTTGTGAGTTCCTCCGTTTTCGAGTTTCGGTTCTGGTGCACTTACTTTTTCTCACGCGAAGTCGCGAAGCGGCTAAGGTAAGGAAGTTGACTCGTAATCTTCGCGTCTTTGCGGCTTCGCGTGCCCATCGTGTTGGCGATGCTGAGTTGTGGTCGATTTATTTGGAATCGCGTCCGCTGTTGTTCGCTGATTGACGGTTCGGACGAACCAGCATAAATTGGACTTGTTCATTTCTTTCAGGAGCCTGTCAGGTTCCGTCGGACTTCATTTCGTTCAGAATTGACAGCTCAAGATGCTTGCCAAGCGAATCATTCCGTGCCTCGATGTTCATGGCGGACGTGTCGTCAAGGGCGTTAACTTTCTGAACCTTCAGGACGCCGGAGATCCCGTCGCGATTGCTTCTCGATACGAAGCCGAGGGCGCCGACGAGCTGGTTTTCCTTGACATTACCGCCAGTCATGAAGAGCGGGACATTATTCTGGACGTCGTCAGTCGGACGTCGGAAGTGGTGTTCATGCCTCTGACGGTCGGCGGCGGAATTCGGACGCTCGAAGATATTCGCACGTTGCTCAGCGCGGGCTGCGACAAGGTTTCGATCAACTCGGCCGCCGTGACTGATCCGGATTTTGTAAAAGAAGCGGCGCTACGATTTGGCAGTCAGTGCATTGTTGTGAACATCGATCCGAAGCGAATCAAGCAGGACGACGGTTCTGAGCTGTGGGACGTGCACATCAATGGAGGCCGAATTCCCACAGGGTTGGAAGCTGTCGCGTGGGCTCAGGAAGTCGAGCGGCTGGGAGCTGGCGAAATCGTACTGACGTGCATGGATGCTGACGGAACAAAGGACGGCTTCGATATCGAGATCACGAGAGCGGTTTCCGAAGCGGTCGGAGTTCCTGTCGTGGCGAGTGGCGGAGCGGGATCGCCTCATCACATGTTTGAGGCAGTAACCGAAGGGAAAGCTTCGGCGGCACTCGCGGCGAGCATCTTTCACTTTGGCGAGTACACGATCGAAGAGACGAAACAATACATGGCGGAGCGTGGTGTTCCCGTCCGATTGATGGTTCAGTAGTTCAATTTTCGCTAGGTCCGGTTCAGGAATCGGTGACTGAACCGGCGGCGGTCGATTCAACTTATGTCAGCCGTGCTGTCACGGAAAAAAGGTAAAACGATATGGTCAAGATCTACGAGTGGAAGCAGTCGACGTTCGAAACTGGAAAAGAACTGGAGATCGACAAAATCTTCCGAGCGGCGATCGATCACAATTGCTCGGACGTTCATTTGCAGGTGGGCAGCCCCCCCATTTTCCGAATCCGAGGGACATTGACACGTCTTAAGATGCCGCCGATCACTGAAGAGGGGATGATCAAGCTGTGCTTTCCGATGCTCGATCAGCGAAATCTTGACATCTTTCATAATGATGGCGGCGCCGATTATGCGAAAGTTGTGGAGCACAAGGGCGAACCGTGGCGTTTTCGTGTCAACCTGATGACGCAACTTGGAAAAGTCGGCATGGTCGCTCGAAAGATCGAACGGTCGATTCCGCCGTTTGAGAAGCTTTGCCTGCCACCGCTCATGGAAGACCTCTGCAAGTATGACCAGGGGATGGTGCTGCTGGCTGGTGTGACGGGGTCTGGTAAGAGTACGACGATCGGCTCGATGCTCAACTGGATCAACCAGAATATGAATAAGCACATCCTCACGGTCGAGGATCCGATCGAATTCGTGTTTACATCGGATCAGTGCCTGATCAATCAGCGAGAACTTGGGCAGGACGTCTGTGACTTTCACGTGGCGATGAAGCATGCCGTGCGTGAAGATCCTGACATCATTCTCGTCGGCGAAATGCGAGACCGCGATACGTTTGAAACGGCGATTCACGCGGCCGAAACGGGCCATCTCGTGTTCGGGACAATTCACGCTTCCAGCGCTCCGGGAACGATTCCGCGTATCATCGACTTGTTTCCGGCGGACATGCACACGGCGATTCGAGCCGCCATTGGGATGAGTATGAAAGCGATTGTCGGTCAGAAACTTCTCAAGACGATTGTCGATGTCCCGCCGCGAGTCCCGATCATCGAGATTCTGCTGTTCAACGCGATGGTGCGGAAGCTCGTTGAAAAAGGAGAGGACAACAAACTTCACGCAGCAATTCGCATCGGGGCCGAAGACGGTATGCAGCTCTTTAATGACAGTCTGTACGACTTCATTCAGAATGAATTCATCAGTCGAGCAGCGGCATTCGAGGTTTCACCGAACGTCGAAGAACTCAAAATGCGGCTGAAAGGAATCGATGTCAAAGGGGCGGCGATTCTGTAACGCCTGCTGAACCACCTCAGAATACACGCGTTGAAGCGGAGACCTTCTCGAAGGCCTTCGCTTCTTTGTTTATGCTGCCCGTAAGGGGCGGGACGGAAATAAGACCGGCATTAGCCGCTGAGCGTCAGCTCACGGTTCACGGAAAACCGGACGCTAACGCGTGCCGGCTGATTCAATTGCCGGTTTAATTTACGGGCCGCCCCTAAGTTCCAGTTTCGCATATTTTAGCGGTCATCCGGCGAGCGTTGCGAGGTA
>CALDJX010000158.1 GCA_937899075.1 uncultured Planctomyces sp. | reverse complement strand
TCGTTGCTGGTCAGTTGGCCTGCGCGTGTAAAACCCGGCAGACGCATCGACGATTTTGTAAGTCTCATGGACATCGCGCCCACTGTGCTTGAAACAACTGATATTGCGCGGCCGGATCACATGCTAGCAGAGAGCTTTCTTGACCTGTTGACGTCCGAGAAGGGCGGCGTGATTGATAAGACGCGGGACCACGTGATCATCGGCCGTGAACGCCACGTCGGTGAAGCTCGGACAGATCGCACGCCGTATCCATCACGAGCCATTCGGACATCCAACTTTATGTTGATCCGCAATTTCAAACCGAATCGCATGCCCATGGGCGACGTCTTCAAGAGCGAGGCCACGGCGGAGCAATTGCTGCAGGATCACTACCTCGCTTATCCGGATATGGACGCGAGCCCGACAAAGGTCTTTCTGATGACCAACCGGGACGCGTACCCAAAGCATTTCGACATCGCGTTCTCCGCCCGGCCGGAGTTTGAACTCTATGATCTGAAACGCGATCCTGACCAGGTTGATAACATCGCGGCCGATCCGAATTACGCAGACGTGCTGCGGAAACTGACGGATCGCATGATGAGTGAACTGCGGGAAACCGGCGATCCACGTGTGATTGGCGATGGGTCGACGTTTGATCGCAAACCGTTCGTCGATCCAGCATTTGTTCCCCCACCGAGAAAGAAGAAAGTTCTGAAGTTCTGACACGAATCGGAGGACGTACTGCTATGAAGACATTTCCAATATCAATACTCGTGCTGTTCTACTCGTTCTGCATCGCTTTAATGCCTGTCCGTGGGGGTGAGCTGACCCTGACAGAAACGGATGACACGATTCGGATCGCTCAACGCGGAAAACCAGTTCTCGAATACATCAAGAAAGCAAGACCTGTTCCCGAAGGAGTTGAAGAGCACTTCAGCCGCAGCGGCTACATTCATCCTGTCTACACGCCGACCGGCCAGGAACTCACGGGCGATTACCCCGCTGATCATGCCCATCAGCACGCGCTGTTCTTTGCCTGGACCAAAACCGGCTATGACGGACGGAAAGTGGATTTTTGGAATCAGGCAAAGGACGTCGGAAGAATCGAATTCCGCGAGGTGGTGGACCTGAAGCGAGAGCAGGAACAGGTCACCTTCAGCGTCAGACACGCGTTCAAGGTGAAAGAGAAACCCGGCGAGACATGGGTCGATGTGCTGGATGAAGTCTGGACGGTCACCGTCCATCAAACACCGGACGACTACTTTCTGTTTGACGTCGTCAGCATTCAGCAGTGCGTCGCTGACAAGCCCTTGAGCCTTGCCAAATACCACTACGGCGGCATGGCGATCCGCGGCAACTATCAATGGCTGAAGGAAAAGGGAGATCACAGCATTAACCCAGGTGAAGTGCAGTATCTGACCAGCGATGGCAAGGACCGCTGGGAAGGCAATCACACCCGCCCCAACTGGGTTGCATTCTCGGGCAAGATCGACGGCCAGAACGTTTCGGCTGCCGTCTTCTGCAGCCCGAAAAACTTCCGTGCGCCGCAACATGTACGCATCCATCCGAACAAGCCGTACTTCTGCTTCGCCCCAATGGTCGAAGGGCCGTTCAAGATCGTGCCCGGCGAGAAATACGTTTCACGGTACCGCTACCTGGTGACGTCCAAGGCGGCCAACTCAAAGCTCATTAACGAACACTGGCAGCGATATACCAAAGACGGTGAGTAAGGAGCACGCAAACGTAGCTTGACTCTCCGAGTCGAGCACGGCGAGCGAATGTCCGAACAGTCAAGGTTAGAATGCAGAGCAATCGACCAACATGAATAGATTCGCACTAATATTTATTGTCATCCTTCATGGCGTCGTGTTTTCGTATGCTCAGGCGGATACGCGAAAGCCGAATTTTGTCGTCGTTCTTGCCGACGACCTGGGCTATGGCGATCTGTCGTGCTTCGGGGCCAAGGATATTGCCACACCAAACATTGACCGCATGGCGACTGAGGGAGCGAAGTTCAACAGCTTTTATGTTTCGGCCGTTTGCTCTCCGACTCGCGCGTCGCTGATGACCGGGAGCCATTCGACTCGCGTCGGTATCGGCGGTGTCATGTTTCCTCGGAACAACCACGGGCTGAACCCCGATGAATTCACGTTGCCAGAATTGCTGAAAGATCAGGGTTACGCGACCGCCATCATTGGTAAGTGGCATCTGGGCAACCAGGACATGTTTCAGCCGTTGAACCACGGGTTTGACTATTGGTACGGAACGCCGTCATCAAACAGCCAGTTCTATTACCCGACGATCAAGAAGTACGCAGCCGACTGTGTGTATCGCGAAGGTTACACTCGCGACGGAATCCTCAAGCGAGAGACTGCGGCCTGTCCGCTTGTTCGCAACAACGTCGTCATCGAAGTTCCCGCAGACCAGACGCAGTTCACTCAGCGGTACACGCGCGAGACCATCCGCTTTATCACCCAGAATAAAGACAAACAGTTCTTTGTGTACCTGGCACACAACATGCCACACATCCCGCTGCATGCGTCCGAGAAGTTCGAGGGTAGCAGCCGGCGCGGTATCTACGGCGACACGATTCAGGAACTCGACTGGAGCACCGGTGAGATTCTTAAAGCCCTGAAGGAACTCGGCCTCGATAGGAACACGCTGGTCATCTTCACGTCGGACAACGGCCCCAACACCGGCAAAGGCGGCAGCGCCGGCCCGTTGAAAGGTGGCAAAGGCTCGACTCTTGAAGGCGGCGTCCGAGTCCCGTTCGTCGCTCGCTGGCCGGGAACAATTCCTGCGGGAATCGAATCCGACGAAGCCATCACCGGCATGGACTTGCTGCCGACGCTGACAAGACTTGCGGGTGGTGACGTTC
>CALDJX010000157.1 GCA_937899075.1 uncultured Planctomyces sp. | reverse complement strand
CGAACATCGAACATCGAACATCGAACATCGAACATCGAACATCGAACATCGAACACTTAGCATTCAGTACTTAACACTTAACATTGAACACGCGTCGGAGCATTCATGCAGCCACCGTTGGAGATTATTTACGACGACAATCACTGCCTGGCTGTTGCCAAGCCGGCGGGTGCGCTGATGGTCGGCGACGAGACCGGTGACGAGACGTTGCTGGATCTCGCGAAACAGTGGGTGCGGAAAAAGTACAACAAGCCCGGCGACGTTTTTCTGGGAGTCGTCCATCGTCTCGATCGGCCGGTTTCGGGGGTCGCTCTCTACGCGCGGACGAGCAAGGCCGCGGCGCGGTTTTCGGACCAGTTTCGCCAGGGAACCGTCGAGAAAACTTACAACGCCTGGATTGATGGTTCGCCGGCAAACGGGACGCACACGCTGACTGACTGGCTGATCAAGGATCGCAAAAAAAATACCACGAGCGTCGTGCGGGAAGGTACTCCTGGGGCAAAGTTGTCGACTCTGGAATTCCGGGTTGTGTCCCATAATGACAGGAAGTCTCTGGTTGAAATACATCCAAAGACTGGGCGTTCGCACCAGATCCGAGTGCAGTTTGCCTCACGAGGCTTTCCGATTCTTGGAGACGTCAAATACGGCGGAGCCAAGGGAGAAAATCCGCGAGCCATCGCGCTGCACGCTCGGTCGTTGATCGTTCAGCATCCAACCCAGAAAATCGACATCGAACTGCTTTGCGAATTACCGTTGGAATGGGCTGAGTGGTTTGACGTACCTGTTTAAATCGAGCCGTGAAACGTCGTCGATTGAGTCTGCCTAGTCTGTGTACATTTAGTGCTGGATTGTGGACACTTGATGCATGGTGTCCAACGTTCCCGATGACAATGCAGGCTCCCTCACGAAAGCCGACGACCACGAGGTTGTTTCGGATGTGCCGTCAGCGGAAAGTCTTCCGTCGAGTTTTCTTTGGCTCACAAATCGTGACCAGTTGCTGGTTGTGATCGTGTCCGTCGTGGTCGTTATTCTGCTGGCCGTGAAGTGGCAGAAGCTTCGCTACGTCGACCGGTCGGAGCTCATTGTTCAGCGAAGTAGCGAGGACATTGGCTACCAGATTGAACTGAACTCGGCGACGTGGGTCGAGCTGACTCAGTTGCGCGACGTCGGGCCGGTGACTGCGAAACGCATCGTCAGCGACCGCGAAGAATTCGGACCGTTTTCATCGATCGATGACCTGCAACGTGTCAAAGGAGTCGGCCCGAAGACCGTCGAGAAAAATCGCCGCTGGCTTCGAGTCTCTCAGACCGGTGAGTAATCGCTGGGGACTGATTACTTGTTCTGCTGATCTGAACTTCTGGCCATCGTCAGGTTTCTTCGCTGCGCCTGGAGCATCCGGTTTTGGCTGAGGTGGCGCAGGGCGAGGGCCAAACACCTGTTGGTACTCAACACTGTTTCGAATCGGATCGAGGGCCGTGTCGCCTTGGATCGTTTGAAGAATCGCTGCCTGTTGCGACGCGCCGCCTACTTGAAGCGTTTGAATGATGATCTGCATCGCTCGACCGGTAAGGTTCGTTACATTCGCGGTTCGCGTTTCCGCAGGCATGTTGGCGTCGGCCTGGACGGTTTTGACCGCCTGGGCGTAAATCGTGGCGGCGTTATAGATGTTCGGCCATGCGGCGGAACCCTGCTTTCCGGCCTGAACCATCGACCGTTTGACGCCTTCTTCAGCATCCTGAATTGCGCCCGGAATGTTGCCCATCATGACCCGGGCGTAGCCTCGACCATTCCATGCGTCCGCATTTTCCGGATTCGCTGTGACCGCTGCGTCGAAGTCCGCTTCGGCGAGTTTGTTTGCTTCCAGCAGCATCGCCCAGCCGCGACGGACGAGCATGTTTGACGCGCCAGGTTCCAGTTCGAGCGCTCGGGCGACGTCGGAGAGTGATTCTCTGAACCGGCCAAGCTTCTGCTGAGCCAGGGAACGAGCACGAAAAACGTCAGCAACCGGTTTGCCGTCAAGCTTCAGGTACTGGCTGAAGGCGTCGACGGCGTCCTGATCGCGGTTCAGCGCGAGCAACGTTTCGGCACGCAGACGATGAGTCGCAGGATCGGAATCGTTTGCGGCCAGCGACTTGTCGTACGCAGCCAGAGCTTCCGGAGAACGATTGGCTCGGTGGTGGATCAGGCCGATTTGTTTCCAGGCTTCAGCCTGCTTGGAAGGATCCTGATCGAGCTCGATCACCTTCATGAAGTCAGCGAGTGCTGCTTCGGGATTGCCAAGTTGAAGGCGGGAGATCGCTCGCGTGCTGTAGGCTTTGAAGTATCTGTTGTCGATTGAGATGGCTGCGGTGGCCTCGGCT
Organism: uncultured Planctomyces sp.; assembly: GCA_937899075.1. Lineage (GTDB taxonomy): Bacteria > Planctomycetota > Planctomycetia > Planctomycetales > Planctomycetaceae > JABMPE01. Next base: position 2,800 of record CALDJX010000157.1, on the reverse strand, counting down.
TCAGAGTCCGCGTAACGCGACTGTGCTTCGTAGGCCATACTGAGGTTGTGGTGTGGCCCGGCCAGTTTCGGCCGTAATTCGATCACCTTTTTGAAGTCGGCCTCTGCTTCCTGAAACTGTTTTCGGGCAAGGTAGACAGCTCCGCGGTTGAGAAATACCGCCCAGAAGTCTGGGTCGAGCTGCTGAGCTTTTTCGAGGTCACTTAGTGCGTCATCGGTCTGGTTGATGTCGCCGTAGGCTGTTCCGCGAGACACGTAACAGATGGCTTCGTCCGGTCGAAGCGAAATGCAAACGGTGTAGGCAGCGATGGCTGCCGCAGGTTGTCCGTCGAGCATGTGGCACAGCCCCATCTGGTACAGCGACCAGAAGTTGTTCGGGTCAAGCTGCAAGGCTTTCCGGTAGTGGCTGAGCGCGTTCTGGAAATTGTTCTCGCGGCGATACTCTTCAGCGAGCAGATAAAAATCCAGCGGAGTTTTCGGTTCGAAATTTTCAGCGGCCAGCAATGTAAGATCTCGTTGATCTTCGTCGCCTGAGCTTCCCTGATAGCGAGCTTTGTAACGAAGTAATGCCAGGGATTTCAGACCGAGATTCTCGGCCAGGCTGATCCATTGCAGCGACTGCCTGGCAGCATCGGTTTGTGCCGATACTCCCAGGTCGATGGCGATGGCCTCTTCGCGTTCGGCCAGCAGAATCAGCAACTCGTACGAGCTGGAGCGGATTTCGTCGTGCTGCTCTTTGCTGAGGTACGGGGGTGGGATTTGCAGGAAGCTCGGAGACATCCCGCCGTAGATCGCGAACGCTTCAACGGCGTGTTCGGCGGCCGTCTGCAGGTTCTGAGTCGCGTCGTCGCCCGTCTGAACGATGAAGTAGTAGCGGGCCTGCTCAGTCAACTCCTGGAATTTTACAAATTGTGATTGAGCGAGTTGCTGAGCTTCGACGTCGGCGATCTGCGAATTCACGTCGTCAAGTTCAGATTGAACCGAGCTTCGCACCGCCGCCAGCGAGTCTTCATCGTTGAGCATTGCCAGACTCTCGGACAGCAGCGTGCGCGCGTCTGGCAGGCTTTCTGTCGATTCTGCCAGCACATTTGCCTCAGCAACTTTCTGTTCGACTTCACGCTGCAGGGCGGCGATTCGCTGCTGCTCGGCGGCCGCGATAAGTTGCTCGACGCCCGAGAGTTGATTCTTGAGACCGGCTTCGACCGATGCCAGTTCGTCCTCGTCGCCAACCTGGCCGAGAGCTTCGTTAAGTAAGGAAGTGGCTTCTTCGAACCTTCCTGCCACAGCCTCGGCCTGTGCCTTTTCACCCTTTGAAGTTGCTGCGATTCTGAGTCCGTCAATTCGGTTGGACTCGGCCCAGCTCCACGCAAAGCTTCCCAGGATCACAACGCCGACGGTCGCGGTCCACGCGGCGACGACCGTGGGATGGCGTTTCGCCCAGCGTCGCAGTTTGTCGTACCAGGGTTCTTCGTAAACGGAGACAGGTTCGTCGGCGAGGTAATCTTCAACGTCACGTGCGAGGTCCAGGGCAGAACGGTAGCGATCAGAGATTTTCTTATTGAGCGCCTTCATCGCGATTGCGTTCAAAGGCTTCGGGACGGTTGGGTCAACTTCACGTGGCGGAATGATCGGCTTATTAATGACGTGGTCGAGCATCGCCTGCATCTTCCCGCGCGGGATCGGAGCGTCGTTGACGAGGATCTCGTAGAGGATCGCTCCGAGTGAGTAGATGTCGGTCCGAGCGTCCATCTCGTCCAGCTTGCCTTCCGCCTGTTCGGGATGCATGTACGCCAGCGTTCCCATGACGGAACCGTACCGCGTCGTCGTGCCTTCCGAACGCGCGTCAGATTTGACCGTTTGCGATTTTCCGTGCAGTCCCTGCGTCTTTCCAGACTCTGGTGCGACCGACTTCTCGAGGGGACCAGTTGTCTTGTTCGTTGAGCCTTTGCCGCTGCCGAGTACGCGAGTCCCGCCAGCATCTGAGTTTTCGACAATGTTCGTGGCGCCGACGTCGTCTCCGTCGACAATGTTTGTGGCGCCGACGTCTTCGCTGCCAGAGATGTTTGTCGCTGCCAGATCGCCGCCACCGGAAATGTTCGTGGCTGCGAGATCGCCGCCACCGGAAATGTTTGTGGGGTCCATCGGCGAGCCGTCTGTGATTCTGGTCGGCTCGCTGAGGTTGCTCTGGTCGTCGTCCAGGTCGGGCGAAAACTCGTCGTCGTACTTGCCGGTGACCTGAACACCTCGGTCGCTTGCGCCGGGTTCGGAGCGTCCCAGAAGTTTTGCCAGACCCCAGTCGAGGACCAGCGTTTCTCCAAAGCCACCGATCATGACGTTCTGTGGTTTCAAGTCGCGGTGCAGCACGCCTCGCTGGTGCGCAAAGGCCAGCGCATTGCAGACGTCGACGAACTGGCCGAGCAGCTTGACGAAGGCTCGATGCCTCTCGGCCGTGTTCTTTGGCATCTCGTGCAGAGCTTCGATTTGCTCTTTCATTTCCGTGCCACGCACCAGCTTCATTGCGTAAAACGGCGTTCCATTCTCCTGGTAGCCCAGGTCGTAAATCGGGACGATGCCGGGGTGTTCGAGCTGCCCGGTAACCTGACCTTCCTGGATGAAACGTTCGACGATACTGGACCGCCGCATGGCTCGTGGAAGCAGCTCTTTGTACGCGACTTCCCGCTGGATCATTCCATCTTTGGCCAGCCAGATATTGCCCATACCGCCGCGGGCAAAGTTGTCGACCATGTCATAACGCGGGCCTTCCGGGATGGGCTTGTTGCCTCCCTGTCCCTTGCCGGATC
>CALDJX010000156.1 GCA_937899075.1 uncultured Planctomyces sp. | reverse complement strand
CTAAGTCGCAACGGCGTTACATATTCGTTTTCGAATCGGACGCCGCTCCGAGAATCGACTCCAGCGCGGCGTTGATGACAGCGTCGTGCGAGTGATCGTGTGAGTAAACCCGGAAGATCAGAAAGCTGACCGGCAACGTTCGAAACAACTCGTCGTCCATCAACTCGACGGGTTCGGGATACCCCGGCGTCAGCAGCCAGTTCTGACCGCCCGCCGGCAACCTGGCACTCGGTCGGTGGTAATGCCGAGCCACATCGAGCCGCAACGGGATATCCTGCAACGCTTTCGGCAGCGCAGACCGCAGACGTTTTTCGACGAGATCCTTTTCTGAAAAGATCGTCGTTTGCGCATTCATCGCCGAATGAAAATTGATGGTCCGCTCGGCCGACATCTTCCAGGTTGAATCGCGATGCAGTATCGACTGCCACTGCGAACCCAGAAGTGCGATCTCGGGATTTTTGCTGTTCGTCCATCGCTGAACGTCAACCAGGAACGTCGATTCATTGAACTGCCGATACGCATCCAGATTGTCGATCGGGTTGCCCTGAAAAAGGTGTTGCATTGTCTCAGCAAAAATGTCTTCCAGAGCAAGGTCGAGCGCTCTCACTGTCCGGTGAAAGTAGATTGAACGAAACAGGTTGGCGCGCGTCTCGATAAAGTGGACCAGTGCCGAGCGGCCTCTGGCGTGAATCGTAAGACCCGACTGCGTAAAAAAGCTGTAGTGAAGAAGTCTCGAAAGGTCGAACGCTTTTGTGTTGTAACCCGACATGTACGCATCGCGCAGAACGAAGTCCATGTTGTCGACCGTGTAGATCCCACTGAACAGCGATCGTAGTTTTCGAAGCCAGTCGGGGTTCCCGTCGGCTTCGTCGCCGGGTTGTGGACGACGGATCAACCAGCCGATCTGTCGCGGGTCGAGTTCTTCCAGCGGCCCCAGCTTGCCGTTCGGGTTGCGGCGAATTTTGCTGAGTAGATCGCCGAGTTCCTTCTCGATAACAACCGCCCCGATATCTTCATGCGTAACGCCGAACTGGTCGAGATACTGATCGTCAAAAAAATGACCGAAAGGGCCGTGCCCGACGTCGTGCAGCAACGCGGCCATCCGAACGAGGCTTTCGACGTACGGTCGAGAAGGCACATTCGGGCAAACACCCGCCAGCGACTCGTACCAGTAGTCCATCGCTTTTGATGCCAGATGCATCGCACCCAGGACGTGCTGAAACCGCATGTGCTCGGCCGACGGAAACACAAACCAGGCGGTCTGCAACTGGTGAATGTGTCGCAACCGCTGAACCCACGGATGGTCGATAATCGCCTGCTCTGCGACCTCGCCGTCCGGCAGATTGTCGCCGGAAACAAACGGGATATACCCGTGAACGGGGTCGTGGCTGAGACTTTCAGAAACGAAATCGCGCGGCATGACTTGCCGTCTCCTGAGTGGACGCTGACGTTGCCCGTCGGCTTGCCAATGTCTATGAGCGAACTGGCGGGAATTCAGAATCGATCGGGCGTTTCGCGGAGTATAGCAGCCGTATTCTTACTCGCATTGGTCCGGAGCATGGGGCGTTCGTTTGGCGGATTCGACTTCGTCCACCAGGATGCCGCCTTCGCGGTGATCAGTTCCGCTTTTCTCAATCAGCCAGCCACGAGCAACCAGTATGTCACCCGAACGGACAACTCTGTCTGGCAGAACGCCGTCGAGCGATTCAATCGAAGGGCGACTGCATTCGATCCTCGAACGACTCACAGAGTTCGCCACTCCCGTTTACGCCGTCGGCCTCATTTCAACAGTGCTTCAGCATGGAGTCACAGGCGAAGGAGTCTTGTGGGAATTTGGACTCTTCGCGTGCCTGGCGATGTTGGTGAGAGCGACGATTGTCAGCTTGAAGATCTATCTGAGCGATGACCGCTCGGATTTCTTCCAATCGAATCGACGAGCGTGCGTGTTTTCAGGAATCTGGATGCTGGGTTCGATCGTGCTTCTAACGTTCGGGCCGGTATTGCCCGTGTGGTACGACAGCAGTCGCGGAGCCGCGTTGGTTGCCTGGTCCGAGCTGTTTCTGTTGCTGGTCGGACTGGCTCAATTGCTGAAATTTGTCAGCAGCACAACCAGCCGGAGTAATCCGGCGATGATCTTCGTCGTGTCATTTGTTGGGCTGATTTTCGTCGGGACGATTCTTCTTCTTCTGCCCGGCAGCGTAACCGAACGAGCCAACGAAGTGAGTTTGCTGGAGCGTTGCCGCGTTGCTCTATTCACGGCAACCAGTGCGTCGTGTGTCACCGGGCTGGTCGTCGTCCCGACCGGCGGGCCGGATGCCTGGTGGAGTCGTTTTGGTCAGGTCGTGATCATGGTTCTGTTTCAGATCGGCGGCCTGGGCATGATGAGCCTGAGTGCGACGTTCGCGCTGCTGTTGGGCAACCGGCTGGCGTTTCGCGAAAGTGCCGCCGTCACCGAAGTGTCGGAAGCGTCAACGGTCCGCGACGTTCGTCAATTGTTGATCGCGATTATCAGTTTCACGCTGATTGCCGAGGCCATTGGTGCGGTCCTGCTTTCGACACTCTGGAACGATCTTCCACTCGGAGAACGCGCCTTCTACGGCACCTTTCACGCAATCAGCGCGTTCTGCAATGCTGGCTTCTCACTGACTGGCCAGAGTTTTCTGGGGCTGGGGACTCGGTGGCAGGTCTGGGGAGTCGTCTGCGGACTGATCATCGTCGGCAGCCTTGGCTTTGGCACGTTGCGTTCGCTCTGGGCGACCGTGCTGTTGTCCTGGCAGAATTCCCGAGAACCATCCTCACTGTTCCGCCGCCGCCGACTGCGAGAACAACTGCCACTTTCACCGCGGCTCGTCCTCACAACGACGGCCATTCTGCTGATCGGTGGCGCGTTCGTTTACTGGTTGCTTGAATCAGTGGGAGCGAGAAGCGACCAGTCATTCGGAACGCGTGTGGCAGATGCGTGGTTTCAATCGGTGACTTTCAGAACGGCTGGATTCAACACTGTCGAGCACGGCGATCTCAATCCTGCCACAAAACTTTTTTCAATCGGCCTGATGTTTATCGGAGCTTCACCTGGATCAACGGGCGGTGGCATCAAGACCGTGGCGCTCGCGATTATGGTGCTTTCTCTGATCGCGATTCTGCGTGGTCGAAACCACGTCGAATGCTACGGGCGGATGATTCCTGAGGATCAGGTTCGTTACGCCTTTGTCATCGTGGCGATGGGGCTTGCGGCCACGATGACTTCGACTCTGCTACTGACCATGTTCGAGGCCGAGTCCTTCTCATTTCTCGACATCATGTACGAGGCCACCAGTGCCTTTGCGACTGTGGGAGTCTCGACGGGAATCACAGGGTATCTCACGCCCGCTTCTCAGCTGGTCGTGGCCGCGACGATGTTCCTTGGCCGCGTTGGCCCTCTGACATTGCTGATCGCGTTGGCCGGAACAAGCAGAACGACCAGCCAGTACCAGTATCCGCAGGAACGAGTGTCGCTCGGATAGACAGGCTGAGCCGACTTTTACTGGCTGGTCAAAGGCATCGACATTAAGCCGGGCAACTTCGCGGCCGGGCAACTTCGCGGGTTGTCGAACCGCGTCGCTGACGCTGCGACGAGCAACGGAAGATTATTCCGCGGCAGCCGCGACCAGATTAGTCGGTTTCGCGGGCCGACTTGTTGTCAGCTTTCTTTCTGTCCAGCGGTCAAAGCCGGTCCCGTGAAGCGGATCGAGCAGGTACAGCGTCCTGTGTTGCACTGACCGTCGCCCGTCAGCCTGTTCTGTGAACTGCTTCGCTTCTTCGGTTGCCAGGATTGATTCAGGCATGAAGATTTTGAGGCCGTTCCAGTAAGCAACATCTAAACCGAGATCGACACCTCGTCGAAACGCATCAAACGAACTCTGCGCCCACTCGGCCTTTGCCGCTGGGTCTTTGACTGCCAGAATTCTCGGAAGTGTGATGTAGATTTCGGAAGCGGTTTTGTACTTCGCCGGAACATCGCTGCAGTCTTCAATCAAGCTGATCAGAAGCTGATCGTCAAACTTGTGTATTCGCTTCCCACGATCGCCTCGACGCTGCCAGATCATTGAGTACGCATAAGCCAGTATCAGGTTGGCAGTTGTCGTGTCGCCCCCCATCAGCCGTACTTTCTCCAGCACTTCCACGGCCTCGTCGTACTGACCACTCTTCCAGAAGCTGTATCCAAGATTCGTCAGGATCTCGCGTGTCTCAAGCCCGCCCGCAATTGCATCTTTGTACTGCATGATTGCGAAAGAATGTTCGTCCACACCTGCGTAGCATAATCCACTCAGGGCCGCCTTCTCTGGAGTGCCGTCGTTGTAGATTCTGTTTCCGGCTCGTGCCGCCGCTTCGACATTTCCAAGATGAAAATTCGCCCGAATCCATCCGAACTCCGCTCCTTCGTGCCCTTCGTCAAACTGTTTTGCCTTCAGGAACAGCTGCTCCGCCTGCTCAAATTCTTTGGCTTCAAGAGCGTCGTATCCGTCGGCAACCCAGTCAGCGAGTTTTGCTTCAGGAGTCTGTTCCGGATTCGGGACAGAGCTGAGTGTTTCTGAAGGAGCGGCCGTTTTCTGTTTCTGGCCTTCCAAGGGCAGAAATGCCACTGCGAAAAGAAGCGAAGCAGCAGCAACCGTCATCTTAATGATCGACGCTCGTTTTGTTTGAGACTCAACCTTTGAATCGCCCTGGTCGATCAGCCTGAGTCTGGCGATCAGTTCCTCGGCACTTTGCGGTCGCATCTCTGGTTCGTAGTTCAGGCATTCCATGACCAAATCGTCAAAGGCCCGCGAAACTTGCGGATTCAAACTGCGAATCGATTCTGGCATCGTGCGTCGACGTTCCAGCAGAGTTTGAACCCCGTCGTCGGCAGGCGGCGCCGCGCCAAACGGCAGCTTGCCGGTCAACAGTTCGTACATCGTCGCGGCGAGGCCGTAGACGTCTGTCTGCGGGCCAATTGTGCTGAAGCCTTCGCCGGCGAATGCCCGGATTTGTTCCGGGGCCATGTATGGCAAAGTTCCCCCCACGTTGGCAGGACTGGCCACAGCGTTTTGTCGGAAGGCGACGTTGAAGTCGACCAGAGTTGGCTTGGGTGCGATCAGGCCGGTGCTTGGATTTCCGGGGTGTTTCGTTGATCGGGGAG
>CALDJX010000155.1 GCA_937899075.1 uncultured Planctomyces sp. | reverse complement strand
GGCTGGAACAAGCTCCGCGCAGTTCCGGCATTCACGAGCGGAATTTGCCGGAACTGCGCGGAGCTTGTTCCAGCCTACTATCTGCCGACGAACTGTCCGCACTACGGCACGAAGACAAACTCGTTGGCGTTCAGCATGGCTCGGCAGAATTGTGCCAGTCCAGCCTGTTCGATGAACTCGGTTGAGTCGGCTTCTTCCTGCTGAGTCGGCGTTCGACCAAAGCAAAGTTCAAACGCCACTCGCACTTTGCCTTCAGTTGAGTCCGCAGCTTGTTCGTTAAGACGGTCCGCGAAGAATCCGGCCTGTTCGATCACGAAGGAACTGTTCAGCAGATTCAACGCCTGCAACGGTGTCGTTGATCGACTGCGTTTTGGTGTGACCTGGCTGGCATCGGGACAGTCGAACGACCCGAAGACTGACTCCTGTTCCTGTCGGACTTTCGTCATGTAGATCATCCGGCGAAAATCATCCGGGCCGTACGTCGTCTTCGGGTGAAAGTGGCGAACGTTTTCCATCTCCACTTCGAAGCCGCTGAAACCTGTGCCGCCCATTTTCGGATCGAGCTTTCCGGTGACCGCCAGAATGCTGTCGCGGATAACTTCAGCCTCGATTCGCCGCGGCGGAAACCGCCAGAGTAACCGAGAAGCACCGTCCACTTTGAGCGACTCTGCATTCGGGCGACTGTCCTGTTGCCACGTGTTGGACATCAGGATTTTGCGATGAACGTGCTTCAGCGACCAGCGGTTGTTCATCAGGTCGCGAGCCATCCAGTCGAGCAATTCCGGATGCGTCGGTGACGTTCCGTTGGCTCCGAAATCGCTCGGCGTGTCAACGATGCCGGTTCCAAAATGAAACTGCCAGATTCGATTGACGATGACTCGCGCCGTGAGTGGGTTGTTTGTGTCGGTAATCCACTCGGCAAAGGCAAGTCGACGTTTCTGTTCCGCAGCGTTTTCGGGCAGGTCCAATGAACCAAGTGCTTCGATCGAGTTCGGCCCGACGACCTCTCGTTTCGCGTTGTGGTCCCCACGGTAAAGTCGATTCGTCGGGCCTGGCTGACTGAACGTGCCGGCGTAGACGGTCGGCGCGATTGAAAGATCAGCGACTTTCTTCTGCGCCGCCTTCAGAGCAGCAAGCCAAAGTCGCCCCTGGGCGGCACGCTCTTCGGTCAGGTTTTCAAAGTGATATTCGGGCTCTGAATTCTTCGACTCTCCGAACGGCAAACGATCCTTGGAAGAAGCCACAACGCTCCATTCTCCTGGAGTTGTCGCGGTTTCGATTCGGTACTCGATGGCAAGCCGGTCGCTGTACCGGCCTTCACGATCGCGTGCCCACTCGACCCGATCAATTTTCTGAAGCGATGGGAATTCCAGCTGCACCCATCCGCCGCCAGACTCGTTGGAAATCCAGCTTCGGTTGTTTCCGAAGACTCCATCGTTGACGTGTTTGAGCTGGTGAATTTCGTAGCCCGGCAGAGAACTCGAACAAGTCGCCACTGCGCCGGCCGAGGCCAGCGCGACATTCTTTGAATCGGAGAAAACTTCCAGCTCGTCGATACACGGTTGCGACGCGTTTGTTTTCAGAATCGTGAAGCGGGCAAACTTCGCCTCAACCGCATCGAACGTGTCGACGTTGTGCTTTGCCGTGACCGCGTCTCGCAGTCCTGGTTGGGTTGGCGGAATAAAATCGGCGAGTTGTTCGCGCAGTGTCTGAATCTGCTGTTGAACCTGTGCGAGTTCGATCTGGCGTTCCTGTGAGACGGGCAGCTTCCGGTCAGCGTGCTGAACTCCCGCGAAGACTGCCTGCACGGCGTAAAAGTCTCGCTGCGTGATCGGATCAAACTTGTGGTTGTGGCAGCGTGCGCAGCCGATCGTCATCCCCAGAAATGCCGTCGTCGTCGCGTTGATCATGTCCGAGAGTTCGTCCTGCCGCTGCATGAGTGTGAGGTTTGGGTCGCGTCCTTTGACGATGTCGTGCGGCCCGGCCACGAGGAAACTCGTGCCGATCGGTTCGCCCAAAGCGTCACCGGCGATCTGGTGTTTGATGAATTCGTCGTATGGCTTGTCCGAGTTCAACGCCTCAATCACCCAGTCTCGATAATGCCAGGCGTTCGGCCGTTCGCGGTTGGTTTCAAAACCGTGCGTCTCTCCAAAGCGGATCAGGTCCAGCCAGTGTCGAGCCCATCGCTCACCGTAGTGCGGACTGTCCAGAACGTCGTCGACAAGATTGCTCCATGCATCCTGAGATTCATCGTTCACAAAACGCGAGACCTGCTCAGGAGTCGGCGGCAGGCCAAGCATGACCAGAAAAAGGCGGCGAATCAGAGTTCGTTTGTCGGCACGTGACGATGGTGCGAGTTGTTGCTTTTTCAACTTGCTCAGCACAAAAGCATCGATTGCCGTCGCTGCGAAACCGTCGCCAAACTCGGGCGGCGCAGGATTACCGATCGGTTGAAACGACCAGTGATCTGAATGGGATAGTTCATCGTCCGTGTCGCTGGCCGGCATCTTCAGCCCCTGATCGATCCAGCCGCGCAGCACCGCGATCTGCGAGTCAGTCAACCGAGGTCCGTCTGGAGGCATCCGTAAGTGTGGATCCAGGCCGGCCACGACGTTGATCAGAAAACTGTCCGCGCTGAGTGATGGTACGATGGCCGGTTCGCCACTGTTTCCACCTCGCAAGAGCGACCTGCGGGATAGAATTCGGAAGCCGCCTTCGGGATCTTCCTGGCCGTGACACTCGACGCAGCGGTCGCTGAGGATCGGAAGAACGTCTGTCTCGAAGTCGACGGTCCTCGACACGGCCGCGACCAGTTTGGTCGTGGGAGTCTCTGCAGCCGTTACTGTGACTTCTGTGGAGGCAAGGCACGCGACCAGTAGCAACAGAGCCTTGATCGGCTGGTGAGGTTGTGGCATTGGCGTTTTCACATTGGACTCGCAGTGAATGTTCCGACGAAAGAAAAACGGAGGCTCATCGTGGGTCATTACTTTGAAATCAGCAAGAGAACTGAATTCCTGAGTTCCCGCATGGTGACTTTCGGTGCTCTGAATTTGCCGCCAGTCTGGTGTTCGGCAGGATCGACCGGTGACCTATGATCTCGGATTCGTTGTACGTTTCAGTTTGCAACTTCAGACGAGGGATCGTCATGCATCGTTTTTTCTATCAGGCAGCCCGAGCATCGCAGAATCACAGAGGCACGTTGTCGGCCCCTTTGTTGTTGTTAGTTGGGATGGCTGCGTCCGCCAGCCATTTTGCCATTGCGCAGGATGAGATTCGACAGGTTAGAGCCGAGCAGACTGCTGAGCCGGCAATCGTCGAAGACGCCGCCGCCGCATTCAGCGTTGAGAAAGTCGCTGAGAAATCAACTCGGACTTCGTTTGTCTCTGAGATTAAACCCGAAGACGTGCGGCCGCATGTTGAGTACCTCGCGAGTGACGACCTTCGAGGTCGCAGCGGTATGTCGGGAAAAGTCGCCGCGCGATACATCGAAGATCATTTTCGAAAGTTGAAATTGCTGCCGCTGTTTGACGGAGAGTATCAGCAGACAATTCCCGGACCTCCGCGTGACGACGGCCGCAAGACGATCTACGGTCAGAACGTTGGGGCCTGGTTGCCTGGCAGTGATCCTGAACTTCGCGACGAGTTTGTGATTGTCAGCGCGCACTACGACCATCTCGGGATGCGCGAAGGGAAGATTTTTCACGGAGCGGACGACAACGCCAGCGGCACATCAATGGTTCTGGAAGTGGCGCGAAAGTTTATATCTCTGAAAGAACGCCCGGCACGCAGCATGGTGTTTCTCGCGTTCGACCTGGAAGAGCACATGCTGTGGGGGTCGCGTTGGTTCGCTTCTCACGCACCTTGGGAAATGGAGCAGATTAAACTGTTCATCACGGCCGACATGATCGGACGGTCGCTCGGAAACCTGCCCATCGCAACGGCATTCGTGATGGGCAGCGAGCATGGCTCAACACTTCCCGGCACGCTGAATGAAATCGGCGAACCGGCAGGAATCAACATCGCTCGGATGGGCATCGACCTGATCGGAACTCGCAGTGACTACGGCCCGTTTCGAGACCGAAAGGTGCCCTTCCTGTTCTTCTCGACGGGCGAACATCCGGACTATCACAAGCCGACAGACACCGCGGACAGGATCAACTACGAACAGGTTGCGGCAGTGTCGAGTCTTGTCTTTCGCGTCACGAAGAACGTTGCAGAATCAGAAACTCCGCCCGTCTGGGTCGAGAAAGTCGAACCGCAACTCGCAGAAGTCAGAGCAGTGCACCGAATCTCGGAACTGCTGCTCGAAGCCGGACGCAACGGCGAGCTGAACACATTTCAGCAATTCATCGTGACTCAGGCGGAAGTTCAGACTCGGCAGATTCTGGAGCGGAACACCGTCACTCCGGAAGAACGCGTCGGGCTGATTCGAACGGCTCAAATTCTGCTGCTGTCAGTTTTCTGACGGGCCAGCATTTGCGATCTTTCACATGACGAGGAACCAACCGCCAGGAACATCCTCGCCGATCGTGCGAATCGATTCCTTGTTCTCGACAGTTTGCTCCCTCAATCGATGTAACGTTCTTTCGGCCAGTCTTTCGCCAGCGCACAGAACTGGTCGAGGTATTCGCGTTTCGGACTGCACGCAACGATGCCCGGCAGACGCAGCATGTCTGCTCGATCGTCCATCCACATCTCGTCGAAGTTGACGGACTCGCCGTTGTGAACCCACACGGCGTCGCCGCCAAGAATCCGTGCGAGATGCATCGAGACAGGGAAGTCGTAAATGTTGGGTGAGTGAATCAGCGATCCGCCGAATTCGCCCGTCGCCAGCAACGGATAGATGCTGCCGGGCATGTCGTCAGGAGCGACTCCGTTGAGACCGAGCCGCGTGACTTCTCCTGCCCGCTCGACATCGCGATTCTGAAATCCGATCAGGTAAATATTCGACGAGCCGTTCCAGTTTTCAACGTCGACCGGCGTCATCGAGTCCAGCACTTCTCGCGCAGGCCGAGTCAGATCGTCCGGTCCGCAAAGAATGCGATCGCCGCACGCTTCCATCCACGTTCCGTGCCCACCGTCTTCGGGCACGTAAACCAGCGAATAATGCACGGTGTCGCGAGTTCGAAGATGCAGCATCACGCACCACTGGTCCCCGGTTCGATCTCGGAAGTATTTCGTGCCGTCAATCGGGTCGAGCGAGATCACGTACTCAGACTCTTCGGCAAACGCGCCCAGATCGCCGGTTTCTTCTTCAGCTTCAATTCGACAGTTCTTGAGAATCGGAGCCTTGTCCCGCAGCGCCGCGACAGCCAGTTCCTGAACCGTCAGGTCGGCCAACGTCAGTGCGTCAGTGTTGGAACTTCCAGAAGACTTGCCGCCGAGCGAAATATCAAACTGCCTCAGAGTCTTCGCGATCGCTCCCGACCACCGCAGAACGTCCGGACAATGCTGCGACAACGCGTCGGTAATTTCCTTGAGTTCCATTCTTAACATTTCTCCGATGAAAAATTGAACCACGGAAGACACGGAACTACACGGAAGAAAGTTTCTTGTTTCCGTGTGTTTCCGTGCCTTCCGTGGTCATTCCTTGACTGCGTTACTGAACGCTACTTTGCGAAGACAGGGTCTGCCGGGTTTCCTCGTGACATCAGAAAGCCGAGCAGGTCGAGCACTTCTTCGCGGTTCAACTGGTTGAGCAATTTCGCCGGCATGAGCGAAGTCGGTGACGGCAGCACTTCGTCGATGTCGTCCTTTTCGATCGTCAGTATCTTTGTTGCGTCGACCGGGTCAGTGAGGATTGTCACCTTGCCATCCGCGTCG
>CALDJX010000154.1 GCA_937899075.1 uncultured Planctomyces sp. | reverse complement strand
CGGCTGTCGAATCCAGCTCACACTTCACGCTGCGCACAGAATAGACAGCTACCCCCATGCTCGTACGCCTTCATCTGAGGCCCGTGGCATTGGGCACAGAGTGTCATCACCTCGGAAAACTCAACACGACTTCCGTCCGCTAATTTCAGAGCGTCATAGTCGCGTTCATTGTGACACGACAGGCAACTGACCGTGCCATGCGAGAAGGCTGTGCCGCCATGAAATTCGTCCAGATCCCTGGCAGTCTTGTTCTGGTGATTCGGCGGCCGAGTCGTATGGCATGTTGAGCAAGCCACTGTCACTTCGATTCCGTGAACATCGCTCAGACCAGTGACCACACGTGGCGGGCCCGAAGGCTTGCGAATCTCAATTGGAAATCGAGTCACCGGAGCAACGGCGTTTGTACCTGAATCGTCGCTGAAACGATGTCCCGCAACACGTACCGAGGTTTCCTCGGGTTCACTGCTGCTGGTTGTTTTATTGTCAACGTCGGTTCCCGTGAGCGCAGCCCCCACACCGGCAAGCGTGAAGCACAGCAGCGCAACCACGAACAACGAACGCGGCAAAGCAGGCTTTCGTCGGCCGGCGGCTATTCCGTCGGATTTTTGCTGGGGAACTCGCACGATCGCGAAGTCTTTCCGGGTAACAGGTCAGAAATATGTGTCTCGGCAAACGCTTCTTCTACACGCCTGCCAGCGTCATCAAGGAGTCGGTGCAATGGGCACAATTGTTCGTGGCCAACGATCCCCAACGGGCACTCTTTAATTCTGGGAATTGTGTCAACAGCCAGCACGACATCGAGCGCCGTAAGTTCATCGGCAGGCTTTCTCAACCGATACCCGCCCCCCGGTCCACGCCGAGATTCTACAAGTCCTGCCCCACTATCGAGTTGATTCAGCACCTTCAGAAGGTACTCGTGGGGAACAAGAGTTGCGTCGGATATCTCGGCTCGGTTGACGTATCGATCAGGTTGGCTGGCCAGATACACAACTGCTCGAAGAGCGTATGTGGCTGTTGACGAAATCATGATATTGAATGTAGACTTCGACGTCTACAATGGCAATGCCAACTTTCAATGACCGACTTTCAGGCGGGATCAGTTCCCGCCCGATCTACCAGAGCCCGACTATGATCGCCAGCGTTGTCGCCACACTCGCAGAAGTCGGCGACGCTTTTCAGGCGATCGTCGACGAATTTGCCGACGTACCGGGCGTCGAGATTGGAGACGTCGGCAATGATGCCCGGCGTGTTCCGATTACGATTGATTCACCTGCTCCCAACGCTCTTGAGGAAGTAACGAGACGTTTACTGGAGTGTCGCGGTGTGGCCTTCGTCGATGTCGTGTTCGTCCATTTTGAAGACGAGCCAGAAAGTCAAGCTGCGGCTAACCCAGGAGAGATGGACAAGTCATGAACGGCGATTTGCAACCGGCGGCTGAGGCCATTCAGCGGCGACAGTTTATCAAGGCATCTGCGATGGCGGCGGCGACAGCCGTTGCGGGTGGAACAAACTTTACTCTTCCAGTCCTTGCGGACGAACCCGCAGCGGGAGTCCAGTGGGAAAAGGCTCCCTGCCGGTTCTGCGGGACCGGCTGCCACGTGCAGGTCGGTGTTCAGGAAGGCAAAGTCGTCGCAGTGGCGGGCGACAGGAACGCGGAAGTCAACAAGGGGCTTCTCTGCGTCAAAGGCTATCACGTTGGCGCCGCGCTCTATGGCAAAGACCGTCTCACCAAACCGTTGCTGCGTGACGGAGATCGCTACCGTGAGATCTCGTGGGAAGAAGCGATCAAGACGATTGCCGATCGAATCGAGGCCGCGCCTGAGCGGTTCGCATTCTACGGTTCAGGTCAGTGGACCATTCCCGAGGGTTACGCGGCCCAGAAGTTCATGAAGGGCGGACTCTCGAACAACCACATCGACCCGAATGCCCGCCTGTGCATGGCGTCGGCGGTAACCGGTTTTCTGGCAACATACGGCGTCGATGAACCGGCCGGCTGCTACGACGACCTCGATGAGTGCGACGTCTTGATCATGTGGGGCAACAACCCGGCGGAAATGCATCCGGTGCTGTTTTCTCGCGTCATTGATCGACGCAGTCGCAGAGAGAAGATCACGCTGATCGACATAAGTACGCGACGGACACGGACAACTGAAGCCTGCCAGCACTATCTCGAAATGAAGGGCCACGGTGATCTGGCGATCGCTAACGGCATCGCGCATCTGTTGATTAAGAATGGGACGTACGACCGCAGGTTTGTGGAATCATTCTGCAACTTCAAAGCTTCCGACGATGAGAATCCAAACCTGCACGGCAAAGCGATTTCGTTTGATGATTACAGGAAGTCTCTTGAACCGTACACACCGGAATACGTCGAAGAACTATCCGGCGTTCCTGCTGATCAAATTCGAATGCTGGGTGACCTGTTCGGAAATCCCAAACTGAAGATCACGTCGCTGTGGTGCATGGGAATGAACCAGCACACACGAGGGACTGCGATCAATTCGATGGTCCACGGCGTCCATCTTCTCAGCGGACATTTCGGCACACCCGGAAACGCGCCGACGAGTCTCACCGGGCAGCCCTCAGCCTGCGGAACCGTGCGAGAAGTCGGCACTCTGGCTCATGCACTTCCCGGTGGCCGCGTGGTCGCCAACGCGGAGCATCGACAGCAAGCGGAAGACTTCTGGAACGTCCCGACCGGTCGCATCAATGCGGTCCCTGGCCATCACACTGTCAAGATGTGGGAAAGCTTCTGCACGCCAACCGACCAGGGTGGCGACATCGGCACGATCTGGGTGCAAGTCACGAATCCCGGCCAAACACTGCCGAACCTGAATAAGCTGTTCAATCCAAAGGGAGACAACAAAGCCGGACTGGAAGACAAGTTCCTCATTGTCAGCGACGTTTATCCCACAGCAACGACTCGGCTGGCCGATTTGATTCTGCCGTCCGCGATGTGGGTGGAAAAGAACGGAGTCGTCGGCAACTCAGAACGCCGCACTCAGCAATGGTTCAAGATGGTCGATCCACCGGGTGCCGCTCGCGACGACTGTTGGCAGACGATCGCGGTTGCTCACGAGCTGTTCAATCGCGGAATGGCCGGCATGAAGGATCGAGACGGCCAGTTCCTGTTTGACGTCAAAGACGAGAATGACAAGTCAGTGCCCGTCTGGGACTGGGAACATTACTACGACGTCAATGTGGATGAGCACTTGTTTGAGGAGTACCGGCAGTTCAGTCGGCTCAAACACAAAGACCTTGCGCCGTACAGCGAGTATGTCAAAGCACGCGGCCTCCGCTGGCCGGTCGTCGAGATCGACGGGCAATGGCAGGAGACACATTTTCGATTTTCTGAGGGCTTCGATCCGTACGTTGAACCAGGCAAAGAGATCCAGTTTTATCACTCATCCACACACGATGACCGAGCGCAAATCTGGTTCCACCCATGGATCGCCCCGGCAGAAGTTCCAGACGACGACTACCCGTTCATGTTATGCACTGGGCGAGTCCTTGAGCACTGGCATTCCGGCTCGATGACTCGCCGC
Source organism: uncultured Planctomyces sp. (assembly GCA_937899075.1). Lineage (GTDB taxonomy): Bacteria > Planctomycetota > Planctomycetia > Planctomycetales > Planctomycetaceae > JABMPE01. Next base: position 3,372 of record CALDJX010000154.1, on the reverse strand, counting down.
ATTCCGGAACTCAGCCGGGCCATGCCGGGTGGATATCTTGAAATTCACGCCGCAGATGCTGCCGCTCATGACCTTCGTAATGGCGACAAAGTGACGATCGAATCTCGCCGCGGTTCATTGGTAATTCCGGTGTGGATCGATGGTCGGGGCCAACCGCCTCGCGGGACTGTCTTCATTCCGTTCTTTGACGAAACGTTGCTGGTCAACGACCTGACGCTGGATGCTCTCGACCCTTTCTCGAAACAGCCGGACTACAAAAAATCGGCCGTGCGGATCAGAAAGGTCTAACGATGAGCAACCAAAAGAAGGCACGCACCACGCCACTCATCGCGTTCGTTCTGATCTCATTCGCCGTCGCCGGATACTTCACCGGGCTACAGGCCCCCATGAACACGTCGACGTCCAGTTCACCACGACCAGTCGGCCTGCGCGAAATGAAGTCAACAGTCGAATTAGAAGTCGGAGTGATTCCAGCAACTCCCTACAAGGAAATGCCGGACGCAACAGGTGCACGACGTGGGCAGACTCGGCTTGCGAGTCTCAAATCAACGATTGACCCGCTGGCGGAAATCTCAATTGCCCCCGGAGACAAGCCTGCAGCGCTTCATCAACGCGAGCAGAACCGAGCATTCAATGGCGCTCCACCAACGATTCCGCATCCGATCGATCAACGATCAGACATCGCCTGTGTCGCCTGCCACAGTGAGGGAGCGAAAACGAAGTCACTGCGAATCCCGCGCATGTCTCACACGTTCATGGCAAACTGCACGCAGTGCCATGTTGAGAACAACCCGCGACACACGACGGCATTCGCATTTCGCGACAACGACTTCGCAGGACTGGAGGCTCCAACCGCCGGCCCGCGAGCATTCAACGGGGCGCCGCCTCAAATTCCTCATTCGACCTGGATGCGGTCAGACTGCATGAGCTGCCACGGCTACGCAGGGCGACAAGGAATTCGCACAACGCATCCGTGGAGAAAAAACTGCCAGCAATGCCATGTCCCATCCGCTTCGATGGATCAAACTCTGTTGGCTGCCGAACCTCAGTTTCTTCCCGGCCCAGAGATTCTTTCCGGCCCAGAGATCAAAGAATAAGACACTCATGGCAGACGACCCCAAAATGTCACGACGGGACTGGTTCCGACTGCGGCCACGCCCCGCAGAGTCAAACGACAAAGTATCGGAATCAAAATCTGACAAAACACCAAACGGCCCAGAACATTCAATGGGGGAAACCCCAAACGGTCTGCAGGCAATTGCTCAGCCCGTCAACCACGACGGCATGGACCTTGCCGAACTGCCCCCGATGCGCGAAGCACTCTTATCCGAGGAGCAGGTTCGCCAGTTGTTCTCCGACATCGAATCGCTCGGCTCCGACGTCCTGCTGATGCAGCGGTCGGCACGTTCACAGCGAGCAGCGGCATCAACGGTCACAACCGAAAAGCAGCTTCGCTTGGCTCAGGCTACGTTGTTGTCGGGCGACGTTCCTCGGGTGCAGATCCGCTATCACTGGCAAGAGGCAAACTGGATCGACACGCTGGAACGCCGCGACGACGGCGTACGACTCATCCGCATCGCTCACAACACGGTCGACACGGCAACGCCTGGTCGAGGTGCCCCTCCAGGACGTTGACGACAGGTTTCTACATAAGTTGAACCACGAAGAATCTCGGGTTCCTGGCTCCCCACATGCTGACGTTCGCGTAAGCCCGGACCAACGATCAATTCTCCGATCCCCACCAGCCTTTGGGTGAGTAGTCGGGCCGCAGAAATCCGGCGGCTTCAGCTTCCAGGCCGGGCAGAGTTTTCTCGCGAGTGCGGACTTTCTCTTCTTCCCAGCGTTGCTCGCTGAAGTCGGGATTCGGAATCGGCATTCGCGCACCGGTTGCAACCAGCCACTCGTTGAGTCGATCGCCGAGACTCGCAACTCGATCGGGATTCGCACCGGCGACGTCGGTCTGCTCGCCGTGATCGTCTACAAGGTTGTAGAGTTCGTCCCGGCCGTCTTCGAAGTAATGGATCAGTTTCCAGTTTCCGTCACGAATGATCGCGCTGGGCTCGCCGCCCTGGTTTCCGTAGTGCGGGTAATGCCAGAACAACGGACGACTGGCGATCTTATTTTTGCCCTTCAGCAGCGGAACCAGACTGACGCCGTCCACGTGCTGTTGAGGTCGAAGTTTCTGACCGGTCATCTCCAGCAGCGTCGGATAGAAGTCAGCTCCGGTGACGGGGACGTCGCAGGTTGAACCGACCGATTTCACACCCGGCCCGGCGATGTAATACGGCTCGCGAATGCCGCCTTCCCACTGCCGTCCCTTGCCGCCTCGCAGCGGAAGGTTGGATGTTGCTTTGCCATCTCCCGCCGACACTCCGCCATTGTCCGACGTGAAAACGATGATTGTATTTTCGGTCAACCCATTTCGATCCAACGCGGCCAGCGCGATTCCGACAGCGTCGTCCATCGCCTCGATCATGCCTGCATAGACAGGATGATCCTGCACCTGCCGAACGGGACTGGTTCGATCGATGATGAATCGATGATCCGGCGTCGGCAGTTTTTCGGCCTTCGCTCGATACTTTGCCCACAGCGGCTTTGTCGACTGAATCGGACCGTGCACCGAGTAAAACGACAGGTAGGCAAAGAACGGTTCTTTAGAATGGTCGTCGATGAACTTCGCGGTCTCTCGACCGAGTCGTTGAGGAAGCGATTCGCCCGCCGGCCCGTCCGTCATTTTTGGATTCTTGTACGGAGCGAAGTAGCCGCCCGGCGGCGAGCCTCGATGATGACCTCCGACGTTGACATCGAAACCGTGATCTTCCGGAAACGATCCCTTGTCACCGAGGTGCCACTTTCCGGCAAAGAACGTCCGGTAACCTGCTTCTTTGAAAGACTCAGCCAGAGAAGTGTCTTCCGCCGGCAGAGCATGCACGTACTTCGCCGGAAGCAGTTTGGTGTTGCGTTTCCAGCCGGTACCTTCCGCCGCTCCGATCCAGTCAGTGATCCCGTGCCGCGCTGGAGTCTTCCCCAGCATGATCGTCGCTCGCGAAGGACTGCAGACCTGACACCCGGCATAGCCCTGAGTAAACCGCACCCCTGACTTTGCAATCCGGTCGATGTTGGGGCTCTCGTTAAACATGCGGCCTTCGACACTCAGATCCCGCCAGCCAAGATCGTCTGCCAGAATAAACAGCACGTTCGGCCGCGACTTCGATTCCGCAGCCGACGAGGAGATGACCAGCGAATCAAGAATCAAAACCGGCGTCATCAGGCAGGCGACAGCCAGGCAAATTGAAGATCTGTGCAAAGTACATTTCCTTAATTCGAGGATGAGGTCACGGAAGGTTTTTCGTCGCGCCGACAATGAATTTC
>CALDJX010000153.1 GCA_937899075.1 uncultured Planctomyces sp. | reverse complement strand
ATGCAGCCAACTCAAGACTTCGTCGGACGGAGCGAACCGAAGTCCAGCGATCCAACGCCCAAAGATCATGCGGCGTCTTCTCAGAAATCACCTGAGCGGTCTTATCAGAGCCTCAGCGAAGGCATGCAGATTTCGCATTACCGGCTGATCAAACAGATCGGCAAAGGGGGATTCGGTGTCGTGTTTCAAGCGAGGAATCTCGATCGTCCGTACCAGGAGTGCGCGGTCAAGTTGATTCGTCCCGACCGTGTTGCCGCGCCGAAACTGGCTCAGCGATTCAAACAGGAAATCGAAGCGCTGACGGGGCTATCACACCGCAACATCGCCTGTGCAACAGACTCGGGCGAGTGGGAAGGTGTGCTGTTTCTGGTACTGGAATATGTTGACGGAATCCCGGTCAATCGCCTGATTCGACGAAAGCCAGGACTCACGATTGCCGACGCCTGTGAAATCGCCAGGCAGGCGGCGATCGGTCTGCAGCACATTCACGAAATGAAGCGTGCCCATCGCGATGTCAAACCGTCGAATCTGATGGTGACATGTGATGGCCTCGTGAAGATTCTTGATCTGGGCATGGCGAGACTGCTTGATATCGAGGATCAGGAAGAACGACTGACGTCCATCGGCGACATCATGGGCACGCCGGATTACATGGCTCCCGAACAGTGGCAGGACTCCAGTCAGGTCGACATTCGAGCTGACATCTACAGTCTGGGATGCACTCTGTACTGTCTGCTGGCCGGTGAGCCTCCGTTTGCCAGCGCAAGAGAATTCGACCCGGTCGCGCTGATGCGAGCGCATTCGGAATCGCCGGCTCCGGACGTGTGTAACAAGCGGACGGGCGTCCCGGCAGAACTACGAGATCTGATCAAGGCGTGCATGGCCAAAACGCCGGATGATCGGCCCGCAGAACCGAAGGCCATCGCCGATGCCCTTGCTCCGTTTGCGTTGGATGCTCGGCTGTCTGCCACTGATAAAGCCAGCGCCTCGCCCGATTCTGGTTCGCCAGCCGCAGCGATCGTTCAGCCAACCGCTGCGACCGACGATGTAACGTCGGCCGACGCCACAATCGACGAGCCGGCTCGGTCGACGAATCCCGATCGACAGGTCGAGTCGGTCAACACACCGACCGGCGAAGGACAGGCAGAGTCTGCAAAGTCACTCGAAACTCTAATTGAATCAGAGATTGTCACAAACGTCCCGACGTTTGAAGAAACGCTCATTCAACGGAGCGACGAACTGAATGCGACGCTCGCCGAGCAAAGTCTCAAGCCAGACGGTTCGACTGGATTCACAGGCAGTCAGAGCCGCTCCTCGACGAGCTCGGTTATGCGCAGTTATTCGGAAAGCGGAAGTGTTGTGCTGACGCCGCGGCAGGTGACTTATGGAAAAGTTACCGGTGTCGCGAACGCCGAGTACGAAATCGGCGCGAAGCTCGGCGAAGGAGGCATGGGGGCGGTTTACCGGGCGAGGCAGGGTTCTGTCGACCGCGGTGTGGCCTTGAAGATGGTCAAGAAGAATCAGGGGCCAGCGAACGCTCAGGATATGTTTCTGGCTGAAGCCGTCATCACCGGCGCGTTGGAACATCCCAACATCGTCCCGATCTACGACGTGGGAGTGAACACGGATGATGAACTTTTCTATGCCATGAAAGAGGTGCAGGGGCACGCCTGGACGGATTCGATTGACACGGTCAGTCTTGAAGAGAATCTCGAAGTGATCGGAAAGGTGTCCGACGCGATTGCTTTCTCGCATGAGAAAGGCATCGTCCATCGAGACCTCAAGCCTGACAACATCATGATCGGCCAGTTCGGCGAAGTCGTCGTCATGGACTGGGGTCTGGCGTTACCGACGGACAAGTTCGAGAAGTCAGGATTGCCGTTCACTGAAGGCCTGGCCGGAACGCCGTCCTACATGGCTCCCGAAATGGCCGACCTGTCTCTCGCGCCAATCGGCCCGGCCGCTGACATCTATCTTCTGGGAGCCTTGCTGTTTCGGGCCGTTACAAAACGAGCTGCGCACACCGGCAAACATGCCTTGGCCGCGCTACGTGCCGCTGCCGTGAACACGATCCAGTGGCCCGGTCAGGACGAGGCCGGTCACGATGAGGAATTGCTCGACATCGCCAGGCAAGCGATGGCCACTCGACCGAAAGACCGTTACGCGACCGCGACGGACTTCAAGCAGGCGTTGCGAGATTACCGGTCCCATTCGGAAAGTCGCCGCCTGACCGACTCGGCGATCGATGAGCTGAAGAATGCAGAAGCCGGCTCCAGCTATCGAAGTTTCGAACGAACAGTCGCATCGCTGGAAGAGGCGATCAAGTTATGGGCGGAGAATGTTCGAGCCAAAGAAACTCTGCAAACCGCGCGCTTGCGATACGCCCACGTTGCGTATCAAAAGGGGGATCTCGACCTGGCCGAAGGGCAGTTGGATCAGAACGTCGCCGCACATCGCGAGTTGCTCACGTCAATCCAGCAAACGCGGCTTGAACGGAACGCTCAGGCGAAACGGCTGCGACGCATGAAGCAGACGGCTGCGACGATGGCGGCGGTCGTCTTTCTGACTGTCAGCGTGTCTGCAGTGCTGATCAACTCAGCTCGCAGCAAAGAAAAGACGGCCAAAGAAAAGGAAGCCGTTGCAAAGACCGAAGCCGTGCAGAGATTTCAAGAGTCACAGGCCGCGATTGCAGAATTGTCCGGACTGGCGGATTCGCTCCGTGACTACCCGATCGCGCAGGCGGAGCGGCAGAAACTTTTGCAAGCGGTCACGAGCTATTATGACCGTCAGACGAGCGAACAGAGCGACGTTCCTGAACTCCTTTTTGAGCAGCTGCAAAGTCTGATTCGGCTGGGAGAAGTTCAGAACCAGCTCGCGGAATACGCCAACGCCATCAAAACCTGGAACCGCGCTATCACGATGGCTGGCGGCCTTCAGTCACAGAACGACCCGGTTTTTCTCGGCGTCATTCTCGGTGCCAAAGCTCTGGCCGGACGTGCTCAGTCGGAATCTTCAATGGGAGATTTCGCAGCGGCTCGAAAGTCGAACGAAACAGCGATCGATGAAATGTCCTCATCAGCCAGCAAGGAATTCGGTGCCCCAATCGTCGAAATCGCGTCGCTGAAAATGCAGCAGGCTCTGGTCGAAAAGGCCGACGGCCACTACGAGCGTGCGCTGGTGCTGGTCAACTCGGCGATCAAATCATTGCAGTCCTTCGTTGAGACCGGCGGCAACCACAACGTTACTAAGGAGCTGGCCGTTGCTCACAGTATCCAATCTCAGATTCACGAGCTGACTGGCGAATTTGTAAGTGCTGCCGGTTCAACTCAGAACGCCATCAAGCAGTGGCAGAACCTGGCCAAAGAAAACCCGGACAGCGTTGTTTTCGCCGACGGTCTCGCCACCAGCCAGATCGATTCAGCAAACATCCGGCGCGCTGCTGGTGACGACCCGCTCGATGACTACGAGAAAGCGGTCGCCACGTTTCAACGACTCGTTGAACTACGACCGGGCATTCCTCGATACCGCTTCAACCTGGCGTCGGCACTGTCGGGAATGGGGTGGACGCAGAACCGGCTTCTGAAGACGGAAGCCGCTCAGGAAACGGCGGTCCAGGCGGTTAACACACTGCTTTTTCTCAGTGATCGGTTTCCGGAAGATGCGAGATTCCCGCTGGGTGAAGTTTCGGCTCGGCTGGTGCTGGCTGAAGTCCTGCGGGATCGCGGTGAGTTGGATCTGGCCGTTGGGATTCTTGAGCAGGCCAGCGAGGCTCTCAGTCGGGAAGACATTTCGCCCGACCTTCCGCAATCACGAGAACGGTACGGAGAGTTGCTGCTGCTATTCGGGCAGGTACAGGCAGCGCTGGGTGACTCGCCGTTGGCTCTGGACTCGTTGCGGCAATCAGCGGAGGTGTTGTCAGAGCTTGCTGCCAGCGAGACAGGACTTCCGCGACACGGCGATGGTGCCGCGTGGGCCTACTACCACTTGTCAGTCGAACTTACGAAAACACAGGACGACGATGGTGCCCGGCAGGCTGTCGAAGAGGCGATCCGAATTCGCAGCCAACTTCCGGAACGAGCCAACTGGCTGGACAGTTTCGCCTGGCTGTTGCTGCACTCGCCAATTGAAGATCTGCGAGACGCGGCACGAGCCGAATCGCTATCCGCAAACGCCACGAAACTGGCAGCCAGTAATCCGCGGTTTCTACAAACTCGCTCGCTCGCTGAATTGAGATCGGAAAAGCTTGAGCAGGCTGCTGCAACGCATTCGAAGGCAAAGGCACTTGCCGGCGGAGACCATCCCGAACATCAGTTCCTCTCGGCAATCGTCGCTTTCCGCCAGTCGCGAAAGCAGGACGCAACGGACCTCTTCCTGAAAGCTGCCGCGAGTATGGATGTCGCCGCGCCAGCGAATCCGCGTTTAAAGACCATTCGCGATGAAGCTGCGGCGGTGACGGGTGTGGCTGTTCCGGTCCGGCAGGATGGGGCGACAGACGCAACCTTGCCGACAAACTGAGGGATTCAAGTTAATCTCGATGTGAACAAGGTTCTCATTCCGCGCGCCCGGATTGCAACGATTGCCGAGGCGCGACCGTACCGATGATTTCGATGGGGTACGGTTTCTCGGAAACGACGCATCGTCTCGTTTAGTTCTGCTGACGCCTTCATCGTCACACCGACCCACGAACTGCTCCAGCAGTCTTCGCTCTTTGTGCGAGCCACCGCTCGGACACCGCTCGGACGCAGGTTTTGTCGAACGACGCGGCGGCTTGTGTGAGATTCTGCGATGACAGGATGCCATCGACATTCCAGCAACAGAATTTCTCTTGCCGGCCTGCTTGCAGTGTTGATTTTCGGAATCTGTGCGACCGGCAATGCGGACGCGGCGGACGAGCGAGCCGACTCCGCTAATGGCACCAATTCAGAAATCCCGTCCGGCGTCTACATGGAAGCCTTGCAGCAGCCGGGTGGACTCGACGAGATGTCTGTTGATGATGACGGCCGAATTCAGTTCATCTCGCTGCACCTGTACCAGGACGTGGCTCCGTTGCAGCCGCTCCCTCTGCAGACAGCACCAAATCTTGCAGCGACACCGGCCGCACCTCGCTCGGTGGCCGCGATCTTTCGCGGTGGTTCGAGAACAACTCCACTCCAACTGGCCAGTCTCAGTACGAGTCGAAACCGCGTTGCCGCAGATCGGATCCTGGGCATCGAATCGAAAGCTCGATCGACGACTGATGTCGGCAGCCTGCTGGGTAAGTCATCGCGGAGCAAAGGCATCGTCGCTCAGAAGAGAAGCCCGATCATTACCGACCCGAGAATTCGAGGCAGCCGCGTTGGACAGCTGGCCGCCTCGGGTTCGCACTGGCTGCCGGCTCGAATCGACCTCGATACGGTCCTCAGCAAGATCGACTCGGATCTGATTTCGAGTGTCGACGTGGTGAAAGGTCCATACGCTGTTGAATATGGTCCGGGCACCAGCTTTCTGAGTTTCGATTTGAAAACCAGTCCACGGTCAGACGATGGTCCCGTGGCCGGCGGATCGACGTCCCTTGAATACAAGACGAACGGCGATCAATGGTACGGTCGGCAGACCGCGAGCTACGCCGACGAAGACTGGGGAGCACGGGTTGGCTACGGACACCGCACGGGCTCGGACTACGGCGCGGGCGACGGCCAGGGCATTCCATCGAGTTACAAATCTCGAGACTTTGATGTCGCCGTCGGGTTTGACGTGTCACCTGGTCAATCACTGGAACTTTTCTATCTGCACCAGGATCAGACGGACGTCGAACTGGCCGGGCAGGCGTTCGACATTGACTCACTCGTGACGGACGCGGTTGAGTCGACCTGGATCAACAATAACGTTGACTGGGCAGACCGAATCGAAGTGGAAGGCTGGTACAACCAGTCCGATCTTCGCGGCAGCGCTCAGCGACTCAGCAAGCGTCAGACGTTTCCGTTTCTCGACGTTATTCGCTTCACAGGAACAACCGACATTCGATCGGTCTCGACCGGAGCCCGTGCCGCCGCAACATGGGAACATGACGACCTGCGAAACACGCGAGCGGGCGTCGACGTGCGTGTCATTCGCCAGGAACTCGACGAGATCACTTCCGGGCAGTTTGGATTCTCAATCTTCAACGATGCCAACTCGCCCATCCCGAGGTCTGCATCCGTCAATCCGGGACTGTTCATCGATCACAACGTTGAATTCGAAAGTGGTACTGCGGTCACCATCGGAGCACGCGCAGACATCGTTACTGCCGAGATTCTTGATCCACGTTCCAGCCTGCAGAACGTCGGCACGGGAGGGATTCCGCTATCCTCGATCCTGGGCACGGATGACTTCGATCAAAGCTTCGGACTGTGGTCAACGTTTCTTACGCTTGAGCATCCGATCAATCAGAACTGGACGTTCAAGGGCGGAATTGGCTACGGGATGAGACCACCTTCGCTGACTGAAATGTACGTTGCCGAGTCATTCATGTTTCTACTTCAGAGCGGTCTGAACACGGTGACCGGCGATCCGCGGCTTGACGCAGAACGCAAATTGCAGATTGACGCGGGACTCGAATATTCGGATGAACGTTTCTCAGCCAGCGGCAACTTCTTTCATGCCTGGGTTCACGACCGGATCACCTTCGAAAACCTGTCGGTGCGGCGCGGCCCACCGTTCGGACAGATCGAACAAACGAATCTGAAATACGTGAATACCGAACGAGCCACACTGTTTGGGTTCGAAGGTGATGCTGAGTGGCAGCTTTCAGACTCGTTCGAATTGTTCGGCCAGGTTTCTTACGTTGAGGGCACCGACGAAACTCGCAACGGCGACTTCGCAACGCTGCAGGCTCAGTCGCTGCCGACAAGTCCGAGTCAGCAAGTGGCAGGCCAGCCTCGTGGTGCGTTCTCCGGTGTC
>CALDJX010000152.1 GCA_937899075.1 uncultured Planctomyces sp. | reverse complement strand
GTCAGCTTTCTGAACGACGCGGCGGTCCAGGAATCAGACCTCCGTTGCCAGACGAACTGGTTCACACGCTGCTGAAGGATCAGTGGCCCGTTTCGAACGATCCAAAGGACTACTCGCGTCGCAGCATCTATTTGTTTGTCCGAAGAAACCTGCGATACCCACTTTTCGAAGCGTTCGACAAACCGGACACAAATTTCAGTTGCCCGCGCCGGAACCGGTCGACGATCGCCCCGCAGGCGCTGATGCTGCTTAATTCGAAGTTGTCGCTCGACGCGGCGAAGGGCCTAACTGCGTTGTTTGAAAAGGCAGCGGATGGTTCGGCCTCTGGATTGAAACACAAGATCGAACTGGCGTACCTGCGAACTTTGTCGCGGCGGCCATCTGCTGAGGAAGAAAAACTGGCGATCGCGTTTCTCGACGATGCATCTGACGACGAAGCGGCTGCACTGACTGATCTGTGTTTGACACTCTTCAATCTGAACGAGTTTCTCTACGTCGATTGAGTCGTCTCGTAGCAAAGTTTGAACAGGAGTAAGCAGAGAGAACAGAGTCACGCATTGAAGACCTTCTCTGTTTCCTCTGCTTACTCCTGTTCAAAATCTTTTATTACCAAGTCGCGAACGCACAGTTTATTCTTGCACTTTTGCTACTTACGCCGTCGCTCTTTGTAAGTGGCTCCATTGTCCGTAGGCATGGCTTCGTGCCAGGCGACGAGTTGTCTGGTCAGACGCTCGACGATTGTCGCATGGTCGCTCGCGACGTCCTTCGTTTCGGACGGATCGGCTGCGAGGTCAAAGAGTTCTGCGTCACTGCCGTCGTATTCGCAAAGCAGCTTCCAGTTTCCTTCGCGCATCGCGAGGTCAGGAAGGTCATCGTCGTCGTAGAAGGCGTCGCGGTCTGGTGGCCGGCGAAAGTACAACGGCTTCTTCCGAGACTCGTCAGACTGTCCGACCAGCGTGCCCGCAAGAGCTTCTCCGTCGAAGTTGGCATCGGCATCTGGCGTGACGCCTGCCAGTTCAAGCAACGACGGCGCGAGATCAATCGCGGCGAAGACCGAATCACGATTGAACGTCCCGATTGCGTTTTCATCGAGCAGGCCCGGTCCCCAGGCAATTAACGGAGATCGGATACCGCCTTCGTAGAGGTGCGTTTTGAATCCTCGGTACGGGCTGGCCGTGCCTGCTCCCTGTTCTGGTCCGTTGTCTGAGCAAAGCAGAACGAGAGTGTTGTCTCGCAGTTTTTCGTCGTTGCGGATCAGGTCGAACAGCACACCCAGCTGCTCGTCCATCGTGTCGAGAACGCCGTGATAAAGAGTTCGCTTGAAGCCATCGCCTCGTCGAGCTTCGGGCGGAAAGAACGGCGAGTGCACGTCGTCCGGCCAGACATTGATGTAAAACGGTTTGTCGTCAGCGACAGATTGCTTCACGAAATTGACAGCGGCCGCGGTGAATGACTGAGTCACCAGCGAACGGTCAACGTAAGTAATCTTTCCTCGCCCAAGTTTGTCTGAACCGAGGGTGTGCCGTGTCGTCGGCTTGCCATCGTACGCGTTTTTGATCGCCAGGACGCGAGGTCCCAGGCCCTCAAAGTTGGTCAGCGACGCGTCGAAACCGTATTCCGTAATCAGTGGAGCATCACCGACGTCACGCTGGCCTCCCATGTGCCATTTGCCGAAATGTCCGGTCGCGTACCCCGAGTCGTGCAGCATTCGCGCGAGCATCGGAGCTTTCGGATCGAGCCACTGTGCGAGACCTCGTTCGTTGTTGTGCTGACGGTTGCTCAGGTAAGAAGTGATCCGCCACCGCTGCGGATATTGACCCGTCGAGATCGCCACACGCGACGGCGAGCAAATCGGCGAGTTCACATAAAACTGCTCAAACCGAATTCCTTCGGCGGCCAGTCGATCAATGTTCTCAGTCTCGACTGCTTTGTTCCCAAAGCACGAAAGGTCACCCCAACCCATGTCGTCGATGAAGACAACGACAATGTTGGGCTTTGACTCGGCTGCGTCGCCCGATGAGGAAGGAAAGGACGCAACTATGAGGATGAGTGACGTGATCAGAAGTCGTGAGAGCGTCGACATGTAAGGGGCTCCGCGTCGAGCGATAATGATTTCAGAATGAAGTCTGCAATTCTCAGCGTTTAACGTTGAACACAGGTTGTCGTGACCTGATCAGTTCAAGCTCCAATGCTTTCCGTGCGCGAGAGGTTGTTGAGGTGGCAAGAGTCTGAATCTCGAGGTTTAGATCCTTAGAGGGCATCTGGGAAGATAAATGGTCTGGGCGACGAGTCAGAGAATGAGA
>CALDJX010000151.1 GCA_937899075.1 uncultured Planctomyces sp. | reverse complement strand
GATGACACTTGTTCCCCAGACCAGATTGTAGACTCCAGCCGCAATCAGCCAGCCAGACGCCCAAGCGGGAGTTGGATCGGGGTGATGATGATCTTCTTTCATATCGAATACACAATTTGAGTTATCGAAGTGATGATTTCGCGTCCCGTTTCAGTTCGGCGATGAATCGTTGTCTGATTGTGCTGCTTTCCTAGCGATGTTGCGCAACATGCCTGCGAACACACACTGGTGAAGCGGATGGATGCCATACCAGTAAGCCAGCCCGGAGAGACCGACAGGATCAAAAATTGCTGTCTGGCGAATCAGGCTTCCATCCGGACTTGGTGTGACCTCGAATTCGAGCCAAGCACGACCCGGCAACTTCATCTCTGCAGAGAGCCGCAGCAGCCGTGGTGGCTCGCAGGCTTCCACTCTCCAGAAGTCCAAGGCGTCTCCCGACCGAAGGTGCTCAGGGTCCCGACGACCACGCCGGACTCCGATGCCGCCAATGAGCAAATCCAGGAATCCCCGCACTGACCACAGCCAGTTCGCATAGTACCAGCCTGTCTTACCGCCGATGCGACGAATGGGTGCGAAGGCTTCATCGACTGAAACTGGCACAACGACCGATCGGGAATCCACCAGCCGAGAGCCAAACCGTGTGCCTCCCCATTGAGGCGTTGTCCCACCCGCAGACAGCGCATCAGACCAGCGAGTTTCTGCAAACTCATGGTCTTCGTTGATCAGCGCCCGCTGAATCGCCTCCGGTAGGGACCGAGGCACGACATCGAATGTTCGATTGGCGAGATTGTTCGACAATAGCGTCGGATTGCGAAGACTTTCGACGAGCTTGCGACCAACCCTAGCGTAGAGCGGCGTGACCAGCCCCAGCCAGAGACTCGACAGGTATGGGGTCAAGAGTGGAACGGGAATCATCCACCTCCGTAATCCTCGCTGCCGGGCATACTCCTTCATCAATTCCCCATAAGAGAGCTGATTTGGTCCGCCAATTTCATAAACCTGCGAATGACCTATCGGAAGATCCAACGCGGCAACTAGGTACGTGAGTAAGTCCTCTACTGCAATTGGCTGCGCCTTGACGCTCACCCACTTGGGGCAGATCATGATCGGCAACCGTTCGACCAGTGCGCGAATCATTTCAAACGAGAGACTGCCTGACCCAATCACAATCGAAGCCCGAAATTCGATCACCTGAGGATGGTGCATACGAAGAATGTCTCCGGTTTCCTGTCGACTTCTTAGATGCTTTGAGAGGTGGTGATCCGGGTTTCCCAAGCCTCCCAGATAGATGATCCGCTGCACGCCGGCGGCTGTTGCCGCCGTCGCGAAGTTCTCGGCCGCAATTCGGTCCTGCTCCTCGAAATCCTTTTCCTCACCCATCGAGTGGACGAGGTAGTAAGCCGTGTCGACCCCGTCGAACGCCGCAGTTAGAGACGCACGATCCAGGACATCTCCACGAACGATTGTCGTCGTTGCGTTCGCACGATCGTTCAAAGCGTCGGGTCGCCGGGTCAAGCAACGAACATGCCGGCCAGACTTCTGCAAAAGCGACAGTAACCGTCCGCCCACATAGCCGGTAGCACCGGTCAATAAGATCTCACCTGACATCCACGATTCCCATCTGAGTTGTTCGCAATCCTCTCGCCCACATTCCGCTGCTGCCTCAAGTTACAAAAATTATACCGAAGATGGATTAACTTGGCTCACATCTTATTGCCGACCGACGGTCCCTTATTTCTTCAGATCAGTTGCTGTTGTTTCAGATGAGCTGGAGTCGCTCCCGGCGATGGTCGCGATGCATGTTGCTGCTAACACGACTCCCATGACGCCGCATCCAACCATGAAAATGATGATATCACTCATGGCCCCCCCTCCCGAGCATCAGCGTTCCGAAGCTGAGGATGGAAGGTACCCACAGGCCCACGAACATCCCCTGCTCCTTACTGCCCGTAAACCAGAGCGATACAGAGAACAGGAATGAAGCTCCCGCTGCAAGCACGAATCCAAGCCTGGCTATCTGAGTCCATTTCATCATCGAATTCCTTGAGTTTGGTTGTGATAAAGAGAGCAACGTCCGCCTCGCGTAAACGTTCAAAACATTCAATCTGAACCGGTACGGAGATCATTGATTAACGGACAATACTCTCGCGTCGAGAGAATTGAAGGAATCAACGTTCGTATGCATGGTCTGAGTCCAATGAGGCCCCGCCCAAGTCGCTTGGAACTCATGTTCCTGGAAACACTGCCGCCGACAATCACTGCTGAGGGCGCCCGAAGTAGAATCGCGTTAAACAATGCCAGGCTGTAGAAACTGCGATGGCGATCACAGGGAGCGCAATAAAAAACGTCGCCAACAAAAGCAGTGTGCCACTGGTTATGTCGACATCGAGTCGTGACCGGCCTTGCAGTGTTTGGCGAAGCGCGTGAGCGAGCAGTAAGACGTGACCTGCAATCGAGAATCGTATGAGCGGCACAGCAGACGGCACTCTGAAGAGTGACATCAACCAGACAAGCGCGGGTAGAGTTTGCAGTGCGTGGATGGTCGCTCCATGGGGATACTTGAGCACACCTGCTCTACCAAGGAGATGTGGAGAGCGACCGTCTTCAAGCTGCACAATACCGATAAGAGTTATAATGATACCGATCAAACACGAGACCACCAGAAACCAAAGACCTGCTTGGATGGCTTCTACCATA
>CALDJX010000150.1 GCA_937899075.1 uncultured Planctomyces sp. | reverse complement strand
GTGATCCAGATCTTGCCAGGCTGCATGCAAGACGATTTCGTGGTGCTCCCGCTGATGGTTACTACACCATTCGTGTCAAAGCCGAAGGCATTCATCGTGAGCACCCCTATCCACGCGGTGCCCTGAATGTCGATCGGGATGAACCGATCAAAATGCAGATCATTGCGACGGATCCCAAGTTGGCTCGTCCCGGTTCAGGACAGAACTCCTCCGATCGCATTGTCGAGACCGTTCCATTGGCTGATCATGAGCCACGGGTATTCGAGTTCCGAATTTGGCTAGACAAGGGATTCGTTCCGGTCATTCGCTACGCCAATGGGCCAATCAATCTTAGAGCCTCGTTAGTGCGACTGGTGAAGAAGTTTCATCCTGAAACGCAGACCACCAATTGGCTTGACGTGTTCTCCACGGAGCCATCGGAGATCCTCGACGTTTGGATTTCTGGCGCGTATGAAGGGCCACGGTTGCGAGTTCATCAAATGGACATAGAAGGACCTGAACCCAGGGATTCATCGAAGCCCGATCTTTTGGCGAACCCAAGTTCACAATCACTAGTAGAGTTTCTCTATCGCGCGTTTCGTCGCCCCCCATTGACATCGGAAACCGCTCGATACGAAGCCTTTTACCAATCGCGAATTGACGGTGGAGAATCTGAGCAAGCCGCTTTCACGACGACATGTCAAGCCATCCTGTGTTCGCCCAATTTTCTCTACGTGGAAACTCCGCCCGACCCGGGGCAAAGCGAAGACAAAAACTACCGACTTGCATCGCGGCTGTCTTACTTTCTGTGGAGTTCCATGCCGGACGACGAGCTGCTTCGCGTTGCGGCCAGCGGAAAGCTCAGTGAGCCGAAAACGTTGCTCGCCCAAACTCGTCGGATGCTAAAGGATTCACGTGCGGAAGCCCTGGTCGAGAACTTTACGAATAGCTGGCTACATCTGCATGAAATTGGATCGATGCCGCCGGACACGCAAAAGTTCACGGCCTACTACGATCGACAGCTTGAGCCCCTGATGCGACGCGAAACTCAATTGTTCTTTGCGGAAGTCCTGCACGATAATTTAAGTATCGAACACTTCATCGATTCCGATTTTACATTCGTCAATCGTTACCTCGCCGCACACTACGGATTGCCAAACGTCCAAGGGGACGAATTTCGTCGAGTAACATTGCCGGAGGAATCGCTTCGCGGCGGGCTACTCGGCCACGCGAGTGTGCTGACGGCAACCTCGAATGGAGTCGAGACGTCTCCCGTCACTCGCGGCATCTGGGTGCTGGAGAACATTTTGGGCTCACCGCCTCCGCCACCACCACCCGATGTCGAGCCGCTTGAACCAGACATCCGCGGAGCCACTACGATTCGCGAGCAGCTTGCCAAGCATCGCAATGTGGCCACGTGTGCGGAGTGCCACCGCAAGATCGACCCGATTGGTTTTGCTTTGGAGAGTTTCGATCCAATCGGCTCGTTCCGTCGGCAATACGGCAATGATTCAGGCAAGCTGGTCAGAATCGTGGACACGACTGGAACGCTCCCAAGTGGAGAATCATTCGCTGACATCGCCGAGTTGAAGCAATTGCTTCTGAAGCAGAAGACACAATTCGCGAAGTGCCTAACCGAAAAGATGTTGACGTACGCACTTGGTCGAGAGGTGGGATTTCAGGAACGCCCCGCCGTTGAAGCCATCGTGGACGAACTCGCCGAGCGAGGCAACGGACTCCGTGACTTGGTGGAATTGATCGTCACCAGCGACGTGTTCAACAAGAATTGAAAGTACAAGTTAACATCGATGGCCCTAACGTAGTGAAGCTTATGAACATCCCGAAGTGTTGCCTTTTCTTAATCGTCTCGTTCCTCGCACTCTTTGCTGAGGATCTGAACGCAGACGACTCACCGCCCAACATCGTTTTCATGTTCGCGGACGATCTTGGCTACGGTGATCTTGGTTGTTATGGACATCCCTATGCGGAAACGCCAGCTTTGGATCGGCTTGCGAGCCATGGTACTCGGTTTACGCAGTTTTATGTCACCGGGGTTACCTGCAATCCCAGTCGTACCGGCTTGATGACGGGGTTGCATCCGGCTCGTTTTCCGAAATATGCCGCCGACTTTGGGTTCGGCGACAAGTTGACAATTACGGAGCTGCTGAAACGAAAAGGTTACAAGACCGGGCACTTTGGGAAGTGGCACATTGGCCCAGACGATTCGGATGGAACGTACGGCATCGACGATATTGAAACGCTTGGCAACAGTCGCGAGGAGTCAGAGGGTCGTGACACGATGCTGTACTCCGCAGCGATTGACTTTATTCGCAAGAACAAAGAGGGCCCGTTCTATGTGAACGTTTGGGGACACGCGACTCACTTCCCCGTCAACACGCCGGAAGCTCTTGCGGCGAAGTTTGATGATGTCAAAGTCGACCGCAGTGATTTCTCGCCAACCATGCAGAGCAAATTTGACGAGTGCATGCAGATCGGGTGCGGTCTTGATCAATCGATGAGGCAATATCTGGGCGATGTCTATCAAATTGATCTCAACGTCGGTCGACTTCTGGCGACGCTGGACGAACTGAAATTGAGAGACAACACGATTGTTGTCTTTTCAAGCGATCACGGTCCCGCACCGGTGATTCTCGCCAATAAAGGAGCACGCAAATACTCCAACAACATGCTTGGCTACGCGGGAGAATTTCGCGGCGGCAAGCACACGCAACTTGAAGGCGGCACGCGAGTTCCCTTCATCATTCGCTGGCCCGGCAAAGTACCCGCCGGTCGAGTGGATTCGACCAGCGTCTGTTCGTTCATCGATTGGTTACCGACGCTCGCTTCGATTGCCGGAGTGGAAGACCTGCCCGAGCAGTTGGACGGCGAGGATATCTCCGACATTTGGCGAGGAACAGAGCGGCAGCGATCCAAACCGCTGTATTGGAAGGCAAGTTCCCCTGGCGCAGCGTCAGCAATGCGCGATGGAAAATGGAAGCTGCACTTGCCACGTCAGAGGGTCGGATCACCAGAACTCTACGACTTATCAATCGATCCGTCCGAAACCAATAACTTGGCAGACGCCAATCCGGATGTGCTGAAACGTTTGACTCGACAACTGCGAGCATGGAATGCTGAGCTTCCGGCCGCCTATGAGAAGTCTGGCAAACGCGACGACGACAACTGACCAAGAACCGATTCGATCATCCCACATCGTAAGAGAATGCAACGCACATGAACGCCACCATTTGGAGAATAACTTTGAGACTTTCGCTGGCACTCTTCGCGGTCCTTTTAGCGTGCCAGTGTGCGCGGGCGGAACAGGACGACGCAACTAAGCCGAACATCGTGTTGCTGTTCATCGACGATTGGGCCTGGAATGGGACGCCCGTCGCAATGGATGACGCGCTGGCGAATTCTCGGATGCCAGCACTTCAGATGCCAAACATCGAACGATTGGCAAAGGAAGGCATGAAGTTTCGCAATGCGTATGCTTCGCCTCAGTGTTCTCCTTCGCGCGTTTGTGTTCAAACGGGCCAGTCGTCGCCGAGGAACGGATATACCGTTTACATGAACTCTCGCGGGCAAGAGTATTACGACGAAGGCCGCCAGTACAAAAACTTTCCCGTCATTCCCTGCGTCGCGGACCAGACGATTGATCCGGAGACGATGACGATCCCCGAAGCGTTGAAGCCGCTCGGATACGTCAGTGCCCACGTTGGCAAGTGGCACATGCGAGGTGATCCGGGTGACGAAGGTTACATGCTCCACGACGGCGATACGGACAACAAGCCCGGCAATACGCTCGACTCGTTTGCCAAGGACGGTGAAAAAAAGCCTCGACGATTGCCCAAGGATCTCACCGACCCGAAGTTGATGTTCAGCACGACGGAGAAGGCGATCGGTTTCATGGAGGAGCAGGTCGCCGCCAGCAAGCCGTTCTATTTGCAGATTTCGCACTACGCGATGCACGCGGGGAGTGAGTGTTTGCCGGCGACACGTGAAAAGTATGCCAATCATCCACTCGTCGAGGCTTGGTACAAAGCAAACAACAAACAGAAAGACACCGTCCGTCTCGGCGACGACCCGGCCGTTTGGCTCGGAATGGCCGAAGACCTCGATGGACGGATTGGAGCCGTGCTCGACAAGATCGAAGCGCTGGGTATTGCGGACAACACCTACGTCGTCCTCGTATCCGACAATGGATATCGGCACAAAGAGTTGCTTCTCGATCCAAAGTTGACGCAACCTCACCACGGCGCCAAATGGTGGGTCTGGCAAGGCGGCATTCGTGTTCCAATGATCGTGAAAGGCCCGGGGATCGAAATGGGCTCTGTCTTCACTGGCAACGTCGTGAACTACGACTTCCTTCCGACCTTCGTCGATTGGGCGGGGGGCGATCCAAACACGCTGAAAGACATCGATGGCGTGAGTCTGGCCGGGTACATGGCGGGTGAACAGCCGGACGATGCATTCTTGAACCGCAATCTGTACTTTCATTACCCGCACTATCGTACCAGCATGCCGCACTCGGCCGTTGTTTCCGGCGGTTTCAAACTGCTGCACTTCTATGACAGCTCGAACACACCAATGCTGTTTGATTTGTCCGCAGATATGGGGGAAGCGAACAACATCGCGAGGCAATATCCCGAGCGGCACAAAGAAATGTTCACCGAGATGATGGACTACTTCGAGGCCGTTGGTGCGCGCATTCCTAAGCTCAATCCTGACTACGACGCAAGCGTCTACGAAGCCGACTCAGAGTTTGCTAAACGCAAAATGTGGGGAGCTTTCGAGGGAAATCGACCGCTGGAAGATGATGAGAAATGATTGCCCTGCTGTGAGGCATCGCCACCGATGTGACGCCTTTCATTGCAGCGATTGCGTGATCGTCCAAACCTATACCCATTTGAGAAACCGACATGAGATTCAACTTGAAGTCCCTGATGCTGCTGACCGCGTTATGTGTAGCGTCGCTACCTACCGCGATGGTCAGTGCTGACAACACTAAGCCGAATGTCGTCTTCCTGGCGGTCGATGATATGAACGACTTTGTTGGATGTCTCGATTCACGCCCGAATGCGATTACGCCCAACATTGATCGGCTGGCTGCTCGAGGCGTGTGCTTTACGAATGGTCATACCGCCGGAGTCTTCTGTGCGCCCAGTCGCGCGGCGATCTTCTCAGGTCAGTACGCTTCGACAACCGGATGCTACGAGACTCCGAATTACTTTGTGCATCATCCGGAGATTGAGTCGCTGCAAACGAGTTTCGCCAAAGCGGGTTATACCACGCTGGGCGCTGGCAAGTTGTTTCATCATCCAGCCGGAGCGATCGACCAGCGAGGTTGGACAGAGTTCTTCCTGCGAAATCAGTTTCAACGTGAAGGCGGTTGGGCGCTTGAATCGTGGAGCAGCGACACACCCGTGCCACAGCCATTTCCCGCCAGCGTTTACAACAAGGGTAAAGAGATTACCGGCGGACTGTTCCTGGAATGGGGGGCAGTTCCGAAAGAACGGGCAGAGGAGATGGCCGACACGATCCGAGCCAACTGGGCCGTCGAGCAACTGAAGCAAGAACACGACAAGCCGTTCTTTCTGGCTTGCGGTTTTTATGCTCCGCACTATCCCAACTATTGCCCTCAAAAGTACTTCGATTTGTACGATCGAGACGCGATCGAAACGCCCGCGTTCAAAGAAGATGACTTAGCCGACTTGCCGGACAAGATTCGCAAGCAACGTGAGAATCGCAAGAAACAGCATTACGACAAGTTGGTCGCGATGGGTGCGTGGAAGGACGCTCTGCACGGATACCTGGCGTGCACCAGCTATGCCGACGCAATGGTCGGACGCATTCTGGACGCGCTCGAATCAAGCCCCTATGCCGATAATACGATCGTGGTGCTCTGGAGCGATCACGGCTATCACCTCGGCGAAAAGGGCCAATGGGGAAAGCACACGCTGTGGGAGCGAACGTCCAACGTGCCGTTCGTTTGGGCCGGTCCCGGTGTCGCCCAAGGAGTCCGGACGGATATCACGGTCAGCCTGATTGACATCTACCCAACGCTGGTTGAACAATGCAACCTTCCTGCACCGCGTCAGGAACTCGAAGGCACTTCGCTGGCATCGACGCTGAAAAATCCTGACTCAGCAAGCGATCGCACCGTCTACCTGCCCTACATCAACCCGGGCGAATACACGCTGATGAATCGCGACTGGCGTTTCATCTATTACGACGACGAGAACCAGGAGTTGTACAATGTCCAAGAGGATCCGCACGAGTGGAACAACCTGGCGTCAGACCCAGAGTACGCGGACGTCATCACCAGGCTGCGAGACTTAGCACCGACCGAGTTTGCCGATCCAGAACCGAAGCTCAACTCGCGTCGTGATTTGGTCGTCGAAGGCGAAACCTTCCGTTGGGAGAAGGGCAAAGGCAATTACATTCCACATCCAAAGTACTTGCCTTACACCGATCCCATATCAAAACCTCAGCCATCAAAGTAGAGATTCCAGAGCGTATGTTTGAAACGAAGCCTTGGTGAGAACTGCAGAATTGGAAGATCAACCGACATGAAGATATTCCCAACAGCCATTGTGGCACTCTTGTATTCGTTAGGCATTGCCTTGCAGGCGACTCACGGCGGCGAGCTGACCCTGACTGAAACGGATGATACGATCCGGATCACGCTGCGCGACAAACCGGTGCTCGAGTATATCAAGACCGCGAGACCTGTTCCTGAAGGAATTGAGCAACACTTCAGCCGCAGCGGCTACATTCATCCGGTCTACACGCCGACCGGCCAGGAGCTCACCGGCGACTACCCCGCAGATCATGCTCATCAGCACGCCTTGTTCTTTGCGTGGACGAAAAGCAGCTTCGACGGACAGGCAGTCGACTTCTGGAATCAGGCGAAGGATCTTGCGCGAATTGAGTTCCGCGAGGTGGTGGAACTCAAGCGAGAAGAGCAAAGCGTCTCGTTCAGCGTCAAGCACGCATTCATAGTCAAAGTGAAGGGAGAGAGCAGTGACACCTGGGTCGATGTGCTCCATGAAATCTGGACGGCCACAGTCTATGAAACGCCGGCGGACCATTTTCTGTTCGACATCGTCAGCATTCAGCAGTGCGTCACAGACAAGCCCTTGAGCCTCGCCAAATACCACTACGGCGGCATGGCGATCCGCGGCAACTATCAATGGCTGAAAGAACAGGGAGATCACAGCATCAACCCAGGCGACGTGCAGT
>CALDJX010000149.1 GCA_937899075.1 uncultured Planctomyces sp. | reverse complement strand
TCAGGGTGCGAGCGGTTTCGTTAAAGATGACTTCTGGGAAACGTTGCTGCACGGCGGCTGCCTGATCGCCGTC
This sequence comes from uncultured Planctomyces sp., assembly GCA_937899075.1. Taxonomy (GTDB): domain Bacteria; phylum Planctomycetota; class Planctomycetia; order Planctomycetales; family Planctomycetaceae; genus JABMPE01. The sequence continues at coordinate 7,168 of CALDJX010000149.1, read as the reverse complement.
GACCAGTGTTGCCAGGCATGATTGCCCGGCAGCGGTCAATGCCTCGAAGACTCGGACGATCGCCTCCGGAGTCTTGCCTGGTCCGTAAACGACTTCGGGAAATCCGCACCGTTCCTGCCGGCCCAGGTCCACGCACGCTTCGGGGGTACGGGCCATCTCGCCCAATGAAGCTCGGCTTGAGGCTGAGTCACCTTCAGAGGCGGCGACCTGTCGGGCACTCAGTAACTGATCGACGACAGCCGACAGCGATGTCGAGCCATCCATCAGCTGATGAAGCATCGATTCGATCTGTTTTCTTTCCACGGGTGTGGTTCCTGGTTCTGAATTCTGCGGCAGCGGGGCGGTAGCTCTGTTAACGGCTTCAATCGAACTTCCCTGACAAACCCGCGCGGCGTGACATCGTCGTCACGACCACGATGGCGGACTTTCCGGAATAATCGTTACAGGCAGCCCAGACCTCTTCAATCCACAAACCCGCAGACGTTTTCCTGCCGGTCAAAGGCGAACATTACGAAATACTGGTTAGAGGACTGGTTGTTCCAATCGCAACGGTTCGTGCAGTGGCTATGCCTGCAACGAACCCGGATGGAGCGATTGTAGCGATGTTTTCTGTTTATCGTGGGTTCTGATCCGGTACTGGCAATCCCTCTGGCGAGCCGGTTTGAAGCCACGATCCTGATTCTGACCTTGACACTGACTTAATCATTCTAAAGTCATCGGGCGGTAAGGACCGAAAGTAAGGTCAGATGGTCGGAGACTGATCAGTCTCGTCCTGCAACTTGGAGGGAGCAGGACGGAACTGCCAGACAAAGGCCATTTCGGGATTGGCAGCAGGGAGAGCTGCTCGACAGAACATCGATGCAATGGCGATTGGCATCCGTTTCTGTCGCCCGTCGTCAATGACGAGCGGTTTGTCGAAAGAGATAGCTCACTTGAGACATCTTTCAAGACACGTCGGTCGGAAGAGACGCCCGGAGAGCGAGTCGGCAAAGGCTTCACAACAGGAAGTCTGGGTCGAGACTTTTCGGGGCGACCCTGGAAAATGAGTTTCCTCGAAGAAGAGAAGCGGAGAAACGAAAGTCCTCAGTTTGTGTTGCCGACGTAAGGCAGGTGGGGAATCGATGGGAGATATCGATTGTTCACCCGGTAACTGGAGACAAACCCCGACCCAACACCAACGGTGGCGCTCAGGAAGGACCCAGCGGCTTAAGAGAGCCAGCCATCGTAGGGGGGTGCAGAAGATCGCGTGAGAACGAAATTCTGCATAGCAAAGTGAAACTGGAGCCCGCGATGAAGACGATCTTCACTACTGGACAGGTAGCTAAGATCTGCAAAGTTGCACCGAGAACGGTCAGCAAATGGTTTGATTCGGGACGCCTTCGTGGCTACCGAATTCCTGGTTCCCAGGACCGTCGGATCCCGCGAGAGCATTTGATCCGATTCCTGAAAGAACACGGAATGCCACTTGGTGAACTTGAAGACGAAGCAATGGGTAAAATCCTGCTCGTCGGTGCAGAACCTGTGATCAAGTCTAGCCTGAATGAGATGATTACACCTGAAGACTTCAAAATCGAATACGCTCAAAGCGGATTCGAGGCTGGAATTCAGGCAGAATCGCTACACCCGGATTGCGTTGTCGTTGACTTCGCCATGGGACGTAACGATGCGTTGTTGATCGCTCAGAACCTTCGACGCAACCCCGAGTATTCCGAAACTGTACTGATCGGTTTGCTCAGCGACGAAGACAATGCAGCCGGTTTCGACCGGACCATCTTTAACGAGACCTTCCGCAAACCGTTCGACTCAGCTCTGCTTGCAGAACGAATTCGAACGCTTGTCGGTCGCAAGAAGCAGTTCGCCTGAGCAAAACCAGGTCGGGAGTCATTCGCCAGGGGAAGCTCATGACCGACGTGGCAAGGAAGTCACACAGGACTTAGGTCCTGCGAATCAGTGCGGATATCAGAGTAATCAGTGAAGCCCGATCAGACGCCTGTCTGGTCGGGCTTTCTTTATGCGCGCGTCGCACGGTGAGAGCGGCTGAGATTTAAGCCGTAGGGTACGACAAGCGCAGCGCCGGCGTACCATGTTTCCGTCGGCATTCTCAATGTTATGCCGGCGCTGCACTTGTCATAACCTACAAAGTTGCGTCGATCGAACATCGCGTTTGTGAATCGTTGCCCTTGATCGATGACGAAGAGAAGTCAGACTGAATGTTCGAAACGATCGTCTGCGATCCAGCGAACGTCCTGTTCGAACGGGAGGACTTCCGTGCTTTCAATCCTTAACGAAGGAACGCGGCTTTGCGACGGTATCTCGCGTCGTGAGCTGATGAGCGTTGGCTCGCTGGCCCTCGGTGGCTTGTCGCTTCCGCAGTTGCTTGCGGCGAAGGAAATTGCACAGCCGGCTCCCGTTTCGGACAAAGCATTCGGACGCGCGAAGAACGTGATCTTCCTCTATCTGGCCGGAGGACCTCCTCAGCATGAGACGTTCGATCCAAAACCGAACGCCCCTGACGGCATCCGCGGCCCGTTCAAACCGATCAGCACCAACGTCCCAGGAATTCAGTTTTGCGAACTGCTGCCTCGCACGGCGGCGATGAGCGACAAGCTGGCGATCTGCCGATCGATGGCGACGGATGACAACGTGCACTCATCCAGCGGTGCGTGGGTGCTGACCGGCTACAAATATCGAGGGCCGAACCCGCGAACGATTCAGCCGACCGATTGGCCATACGTTGGCTCCGTCGTCAAACAACTGAAGCCCAGCGAGAAGCTTCCCGCACTGACGTCTGTCTGGCTGCCTGACGTCATGCGGCTCAACGAAAATGTCACTCCTTCCGGTCAGACCGCAGGCTTTCTTGGACCGCAATGGAATCCGGAAGTCTTCGTTGGTGACCCCGCCGAACCGACATACGAAATCGAGAGTCTCCGCGAAACAGACATCACCCCGATTCAACTCGGTCGTCGGCAGTCGCTCTTGTCGCAACTCGAAGAGCGTTTTCGACATCTCGACGGCTCATACAACACGTACGGCTCGTTCCAGCAGCAGGCTTTCGATCTGTTGACGTCTGGTAAGGCTCGGCAGGCGTTTGACATTGCGAAGGAACCAGAAGCGGTCCGCGATCGCTACGGCCGAAACCGTTGGGGGCAAAGCGTTCTCCTGGCGCGGCGATTGGTCGAAGCGGGAGTGCGGCTGGTCCATGTGCACTGGCCGCGAGAGCCCGGCGACAACGCCTCGGACAATCCGCTGTGGGATACTCACGCGCAAAATGCTGACCGGGTTGAAGACGTTCTGTGTCCGATGTTCGACGTCGGCTTTTCGGCGCTCATCGAGGATCTCGATCAGCGCGGCCTGCTCGACGAAACGCTTGTCGTCACGATCGGCGAGTTCGGTCGCACACCAAAAATCAATGCGAAGGGCGGCCGCGATCACTGGGGATCAGTTTTCAGTTTCGCGATGGCCGGAGCGGGAATCAGCGGCGGGCAGGTTTACGGCTCAAGCGACAAGAACGGCGGCTATCCAGCCAGCGATCGAGTTCAGCCCGGCGACCTGACGGCGACGATGTTTCACCTGCTCGGAGTCCCGCATCAGGGGCACTTCATCGATGCACAAGATCGCCCGCACCGACTGACCAGTGGCGAGCCCCTCTGGAAACTGCTCGGCAGCGAACCAGCATCGACCGAACGAATCGCATCGACCGGCGACATCGCTCGTGTCCCGGTTTTCGATCCAACGCGGTACCTCGTCCATACCGACTTCGCCGAGCAGGAACCGTTAAAGCCAATCACCGAGCCATCAAGGCCCAAAGGATGGCGGGCGAGTCCGTTGAACCCGTTGCATGAAAATGCTTTTGGCGCAACGGTACTCCGGGATCGTGATCAGCAAACCGCCGCACTGGGCTTTAACCTTGCTGATGGCTCGCCGCTTGAAATCGCTCAGAACTCAAAAGCGTACATCGCTCAGGAAGTCCGCAGTCCCTATCCGGGCTCGTACGTGTTCAAGGTTCGCTTGCGCGTTGAAGCTTCTTCGCCCGAGTTCTTTGCAAACGTGTTCCGTCAGCACTTCACTTGCCGGCTCGTGTATTTTCAATTCAACGCTCAAACAAAGCACGTCAACGAGTCCCGAGAACTCGCGTCAACGATGGTCGAGTTAAAGCTGCACGAAGGCGGCCCGGACGACTGGCAGGTTGCGGAGCTTTCAAAGACGTTCGTGAATCCGAATCCCGGATCCAACTTTTCATTCGGGGCCGGAATGGGCGTCTCGATTCAGCTCGTCAAATCGAGCAGCGGGACACTGAAAGTTGCGGCGACCGACCGAGCATTCGTCCGAGTCGCGGACGTCGAACTCGATTTCCTCGGCAAGACAGTCAACGACAAAGTCAAAGTCTGACGCTGTTCACACAGCTTTCAGCTACTGCTGATTTGATTCCGCAATCTGCTTCAAAGTTGCAAATAGTTGCCCGGAATTGTCGTTAGTTCGATTGGTCCTGTTGCTTGCACTCGGCTGTGATTTCGAAAGTTGCCTCCATCACATTCCCGATGAGCAATCTCAGAACTTGATGCCGAAGCGGGCGAGGAAGCCGGATGAGACTTCAAAGTTTCCTCCGCCACGGCTGAATTCGACTTGCCGGTCAAAGACCCAGCCGCCTTCGAGAAAGCTCTGGACTCCGCCGGAATCGCTGCGGACTCCCAGCATGACTCGCCAGTCCTGAAGTTGAACCTGCCGGTCGCCGGCACGGCCGCCAATCTCGTAGGCTTCAACGTGGTACTCGCCGTTGACGTACAGCCACTGTGGAACTCCCCACGGGGTCCCCATGAAGATGCTGACTTCCGACTGCGGAAACATTGCTCGGATTTCGAAGTAGTCGTTCGGCGTTTTAAAGACGACACCGCCGTACGGCAGAACCCGGTCATCAACCCGATCCCAGAACATCGCCCCCAGAACAACGTGTGTCCGGGGCCCCGCCTCGACATGAATCGCACCACGGCCGTCCCAGTTCCACGCATCGGAACCTGGGCTTCGGTCGAAGTCGGTGTTGAGAGACGGGTTGAACGCGAGCTCTGCAGAGAACGGTCCAACCGTTGGAGAATTTAAAACCAGGTCCAAGCCGAATCGGTAAACATCTCCCGGCAGATCAGGAGCTGTCGGCCCGTCCCAGGTTCGAAGATTAAACTGAGGTGCGAATTGAAATACCCACTGAGTCTGGAGCGGAGCTGTATAACGAAATTCTGTATTTACCTCGAATACTCCGAACTGACCGGCAGCGCCGCCACCAGTGCTACTGGTTCGTTCTTTAGGAAGAAATCCGACGTTCAGTTTTCGAGCCCAGCCACACTGAAATGGCCGCGCCCCGTTGACGCCGGGAATTGTTGCGAAGGGAGCACCAACGCCTCCGGGCCCCATCAGCGGCGTTCCAGGCCAGACAGGAGCCATCGGGTTCCACTGGCTGGCGTGCTGAATTGGCGGCTGGCCGAGATACTGCTGACTTCCCAGGTTCGCCTGAACCGGATCCTCATCGTAGGCGGCGTCTGGTGACTGACCTCGAATGACGGCTTCTTCCGGACCGAAGATTGGACGCGAGTCGATCTCCATCGCCGAAAACGGCTGCGAAAAAACAATCTCGGGTGCGATCAGCGAAACCGCTTGCTGGTCATTCGTAGGGGTATCGATGTCGGCTGGGCTTGTTGCCAGCATTGAAGTCAGGACGAGAACTGACAGCATGGTCGAGCGTCCTTGCTCTAAGAGATGTGTGGAGAGTTTTGCAGCCAACCTGAACCGTCAATCACGGTGAGGCATGGAGAACCGATTTCAAACGGGAATTGAGGAAATCGAAATCTCACAGAACTGCGACGGGGAAACTTGAGGAGAATCTGAAGTGGTTGGTCAGTTTTGCAGAAATTCTCGAAACAGGTCAACGCGAGTTTGCGTAGCCTCGACTGAAACGTGCACAGCGGGCCCCAAACGGAAGCTAAACCGGGCGGTACGACGTTGAATGCGCTCGCGACAGGGGGCGTCACTTCGCGCAAACGTCAGACTTATCTCTCGCAAATGTCAGACTTTTCTGGACTGTCGAGTGCCAGACCCCGGCCATCAGCGGTGGGATTCGGCGGGGTGTCGTGGCCAAAACCGACAATTTGGTCAAATATTCTCGCGATTTCCTGTTCCGATCTGTTTCGCTGATCGGTAGGATGCGTCGCGCGCGATCCAGAGATTTCTGGATAGGACTCTCAGGCCGCTGGCCCGAAAGTGCCGATGTTTCGGCTGACCTTGACGAAAATCGGTCGCGTCCCCCGCCTGAGCATCGAGCCTGCAACTGAGAGATGATACACGCGTAGCCACAGATTCAGGCTGTGCGTCCCCTCCACAGAGCAAATCCTGGCTCGTTTTCCCCAGTCAAAAGATTTTCCGGAACTGTTTCCACGAAGAGTCTGAGGTCGTGGTCCAGCTTTCGGTATATGAACCTCAATCAGGAAGCAGTTTGACTGCACAACCTGCACAGGTTTTTTCTGCTGAGAGTCTCAAAGTGAGAGTGTCCGCAGTCTCGGTTCAGTCGAATTTCGTCGGAGCCAAAGTCGTTTTCTGGCGGTCAGAAATCGATCAACAATATGAAGTTGCTCAGGGTGAGCAATGTTCGAAGCACACACCAAACGGCACGTTGCATCGAACAATCCATTCCGGCGGTATGCCCCGCCTGCCAGTCGTAGTTGAACCATGCAAGACCTAAGCAAACTCCGCAACATCGGTATTTCAGCCCACATCGACTCGGGTAAGACCACGCTGACCGAGCGAATCCTTTACTACTCCGGCCGCATTCACAAAATGCAGGAAGTTAAGGGTGGCGATGGCGGAGCGGTCATGGACTTCATGGATCTGGAACGTGAGCGTGGCATCACCATCCAGTCTGCATGCACGGCTGTCGAATGGAAGGGCAGCCCGATCAACGTCATCGACACGCCAGGCCACGTTGACTTCACCGTCGAAGTGGAACGCTCGCTTCGCGTCCTCGATGGAGCTGTACTCGTTCTTTGTGCCGTCGGTGGTGTGCAGAGCCAGTCGCTGACCGTTGACCGCCAAATGAAGCGGTACGGCGTTCCAAGAATCGCGTTCATCAACAAGATGGACCGCACCGGCGCCGATCCCGACAGCGTCGTTGCGCAAATCATTGACA
>CALDJX010000148.1 GCA_937899075.1 uncultured Planctomyces sp. | reverse complement strand
GCTCAACCAACGCATTTTCACCGAATAACCGCAGCCTGCAGCTGATTACACCCATTAAATGTCACTACGACGCGGCGCAGGGGCATGACAAGGCTCGGCGGTGGTGCGATTTTTTCTCGCAATATAGACATTGCGTTACTGTGTATTGGTTGGAGTTCGACCCACTAAGTGATGACCGCGACAACGATCAATTGAGAAGTGTTTTGGAATACTTACTGCAGCGGAAATACTAGCCACTTTTTGATAACACAGGTTACATCGGTTGATTCCCGGCGATGAAGGGTGGCACAGGTTGCTTGTCAACCTGTGTGCGAAGCACAGTGACGTAGGCTGGGTCTCGACCCAGCTTGAGGGTATAGCTGGGACTTGTCCCAGCCTACCGGACTGACCGCAGGGCGCCCGGGCAGTTTGGCCGGGTCACGGAGCGACAACATGCCTCATAATCGGCGTCGGATCTAAACTGCACGATTTGAGTGGGCATTGCTGCTGAGCGATGAATCATCCGGGGCCGTCGGCACCGAACCGCAAGCGGTCGGGTCACCCTCTGAATCTTTGGTTTCTGGCAATCCGGGGCTACTCGATTGTGGCGTGACGATGCAGCACCGCCTGGATCAAAGCCTCGCCGTAGAAACGCCACAATAAATCGGGAGGCTGAGTGGCGGCGTTGCGGGGCAGTTCGAACGTGATCGTTGGGATGCCGAGGGTGACTCCGGCGTACGAGCCCAGCGAACCGGGGCGGCTGCCCAGTTTCTTGACAGGCAGCGGGCAGTGCTCGCTCATCACGGTGGCCAGTTCTTTGGCGGGGCCGTCGTAGTCGACGCATTGCAACGGTTCGTGCAGCGTCACGATGTGGTTGGGCAGCGTGTCGTTGATCACTTGGTAGATCGCCAGGGCTTCCGGCTCGGACAGAGCGTTGAGGCCGTAGCGGCTGGAGTTCTGTCGGTTCTCGGCCGGGAAGTTTCGGTTCAGATCAACGCCTCGCGCGTTGTAACGTTTGTCGCTTTCGACTCCGTCCGGATTGACGACCGGCATCAGAACCAGCGTCGCTCCGGTGAGTAGTTCAGGATGCTCCACCACGTGAGCGGCCAGGTCATTCAACAGCGGAGTCCCCGCCGCTTCGTTGCCATGAATCGACGCGAGCATCAGCACGACGTACTCGCCGTCGCCGAGCGTATGGCAAACGATCGGCCGGCCCTCAATCGAATGGCCTACGACCGTCTCGACCGATGAGACCTTCGGCGCGACTGGTTCTACCTTTTCAGCAATGCGTGGAGTCGGTTCTGTATTTCCTGCCGATTGACCAATGGCGTGGCCAGTTCGAACTGGCAGGGTTGCTGAACGACCAGATCCAACCGCGTTCGGATCGTGTTGGTCGGTCGGTTTGAGGTCGGGAGCCGATGATGAGGCATCTTGTGCCTGCGGCACCCACCCACGAGTGGGTGGGTCACCCATCGTGAAAAGAAACGCCGCGACGGACAGCACAGCGAGTCCCGTGCTGATCAGCGCAACGAAACGTTTCTGATCCGGCGACGCTTGAATCCGCAGCACGATCCAGACTCCTTGCTTAATCTTGAAGGTCAGGCTCCGCCTGACGAAGTCGTTCCGTGATAACGTCCGATGTTTTCCTGCGGAGTCCGGTCTGTCTCGCGGATTTCGTCAGGCGGAGCCTGACCTACGGTGAGAGCCGCGGGCCGATTGCTACTTCGACCGCTTATAGAACGGCAGGTCGACCACTTTCGCTGCGTGGCGTTTGCCGCGAATGTCGATTTCAAACTCGCTGCCTGTTTCCGAAATCGAAGCATCGACATAGCCCATCGCGATGGCCTTTTGAAGCGTCGGCGAGAACGTTCCCGATGTCACCTCGCCGACTGACTGGTCACTCGAAAAAATCTCGGCACCTTCGCGAGCGATGCGTTTTCCTTCGAGTTCCAGTCCGACTCGAACTTTCCCCGTCGGTGAGGCGGCAATGTTTCTCAAAGCGTCTCGTCCAACGAAGTCGGCGGCTTCGAGTTTCACAGCGAAGTCGAGGCCGGCTGTCAGCGGGTCGGTTTCTTCGTTCAACTCGTGACCGTACAGCGGCATCGCCGCTTCCAGCCGGAGTGTGTCCCGACAGGCAAGTCCGCAGGCCTGAACGCCAAACGGTTGTCCGGCTTCGAGCAGGGCATTCCAGAGTTCCATGCCGGCTTCACTCGGGACAATCAACTCGAAGCCGTCTTCGCCCGTGTAGCCGGTTCGGCTGACCAAAGCGTCCATTCCTGAAACGGTCATCGGCGCCGCTGAGTAGTAACGATGTTCCGAAGCCGTTTCCGCTCCGAGAGCGGCCAGAACCTCAACAGCCTTCGGCCCCTGCACAGCGATCATCGCGTGCGAGAGCGTCTGGTCTTCAAAGTCGACGTTGAACTTCGGAATGTGCTGACCAATCCAGTCGACAATCTTTGTCCGGTTCGAAGCATTGACGACGAGCATGTAGCAATCCGGCAGTCGGTAGACGAGCACATCGTCCAGTACGCCGCCGTTTTGATTGCAGACCAGCGAGTATCGAACTTGGCCGACCTGCAACTTCGAAACGTCGTTGGTCAGCAGGTAATCAAGAAACGAACACGCATCGTCACCAGAAAATCGAAGCCGCCCCATGTGCGAGATGTCGAACAGGCCGGCGGCGTTTCGAACAACGTTGTGTTCTTCGACAATCGTCGAATACTGAACCGGCATGTGCCAGCCGCCGAACTCGACCATCCGGCCGTCGTTCGTCGCGTGCCAGTCGTGAAAAGGTGTCTGCAGCAGTTCTGAGTCGCTCATCGAGATCTCCTGTCCTGTCGGGTCAAGGCGGGATCATAGCGGCGACATCGCGACGGTGTGAGCGGCCGCGACCGGCGGTGCATCAGCTCCGGGCTGAAATTTCTCACGCGAAGACGCAAAGACGCGAAGAAAAGCGATGGGATCACCGACTCAGGCGAACAGCTCGGCGATCTTCACTTCCCAGCCGGGCAGAAGTTGCGGCATCGTCAGCGTTTCGTCCGAGCTGAGGACGCGGATTTCGGAAACTCCGCGGTACTCGGTCACGTGAGTCTGAGCCGGATCGACCACCCAGACGACCTGCGAACCCGCTCGCAGCCAGTGCAAAGCCTTCTGCTCGGTGTCCGAAAACCGGTCGTTCGGCGAGACGACTTCGGCAACGATGTCCGGAGCACCCGGCCAGTAACCGTCGACCGGCCCGACTTCATCAATCCGAGCCTGAGTGATAAAGGCAACGTCCGGAGCACGCACCGTGTCAGGGTTCTGCTGAATCAGAAAACCAGTTTCCGCAGCGTAGACGGCTCCGAGTCGGTGTTCCTGGGCGAAGGCAGCGAGGCGAAAACCCAATGCCATCGCGATTTTTCCGTGCTTGTTTCCGGCTGGTGACATGGCCCGTTTCACTCCGTCGATCAATTCGTAAAGCTGGCCGTCGTCCGACGCCGTCAGCAGATCAGCGGCCGTCATGACCTCGACCGATTCAACCGGCAATGCGGGCTCGCGCGACTGCGTTTCGGTTGTGACGAAAGTCGACATGTCAGAATTCCAACTCAGTTAAGTCGTCGTGGGCGGAATCGCCTGGGAAAGACAGTTTGCGACCGTTCCGGTTCTGAGGTCAAGCAGATTTCGACGGTTTCAATGAGCACCGCGCTTCTGCAAGAACGCTGGACGGTCATTCCTGCTCAGTTTCGGGAGCCTCTTTCGCGGCTGGTTTGACTTCCGTGGCCTTCTCTTCAAACCGCAACGAGGCTGAATTCATGCAGTAGCGCAGGCCGGTCGGCTGCGGGCCGTCGTCGAAAACGTGTCCCAGGTGAGCATCGCAGCGGCGACAGAGCACTTCGGTGCGGACGCTTATGCTGAAGAACGAGCGGTCCTCTTCTTCGCGAACCGCTTCGCCGTTGAAGGGCTTATAAAAACTCGGCCATCCAGTTCCTGACTTGTACTTCGTTTCGGAAGTGAACAGTGGCTCGTCGCAACAGCGGCAGCGATAGAGGCCTTGCTTCTTGTTGTCCCAATACGCGTTGGTGAATGGCCGCTCGGTGCCTTTTTCGCGGGTGACGTAGAACTGTTCGTCGGTCAGGATCGCCTTCCACTCGGCGTTCGTTTTCGGCGTCCACGGTTTCTTCACTTCGGTGGCCTCGACAGAAGCTTCTTCAGAAGAAGCTGTCGCTGCGGGAGCAACCGGGACAGGCACGGGCTCCGTCACGGCAACCTGATCTTGCTCGGAAGAGACAGAATTGTTCACATTCTGCTGACTGTCCGCACAACCGACGAGAATTACGAGCAGACTGAACATCGCGACTGGCTTCATCATCGAAAAATCCTTACGCAGCAAATTTCGAAAGTGCTTCAAACTGGAGGGTCGCCACGGCTCAATACGGGCGTGACATGCTCTACGATTTACGACCAACTCTAACTGGTGGATAGACCATCCAGCAAAACCTGGCAACCGGTATCGCTTTCGAATTCTGACTCGAAGATTAGATCGAGAGCAACCGTTTATGACAATACGGCGAACGGAGTCCCGCGGAAGTGCAACTGCTTGATCACATTTACAAGTCGAAACGCCGTCTGCCCGAGATCAAAGCCGACGTCAAGCAGATCTATTCGAACCTGCTCGGCCAGTCCCGTTCCATCCAGGCGGGAAACTTTACGTCGATCCACAGCAGCGACCTGGAGTTTCTTTTCGCCAGGTATGACGAAACGTTTTTCGACGGACTGCTGCACGAAACGATCAAACGCGCGGGCGCTCCGATCAGTTTCCGAGTCTCGAAACGGATGACCAAAGTTGGGGGAACGACGACCAAGTACCGGATGGCTCGCGGGCCCGGACCACGATCGTCGTACGAAATTGCGATCTCGTCGACGCTGCTGTTCGCGACATTTTACGATGTTCAGCGGCCGATCATGGTCACCGGTGTTGAGTGCCGCGACCGCATCGAGTGTCTTCAGAGAATCTTCGAGCATGAGCTGATTCATCTGGCCGAGATGCTGATCTGGGATGATTCGAGCTGCTCGCGGCAACGATTTCAGTCGCTGGCATTTCAATTCTTTACGCACACCGAAGCGACGCATCAGTTGATAACGCCGGGTGAACGCGCCAGCCTGAAGTTCGGCATCCGGACTGGCGACAAGGTTCGATTTCGCATTGACGGTGCCAGTTACGAAGGCTTCGTCAACCGAATTACGAAGCGAGCAACCGTACTGGTCGAGAACGATTGCAGCCCGCTCTACTCCGACGGAAAACGCTACGCCAAGTACTACGTGCCGATTTCGCAGCTCGAGCCAACAGGTTGAAACGCTGTTGTCGGCGTCCGCTTCTGGGCTGAGCCCGGCTCTTCGGGCATGACAGGTGATGCCGTTTGCATATTCGGATGTGGATTTGCGGCGTCTGCGGTCACTGAGCCGTGTGATCCGGATTCATGATCCCGCGATATGGTACCTTTGCCGGTTGCGACATCGTGCTGCGCCGGCGCTATGTCGGATCGGCACAATCGTCGTAAACAGAACCGCACGAGCATCACGGCGGCAGTCGCCGAGACTTGCTCCACGGTTTGAAATAATTCTGCCATTGGCAGCGCCAGCAAACTCAGTCTGGACTTGAGTCATGTTTGCCCTCGAAACACTCACCGACTCGGCCGTCGTTACCAACCTGCTCGATAGTCTGTCTGGACTGTCGACCTTGTTGATCGTCGGTCTGTTCGCGATGCACCTGTTCGCTTTCTTTGTACTGTGGATCTGGTGGCGGCGCGACCTTCGCGCCATCGCGTCGTCGCTCGATGAATTCACACGAGGAATTCGGCAACGCAGCCTGATGGACGGAAGCGCTCACCTGTCCGAACAGGTCGATGCGTTTCTGGCCGATGTTAAAGAAACTCTGGAAGCCAGCGGAAACTCTCAGGACCGACATCTGCTTTACCACCGGATGGCGATCCTTGACGAGAAGCGGCGATACCTCAGCTCGATGTTTTTCGAAACGAGCTACAACATCTGCCGAACGATGATCGAGGCTTACCCGCTGCTCGGAGTTCTGGGAACGATCCTCGCCATCGGAGCAGCGTTGCAAACAGGCGACGGAGCCAGCGCGTCGGCATCGGTCGGCGTGATTGTCAGCCGATTTGGCGACGCCATCTGGTCGACCTTTGCCGGCCTGACCGCTGCCGTGTTGCTGATGTTTCTCAACAGTGCGTTGGAACCTCGTTTTCAGCGGCTCGCCGAGAATCGTACCAACGTGCGGAAGACCGTCGCTCATGCCAAACGTGAGTTGGCCATCGGAACCAGCAACGCTCAAGCCGGGAGTCCGTCGTGACGTCTCGTCGCCTGACATTTCAACTGACGCCGCTGCTCGATCTTCTGTTGATCGTGATCTTCGCACAGTTTATGGACGTGCGCGACACGACGACCGAACGCGAACAGTCGACGTCGACGCAAGTGACTGCCGCTCAGGAAGAACTCGCAGGCACGCAGGATCAACTGGCAAAGATCATTGCCGAGAAGAACGAAGCGGAAGCCGATCGTGAGTTTCTTCGCAAGACACTGCAGGAGTTGAAAGAGTCGACAACCGGAATGGAATTCGAGCGGAAATCGCTCGAAGAAGCACTGAAGCGAGCCCATGAACAGCGAGACACGGTCGCCAACCTCGTCGCTGACTTATTCGACCTGCCAGACGAAACAATCAACGAGCTGATCCGAACTCGCACGCCGGAGAACGTTCGGCTGACTCCGGAACAGGTCGAGCGACTGCGTAAAGAATTCAAATCGTTCGCCAAACAGAACCCCGGCGAGTCAGTCCGACATCTGCTCACGTTCGAAGAGATGCGCAAGCGCTGCGACATCTGGGAACTCTATATCAACGACACCGGCCAGACGGTGTTTTCAGGCAGCGGCCAGACACACACTTTCCGTGCGGAGACCACCCAGGAATTCGCCAGCCAACTTTACGAGCGATACAAGACGCTGCCGCAACCCAAGAGCCTGGTCATCATTTTGCTTTCCTACGGCGACGTGAAAGCGTCGATCTACGAAGCCGCCGTCGATGGCCTTCCACTTGTTTCCGAGCGAATGCGAACTGACCAAAGCGGCCGCTCCCGCTTCGAATACGCGGTCCTCGGCTTCAACCCAACCCCGCCCGTCGTCCCGACAGTCAAGTAGGTCAGGCTCCGCCTGACGAAGTCTTCCTCAGGCTGGAACAAGCTCCTCGCAGTTCCGGCAACTCCGTCTTCACGTCATGCCCGCGCAGGCGGGCACCCAGTGGATTGCAGCGTTAATCTTCAATGCGCACTGGGTTCCCGCCTGCGCGGGAATGACGGAGTATTGGATTGACGGATCCCTGAACCACGCGATGGCTGTTCCAATTTACGAATGCGTTGCAATCGCGAAGTGCTCTTCCGCGACCGTCACTCGCTTCAAGGCAGTCTCGTCGATTGAGATTCCCAGTCCCGGACCTAGCAAGGCCGGGGCCAGACCACGACGTCCCCACGTCAGATTTTCGTGAGTCAGTCGTTCTTTCACGAGGAACGAGTCGTAGCTGCCTTCCAGGTATCGAATGTCGCCGACGCTTGTGGCGAAGTGGCGACCGGCGGCGCTCAGGATTCCTGTCTCGCCCACCTGACAACCAAGCTGGTAACCGAGCCCCGCCTGGTTGGCGAGCGCCGCGATCTTGAGCGAGTTCAGGAATCCGCCGCACTTGGAGATGCGAATGTTAAACAGGTCGCACGTCCCTGACTCGATGGCTCGTTGGCCGTCGTCGACGCTGCAGAGCGACTCGTCGAGCATGATTGGCGCGGCAATGTTTGGGCGAAGCTTCGCGAGACCGGCGACTTCGTTGTGATGAACTGGCTGTTCGATTGAAGTGATGTTGAACTTCTCCAGCGGCTCAAACTTCGATTGGAGATTTTCGCAGGTCCACGCTTCGTTGGCGTCGATGCGCAGGTTCATCTTCGGGCCGACGAGTCCTCGAATTCTTCGCAAAGAAACTTCGTCGTCGACACCATCGACTCCGACCTTAACCTTTGTCTGATGAAAACCGTGCAACCGGATCAGGAACGATTTGATGCGCTGCTTAACCGGCGAGCTGGACGTAATGACGGCGCTGTATTGAACCTTGTCCTGCTTCTTTCGAATTCCGGCGGCCGGTCCGAACAGCGACGTGATTGCCGACAGCGGAAGTCCCGACGCTCGGCAAACGGCGTCAAGGATGCTCAACTCGACCGCGCACCGGATTGAGTTTCCGAAACAGTTTCGAGGGTCGGATTCCGGGCGAGTCAGTTCAAACTTTTCGCAGACCTGGATCGCGGCTTCAGGACTTTCAAGTTCCGCTCCAAGCTGCAGAGCTAACGGAGTCGCCCGAAGCAACTCGAACGCCGAGTCGATCGTTTCTCCGGTGACATACTCACGAGGAAGGCCTTCGCCCCAGCCTTCGGTTCCGTCACTTAGTCTGCAACGAACGACTACCGAATCCGTCATCCGCCGCATGTACGACGCGTGGCGGATCTTTGTCTTCAACGGAATCTGAACGTGGTAGGCAATCAGTTCGGCAATTCGCACGGTCAGCACTCGTTCGTCATTGAAAGTTGTGGAGCATCAATCGAGCGGGCACTCTACTTACCTGAGTTTACGAGAACCACTGGTCGTCGAGAGGTGAAGTTGCCTGACCTGCGTAATTGAGAAGTTGCCTGACCTACGCAATCGAGTAGTGCTTCAATTTTTCGACGTCGCCTTCGATGCCGAGCCCCGGAGTTGTCGGGACGCTCATTCGACCGTTCTGAATCGTGAACGGTTCTTTGAGAATGTCGTCGGCGAGACCGTAATAAGTGCAGTCGTTGGCCAGCGAGTACGACGGACACGCCGCCGCGATGTGGAGCATCGCCGCCGTTTTCGGGCCGAGGTCGTGGCCACAGTGCATGATGCAGGGAATGCTGGCGGCTTCGCAGAGGTGCCCGATCTTAACGCAGGGAAGAATTCCGCCAGCGATATGAGTATCCGGCAGAATGTGCGACGCGGCGTCGGCCAGAAATATCTTTGAGACGGTGTCGGGACCGACGACGCTTTCGTTCAGAGCGATCGGTACCGAGGTTTGCTCTCGCAGCCATTTCGCATCAGAGAGCGGTTCGGCGGGAATCGGCTGCTCGAAATATTCCAGGTCGTAGTCTTCGAGCCTCTTCGCAAGGTCGGCGGCCTGTTGCGGCGAGTAGGCTCGGTTGGGATCGATACGCAGCTTCAACTTATCTCCGACCGCGTCGCGGATGCCTCGCACCATGTCGAGGTCATCCTGAGCGTCCGAACCCGCTTTTGTCTTCAGCGTGGTGAAGCCCTGGTCGACGTACAGCGATGCGATCTCGCCGGCTCGTTCGTAACTCTGAATGCCCATGCAGGCCGCGAGTTCGATTTCTTCTCGAATGACTCCACCGAGCAACTGAGCAACCGACATGTTGGCTGCCTTGCCGGCAATGTCCCACAGGGCCAGTTCCAGCCCGGCCTTCAGTCGATTTTCAAACGGACATTCGAGATGGAACAGAGCGATGTTCAACGGGTCGCGGCCGACTGACCATTCGGTAGCGTCCTTCCTCATGCGCCCCAGATCGAGGCCGGGCAGGAAGTTGAGATTGCACTCACCCCATCCACTGAGACCTTCGTCTGTGTCGATTCTTGTGATCGCTTTCGTGGTGGTCGAACTGGTCCGGATGTGCGATCGGTAGGGAGCAAGCGGTTCTGTTTGCGGAACTTCTACAAGCCACATCGAAACATCAGAAATTCGCATGAGTCCGTCAGTCGCTTTCGTGATGCGGTCCAGGAAAGAAATTCAGCCCGATCGGAAATACAGATCGGGCCGAACTGGTTAACTCCGATTTCTATCAGGTCTCACCGGTGAGGAATGAGTCAAGAATAACTTTCCGATTTCGATTAGAGCGGCGATTAGAGCGGCGATAGAGCGGCGATAGAGCGGCGATAGAGCGGCGATAGAGCGGCGATAGAGCGGCGATTTTCGTCATTCCCGCGCAGGCGGGAAACCAGTTTCTCTGCGGT
>CALDJX010000147.1 GCA_937899075.1 uncultured Planctomyces sp. | reverse complement strand
TCGGCTTCAAATCGTACATGTCGAGATGGCTTGGTCCTCCAGCCAGCCAGACAAGAATCACGGACTTCTTTCGGACGGGCTTTCCTTCCGCAGCAGCGGCATGCTGTGCCCGCAGCAGATTCGGAAGGGTCACGTCGCTGAAGTCGTGCGACTCAGGGCATTCCCCAGTGTCACGTCGTCGGCTACGCAGCTTCTCTCGCCGAATGGAATGCCCTTCAGGGAGCGCGTCTGTGCTGAAGTCGGTTTCGCTTATCACGTTGGTTGCCGCCAGCATGCTTCGGCTTGATGTGACTGCAGTGTGCGCGGAAGGTCCGTCCTTCCAGCATGATGTCATTCCGCTCATGACTCGCTTTGGCTGCAACTCCGGCAGCTGCCATGGCAAGCTGTCGGGACAGAACGGGTTTCGGCTGTCGTTGCGGGGGTATGCACCCGAGCTGGACTTTGAATACATCGCTCGCGAATCGCGTGGCCGCCGACTCAATTCTGCCGCTCCCGAACACAGCCTGCTGCTCCGTAAGGCGGCCGGGCTGGAGCCACATGGCGGCGGCAAGCGATTCGACCGAGACAGTCCCGCAGCGCGAGTTCTGATCGATTGGATCAGCGCCGGAGCACCTGGCCCGCAGCCGAATGAAACGAATCTGGAGCGGATCGAGGTCTCACCGGAGACCCGCACGCTGAGCATCGGGGAATCACAGACGCTATCCGTGACTGCGGTGTACTCGGACGGTCATCAACGGGACGTTACCTGGCTGACGCGATTTGCGACGAGTGACCCCGGCACGCTCGAAGTGTCGCTTACGGGAGTGGCAAAGGCACTTCGTCATGGCGAAACCGTCGTTCGTGCAGCGTTTCAGGATCAGGTCGAGATCGCAACGTTCGTCACCCCGTTCGCTGAGCCGACAAGGCCCGAATGGTATGCCGCTCGCAACAACGCAATTGACGATCACGTTTTCAGCAAACTCGCCGCGCTGCACATCGAGCCGTCCCCGCCGTGTGACGACGCGACCTTCATTCGACGCGTCTTTCTCGATGCGATCGGAACATTGCCAACCGCCAACGAAGTCCGTTCGTTTCTGGCCGACGCCAGTCCGGACAAACGCACGCTACTGATCGATCAGTTGTTCGAGCGTCCCGAGTTCATTGACTTCTGGTCGCTGCAACTCGGCGATCTGCTGCAGAATCGAAAGGAACGCGACCACGACGTCCGCGGAGCCAAGGGCGTGCGGGCGATGCACCAGTGGCTGCGAGAGCAGCTTTCATCGCAAACCAGTTGGCGGGACATCGCGACAGCGGTTCTGACAGCCGAAGGGCCATGCGATCAGAATCCGGCGGTCGGCTTCTATATCGTGACGGTTGGTGAGAAAGAGGCAGAGAAATCAGAAGTCGCCGATTCAGTCGCGCAGGCGTTTCTGGGAACTCGGATCGGTTGTGCTCGATGCCACAATCATCCACTCGAAAAGTTCACTCAGGATGATTACTACCATTTCGTCGGTTTCTTCTCGCGGGTGGCACTTGATCGAAAAAAGCCGGAGGACGGCGGGACTGAGTTGATCTTCGGCAACCGCCACATGCTCAACCTGCGACGTGAGCTGCAGAAGAAACGCGACGAGCTGCAGACGTTGAAAACTGCCGAGTCGGTCGACGCGAAAAAGATTGAGGAAACGGCAAAACGCATTTCCGACTTGGAACGGCAGATCGACGAGACGCGCATGAGCCCCGTGGCCGTGTCTCAACCAAGGACGCATGAACGACTCGAGCCAAGGCCGCTGGATCGTTCGCCGCTGGAAGTCCCGCCTGGTGAGGATCCCCGGCGGTCACTGGTCGGCTGGGTGGCAGACCCCGCCAACGAGCACTTCTCCGGCGCGATGGTCAACCGGCTGTGGAAGCATTTTCTGGGTGTGGGACTGGTGGAACCAGTTGATGACCTGCGCGCGACGAACCCTCCGTCCAATCGACCGTTGTGGCAAACGCTCAACGACGAGTTCGTCAAAAACGGCTACGACCTGCGGCACGTCATGCGGTTGATCATGAACTCGCGCACGTACCAGTTATCGGCGGCGACACGGGAATCGAACTTCCGCGATACACGTTTCTATTCGCACTACTACGCCCGCCTGCTGCCGGCCGAAGTGCTGCTCGATGCCATCTGTCAGACCACCGGCAGTCCGGAACAATTTGCTGGCTACCCGTTAGGTGTGCGAGCGATTCAGGTTCCCGATCCGGGAGTGGAGTCCTACTTCCTGACACTGTTTGGCAGGTCGGAACGGACCACAGCCTGCGCCTGCGAACGCAAGGCCGAGGTCACTTTGCCCCAACTGCTGCACCTGCAGAACAGCGAAGACCTGTATCGAAAGATGAAGTCGCCGGACGGAGCATTCGCGAAGTTGATCGCATCCGAAAGTGACAACGCGGCCGTCGTCGACACACTGTTCCTCAGCACGTTGAGCAAGCTGCCCGGCGACGAGCAGCGAAAGGCTGTTCTGGATCTGCTGGCAACCGGCGATCGCGAGGAAGTGTTACTCGACGTCTTCTGGGCGTTGCTGAATTCTAAAGAGTTCACTTTCAATCGCTGAGGAAAAGTTGCCGTTCTCGAAAAGGCAGCGCTAAGGAAACGCAATGTTTGATCTGCATCTCAATCGTGGTCGCCGCGACTTCCTCCGGGTCGGAGGATTGTCAGCGTGGGGGCTTGGCCTGCCAGCCATACTGAGGCAGCAGGCCCAGGCGGCTGGCAATCGGACTCGCCGGGCGAAGTCCGTGATCCTCGTCTATCTAGGCGGAGGCTTGTCGCATCACGACAGCTTGGATCCAAAGCCGGAAGGCAATGAGGACGCGCGCGGCAAGTACGACACGATTTCGACCAACGTCCCTGGCCTGATCGTTGGCGAGCTGATGCCGATGATGGCTCAAACGATGGACAAAGTCTGTCTCGTCCGCAGCGGAGCCCACAACAACGATCACCATGAGACCGCGACCAACTGGGTGATGTCCGGCCGCTTCGGATCGGCGTTCGGAGACTGGCCGGCAATGGGCGCCGTCGCCGCTCACGAAAGTGGTTTCCCCGGAACGCTGCCACCGTACGTCGCTATACCTCGCAATCCGTCTTTCACGTGGGAGCTTGGGAAGAGTGCGTTCCTGGGCGGCCGGTACGAATCGTTCAAGGCCGGCGATCCGAACCAGAAGGACTACCAGGTTCGCGATGTGACTCAGTCGGTACCAGTGACTGACGTGCGGCGTGACCGGCGGCAGTCGTTATTGCAGACAGTGGACGGGTTGGCTCGCCGAGTCGAGGGCAACGATCAGATCAAAGCGTTCGACCAGTTTCAGCAGCGAGCGACTCAAATGGTGCTCTCCGGCGAAGCTCGCAGCGCCTTCGCGATGGACAGGGAAGAGACCACGCTCCGCGACCGCTATGGCCGAACGACCTTTGGACAAAGTTGCCTGCTGGCGAGACGGCTGGTCGAACACGGCGTCAGCTTTGTGACGATCAACAGCGGCGGCTGGGATCATCACTCGAAGATTTGGGACGGGCTGGAACGCATGCTGCCCGACTTCGATCGTGGTTTCTCGGCACTCATCAACGACATGCACGCACGCGGATTACTCGACGACACACTCGTCGTCGCGATGGGCGAATTTGGTCGCACACCGAAGATCAACAAAGACGTCGGCCGAGACCACTGGGCTCCCGCGGCGTCGCTGCTGTTTGCCGGAGCGGGCGTGCAACCAGGCAAGATCATCGGGGCGACCGACAAAGACGGATCACAGGTTACGGACAACCCGATCGCCCCGGCAGATGTCGCCTTCACCGTTCTCGACTCGCTCGGCATCGATCCTCGCAAACAACTTCGCACTCCGGATGGTCGTCCCGTCGAAATCCTGGACGAAGGCCGACGTGTGGAGGAGTTGTATGTCTAAGGCTGTCGTTGCGTTCGTTCTTTGCGTGCAGTCGATTGCCCTTGTGCTCGGTGACGACGCAACTGAAAAGAAACCGGACCCTCCACGTGTCGCCATGTGCCTGCCGCTGGCAATCGACGTCGGCGAGACAACGAAAGTCATCTTCCGAGGCTGGCATCTCGAGGGAGTGAAAGAACTGCGTTCCTCAAATGCGAACGTCACTCTCAAGGTACTGTCCACATCCAAAGCGGAGGTTCCCAACGGTCTGGATGTGAAGCGCGTCGGTGACACTCAGATCG
>CALDJX010000146.1 GCA_937899075.1 uncultured Planctomyces sp. | reverse complement strand
GTCATCGCCCTGTTCATGCCGCTGATTAAACTTCTCAACGACCTGTCCTGACGCAAACGCATCACGACAGAGCCATTCAGCGGGCTGCTGAACTTTCAGGATTAAAACGCTCTCAATCATGAGAGCAGTGCGAAACCGTTCCATGCGGACGCAAAACAAAAGGAGCTATTCTCATGCTTGCTCGCCAACAACGTACTCAAATACACAACCCACTTCGAGACGGCTTCACGCTGATCGAACTATTAATGGTCATGGCCATTATCGCAATTCTCGCGGCATTAATCCTGCCTGCAATTGTGGGTGCGGGACGCACCGCTCGAATTGCACAAGTTCAAAGTGAGATGGAATCTCTAAAGACGTCAATTACGCAATTCAAAGTTAAGTTCGGAATTGAACCGCCGAGCTCCATCACGATCCATGAGCGAGCGGTCGGCACTTTACCCGCCATGCCTGGATGGAGCACTGACCCGTTGAGTCGCGGGCTAATCAAGCGACTATGGCCGCAATTTGATTTCTCCTACAAGGACCAACTACCGAATCCTGGTGAATTCGATTTCAACGGCGATGGGAGCATTAATCCAGTGACGCTCGACGGTGCCGAATGCCTCGTCTTCTTCCTTGGTGGCATGGTTGACGGAACGAGCGGCGCATTGCGTGGCTTTTCGAAAAATCCACGTAACCCATTTTCAATCGACAACAGCAGCAGGGACGGCCCATTCTTCGAGTTTATTGGCGGTCTCGACCCGGCGACTAAGTCGCCTGTTGGACGGCTAGTCGATGCAAACTCAAATGGTCTTCCGGAATACGTCGACGCCACACCGAGCCAAACGCAACCAATTCTCTATTTCAGTAGCTACGGCGGGACAGGATATCGGAAATTAGATTGCAGCCCGCGAATCGCGTCCCCTTATTATAAAGATGCTGCTGCTACGCAGGCATTTAGAGCGGACGGATTCCAGCTCATCTCGCCGGGTTCCGATTTCGCCTACGGCGTCGGCGGGCTCTTCGACCCCGAAGGTAACACATTCAAATCGGGCGACGCCGATGGCGACAACATAACCAATTTTCACACTGGAACTCTTGGCGGCTTCTAGGGACTGCGTTATTGGCAAGCGTCTTTACTGAACTATCTACTCCGGCACATGCGTCAAAAGTCAAAGAGGAGTTGTCGATGAGTCTACGATATTATCACAACAGGCAGCCCCGCCCTGGCTTCACACTGATTGAGATCCTAATCGTCCTTGCAGTCGTATCGATTCTCATGGCCGGCTTGGGTGTAACGATCTCGAATATGCTAACGAGCGCAAAAGAAGCGCAGACTGTCGCCACGCTTCGAAAAATTGACGGACTAATTACGGAGCGTCAACAGGGGCTCGAACGAGCCTTTGACAGTCTCGATTTTCGCCGCTTCGTCGCAGATCAACGAGAAATATTTGAAGCCGGTGACCCTGCAAATGGTGTCCCCCAATTGTTTGGGCTTTCAGCTCCCTCCGTCGAAGCGGCTTCGCGTAAGAACTTCTTTCGAGATTTCTTTCCACAGACGTTCCAGGAAATGCGTGACTCGATAGATGGAAGCGGCGCTTTTGTCTCCGATGGAATTCCGGATCGTATCCAAACGGACGCCGTTTACAGCCCGCTGACGTGGACCGCGACGCCAACTGGACCAGAATGGGATGGGTACAGAGGCACTACAGTTCCTTTTACCGACACGAATGGAAACGGTACTTACGAGGCCGGAACCGACACCATCGATCATGACCCTCTAACAGAGAGTTCGGAACTGCTGTACTTCGCAATAACTCGCCTTGAAATCTTCGGTGCCCCACTTATTGGCATTGACGAATTTCGAACCCAAGAGGTAGCCGACACTGACAATGACGGACTTCCTGAGTTCATCGACGGCTGGGGACGGCCACTACGTTTCTACCGCTGGCCAACTCGGCTGTTTAAGCCATTCGGGCTGCTTGGTGCGGATGGTGCTGCAGGCACTACTGGTGTCGACGATGAAATAGACACGACGACAGACGTTGATACGGTGGATGTCACAGTTAACGGCAGCAACATCACAATCCCCGATCCTGACGAAATCGGCTGGCCCGGCACCGACGATGTCGTCATTCCGACACAGGAGCGGTTCGTTGCAGGACTCTACATCGAAGGGCTTCCGCGTCCTCCAATTATGGTGCTTAGTGGAGGTGTGGTACGACCGGTAGCAGGGGATTACGACATGTTAAATGAAGACCCGGACGATTCTTACGGAGTGCTTCTGGAGGAGATTCGCAGACAAACAGCGACTAAGAGTGGAATGTTGCTTAACGTCAGTGAGACCCGCTTTCACACTCTCGACACTTATCACAAACCTCTCGTTGTCTCGGCCGGACCTGACGGGGTTCTTGGGCTGTATGAGCCATTCTACAACGAAGACATCAACTTCAACGGACTGTTCGACGCTGCTACAGATGATGGCAATGGAAACGGAACTCTGGACCTTGGACTACTAGCTCAACCAGTCAGTATTACGAGCCCGGATGCAGCATACGATGACATCACCAATCGCAACCGCCGAGCAGGGGGTTAACTAATGATTCCGATCAAGAATCCGCAGCCACGCAACCCGAGGTACGGCTTTACGATGATCGAGTTATTGATCGTCATTACGATACTGCTGTTACTTACAACTTTTACCGTTGTAGCTATCGACTTTACCTTCGAATCGGAACGCGTGTCTGCGGGGGCACGACAGGTCCAGTCAATGCTGTCCGGTGCACGCGACCGTGCGATCCGCGCAAGAGAAGCACGCGGCCTGCGGTTTTTCGTTGATCAGGATCCCGACAACGGTCGGATGGTTTCCAGCGTGGCATATGTGGGGGCGGCGAAGCCTTGGTCACTTGGGACTATTACTCTGAAACGTCCGGACTTCAACAACGACGGTACGGTCGATGACTTGGATGGAGATGGTGCGCCCGACGACACCGTACTGATGGTCGACGGATCCGATGGTGTGTTCTGGAGCAGTCTGAAACGTAGAGGCTTCCTTGGGATTTACGAGTTTGACGCTAACGGTGACGGAGTAGTAGACCCCGCCGAGGATCTCAACGGTAACGGCGCCTTCGACCAGGACACTCCGCGAATCAAAATTCCCGGCGATAAAAACGGCACTTGGTACCGCATCAGAACCGACCGCATCGGTGTTGACAGTAATTATCCGAATCGAATTCAGCTATTGAATGCATACCGTGACCCTGGCACGACATCACCAGATGAAGTCATTGCATTTGAAGGAACAGGACCAAGCACTTACATCCTTGAACTTCCCCCTCGTATTCTTCCAGATGCGGAGCCCGTTCTACTGCCAGATGGCGTCGTGATTGACCTTGACGCATCCGAAGTACCCGCCCACTGGCGACCGGGTGCCGGGGCAGGCTATGCCGTATCCTACTCGAATCGAATGGACTTAATGTTTACACCGCGTGGGACTGTAGACGGAGCCTCAGCGGGCACAGGACTTCTGCACTTTTATGTTGCGTTACGACAGGATGTTCAGAATGCAATGCATCCAAGTGTTAATCGGCCAACAGTAAACGAGTCAGCTTCTCCCCGCGTCCCGACAGGCGACATTTTTGATCCGGTTGACGACATTGCAGGGAACGGTTCTCCGGGAATAGGTGATCGCTCACTGGTCACCGTTGTCACTTCCACCGGAAAAGTCGCATCTCATCCAATCGACATTACTGACAACTTTATCAACGGATCAACAACCAACACTCCAGACAACTACGCTGACGACCCGTTCGTCTTCGCAGAACTTGGGGAGGTAAAGAACTGATGCGAAGATTCATCCGCAGCCTGAACAGCAGACGCAGTCGTCGCCGCGGCACCACACTGACAGAAGTGCTAATGTCGCTGATGATTATGGGCATTGGTGTTGTTTCACTTGCAACTTTGTTTCCGATCGCAACTCTCAGAATTCTGGAAGCCACAAATCTCACCAACGCAACGGTGGCGCGTTTTAATGCCGAGGGCGTTGCTGACTCATTTCCTGATCTGATCCATCAACCAGACGGCAACGCAAACTACCGCGACCTCGCTGATGCGGATATCGGAGTCAGGTCCCGAGAGGCTGGCTCAAATTACATCGTGGATCCCCTGGGATGGTGGGAACGCTTCGAACTGCTTTCGCTTGGCGGTACCGTTTCCGTCACTAATCCTCAGTTGACTCAATTTGAATACAATCGACCAGCAGCGATCAGACTACCATTACTGCAAAAGAAAGTCGTAATTCCTCCATTCTCGACGCCCCCAACGACCGCCGATGTGAAGGTTCAGACACGATACTTGGGAGAAAACCCAAGTAATCGAACAATCTTTACGAGCTTGGATTTGGCCAGACAGATCGCAAGCCTTCCCGACACAACAACTGATGTCGCAGAAGGATTTCCTGACCCGGACGGCACGGTAACCACTGCCTACCATGATCCAAACGCTGACGACCGACTTGACGGAATCGTCGTCCCGCCAACCATGGACATTACAGTCGTACTTGCTGAGCCGACTTTGTATCAAGCAGTTATCTTCGACAAGAACGGGCGATTCAGTGAAGTACGAACCCTCACTGATGCAGGCGTCACGGCAGGGCTAATCGAATGGACGCCGCCACTTCCTGTGCGTTTCGACAGCAACGTTGGTCTGGTTCGCATCGAACGTCAGGAGATCTACTACTCCTGGCTGTTGACTGTCAGAAAGAGAGCAAGTGGGCCAGCCAATGTTGATGTTGTAGTGTTCAATAAACGCGATTTCTCTGAACTTTCTGACCAAGTTTATATAGGCGACTTGCGTCGCTTTACACTTGGTGCTGACGGAGTCCCAGGTAGCGTCGGTGATGACAATGCTGATGGAGCTGCAGATGGTGATGATGTCACCGAAATCGGCTATCCGACATCTGACGATCAACCGAATGGCAGAGTGCTTATCGACTGGGATCCGGGCAAGTACCCGGGTGGAACCACCACTCCGGTTGCTCCCCCTCCTTTGAAACGTGGCGGCTTCATCTACGACACATTTAATGCATTGTGGTATCAGATTCGATCTATCGAATCCTCGCCAACAGCCACTTCTGCAGTAGTCGTTCTTGACAAGTTTGTGTCTCGCAACAATACGGAAGATGTCAACTACAGTGGCACCGTTGATCTGAACACTGCCGGCACGAATGGGACGAACGAGGACATTCTCGCGTCAAACGGTGCGCTTGACCGCGGTGGTTTAATCATACCTCGAGGGGTCGTGGCAGTCTTTCCGCTGGAAACCAAACTACCTTAGTGATCGACAGAAACGTAGTTGGCCCGCTCTGTCGACAGGAGAGCTGGACTGTCACTTGGAAGGCATCCACGCCTCTAAGGCAAGTAGCTTTTTGTGAAAAACATCGGGCGGATATTCGATTAACGAGCGGGCTCAGTAATCGAACAAAGGCAATAGTAATGAAATATCATCTCATGGCGACAAATAGTTGGCACGACGCCCCTAGCGGACGTCGGAAGGGTTTCACATTAATTGAAATGCTGGTTTCCGTTGCCCTTGTGCTGTTAATGATGGTGATGTTCGCTGAAATCTTCGGCCTCGCTGCCGAATCAATGGGCCTGCAAAGGGCAATTGGAGATAACGACCAACAAGTGAGAACTCTCACAACAGTGATTCGGGCCGATCTTCAAAAGCGGACGTTTCGCGTCGCAGCTCCGTTTGATCCTCGGGAAACCGAAGATTATGCCTCGGTGCCATTTTCATCCCGTCCGGGGTACCTGTACCTCTCTCTTAACGACCCTGATAACGCGGTCGACAACCTGCTGCAGTTCACTGTCCGATCCACAATTAATCTGCAAAACGGCGACGAAAGCCCCTACTACGGTCGCGCCACCGGGCTGGTCCGAAATGACCCACCGGTTGCCAACTTGAGTGAAGCCAAGCGACATCTTCGCAGCAACCCTCAACAACCCGAACACGATGATGGCGAGCTTCAGACCAACTTCGCTGGAGCATCGACGGCCGCGGAAATTGCTTATTACGTCCGGGCAGGTCGACTTTACCGTCGCGTTATACTGATCCGTGACCCGATTTCGGTCGGCGGGGCATCCACTCCTCAACCGCGATTTACATGGGACGACGCGAGTGGGCAACCGGAAGCAACGCCGATCGAATACTTTCGTCACGTTCCGGACCCCATAAATGCAGCTCGAGTCCAGACTAACGGTGGACAATACGTTGTCGTCAATCCAGATGTCCCGGCAGGCATCAGCTTCAGCGACTACTACAG
>CALDJX010000145.1 GCA_937899075.1 uncultured Planctomyces sp. | reverse complement strand
AGAGAGTTGGCAGCTTTCCGAATCTCAGTTCGCCAGCCGCGACTGTCGCTCGCCATTCGAATCTGGCCCCCGGCCCGGCATAGTCAAAGACGACGAGATCGGCGAGTGAGCCAGCGGACAGCTCGACTTCCTCGCAACCAAGCAGTCGACAGGGATTTCGTCCGGCCATGTCGAACGCTTCGCGAAGCGACAGATCGGCAACGCTCAATGCGTGAGCGACGCAGACGTCAGTTTCGAGACTCGACCCCGCCAGTAGCTGGTTCTGCCCGGCGATGACGATGCGCCCGTCTTCGAGAATTTCTACCTGCCCCGAAGCTGCTTCGTACTTTCCCGGTGGACAACCGGCCAAACCGGCCGCGTCGCAGGTGATGACGATGTTGGATTTTCCTTTGGCGGCGATGAACGACCGAATCACCGACGGCGGAAGATGATGTCCGTCCGGAATAATGCTGGCCATCAACCTTGAGTCTCCAAGTTGATCCCAGATGTAATTGGGATGTCGTCGCATCTGCCCGTGGGCTCCGTTGCCCAGGTGTGTGCTTAGCCGTGCTCCGGCATCAGCAGCGGCGGCGACCTGGTCCGACGTTGCTCCCGTGTGGCCGATCGAAATTGTGATTCCGTCCGCGACCGCTTTTTTGATAAACGCAACGGCTCCGTCGGCTTCCGGGGCAAGAGTCACCAGACGGATTCGCCCGCCGGACGCGTCCTGATAATGGCAGAATTCGTCCCAGTCTGCGGCTCGAACGTGCTGCAGAGGGTGCGCTCCGCGAGGCCCATCTTCCCGCGAAATATACGGTCCTTCCTGGTGGCACCCAGCGACCATTTGATCGACCCAGCGTTCCTGTTCGCACGCCTGACGAATGGCTGCAAACCCTGAGATAAACGCCTGGTGAGAAGCGGTCACCAGCGTTGGCATCAGACGCGTGATGCCGAATTTGTAATGCGGCTCCAGCGTGCGGATGACTTTTTCTGGAGTCAGCGATTCGTCGCTGAACCACGTTCCGCCGTGCCCGTTAATCTGCAGATCAAACAGGCCGGGAGCGATCAGCGGCAACGTTTCTGGATTTGTTGATGACGCCAGCGGCTCGACGGATTTAATGCGGTCGCCATCGGTTTCGATACAGACTGCTTCCCCGGTGTCGTACCGTCGGCCATGAATCTGCAACATTCCTGAAGCTCCCTATTGCCATTTCAGATCGAAGTTCGAGAGGAGCGGTCCATCGTAGGCCAGCCGACGGCGGCGTTCCATTCTCCGTGTTCCTTTGAACCTGTCACGAGGTTGCGTAGACTTCCGAGTCGAACGGAACAGCGTTTCATCAGTGAAACATCAGCCCCGAGGTAAGGGAGTTTCAGCTATGGGTTTGCTCGCAGAAGAATGGAGCCAGTGGCAACTAATTGTTGCATTCCTGATCGGTATCCTTGGCCTGGTCGGGCTGGGCTTTGTGTTCATGTTCTTCCGCTATTTCAAGCTGTGGCTGCGCGGCTTCGTGACCAAGGCTGGAATCAGCCCGGCGACGCTGGTGTTCATGGCGCTTCGAAACGTCAACCCTCACGTCATCATGGACGCTCGGATCATGGCCGTGCAGGCTGGGCTGACCGACGTGACTCCCCAGGGGCTGGAAGCTCATTATCTAAGCGGCGGTAACGTGCGGCGCATCGTTCAGGCGTTGATCGCTGCTCATCGAGCCAAGATCGACCTGAACTGGTTCACCGCTTCGGCGATCGATCTTGCTGGCCGAAACGTGCTGGAAGCCGTCCAGACGAGCGTGAATCCCAAAGTCATCGACTGCCCGGATCCTCGCCGCGGCGGCCGCAAGACTCTGGATGGTATCTCGAAGGACGGGATTCAGCTGAAAGCGCGAGCCCGAGTCACCGTGCGAACCAACCTCGCCCAACTCGTCGGTGGGGCAACAGAAGAAACGATTATCGCCCGAGTCGGCGAAGGAATCGTTTCTGCCATCGGCTCATCGAAGAGTCACAAAGAAGTTCTGGCAAACCCGCAATTGATCGCCCGAGCGGTGCTGGCCAAGGGGCTGGATTCGCAAACCGCGTTTGAAATCGTGTCGATCGACATTGCCGATGTGGATGTCGGAGAAAACGTCGGAGCCCGCCTGCAGGCCGACCAGGCCGAAGCCGACGTTCGCGTTGCCCGGGCAAAGGCGGAAGAACGCCGAGCGATGGCCGTCGCCAACGAGCAGGAAATGAAAGCCGTCACGGTCGAAAACCAGGCACACGTCGTCCTTGCCGAAGCCGAAGTCCCATTGGCACTCGCCGATGCCTTCCGCCAAGGCAGCCTGCGATCTTCGTCGTCATCCTGAATCAAGGCGAACAAATCAGTTGCGATGGCCGTTGAGACTCCGCATCTGCTCGTCAAGGATCCATCAATGCTCGAAACGTATCTGCTCGGCGTTGTGATGATTTGTTTGTTTTCACTCGGATGGTTGGCCAACCAGTCTCTTTCGAGGTTTCGGGTGACAGACGAGCGCAAGCACTTGATCGTAGCTGTATGCTGTTTTTGTCAAACAGTTTGCATCGTTTGCCTTGTAGTAATTCGTGAAGCGAGACAGCTTCCGTGATCGTGAATTTTGTCGTCAGAACCCGCACAGGCCACGATTCTCGAATCTGGCAGTTAGCAAGCAGTCAGCCCACAAATCAACACTTTTGACGCAGAATCGGACACCTCTGTAGCTGTCGTGCGGCTATCGGGGAGCGGGCCGGATGCCCGTCTGTGCCGGGATTTCCAGAATCCAACGTCAGTCTGGCAGAAAGTCTCAAGTACTGCCGATCCGTGGGTGATTTTTGAGACGCTTTGACCGAAGATATGCGAGAGTCGCTCAGAGATCGCGCGGCTCGGTTGTTGAGAGTCCGATTCGGGTCGACTACCATCGGTTCAGCGCATTTGCGATTTCGGTCGTAAAGGGACGAAGGATGGCCGCCTGCTGGCTTTCAAGCGTCTCCTTGACGCGTCAGATTTCAAAAATTCAATCAACCCCAGGCAAGGATCGCCCGGATGACATTGTGCATGGAAGCCACGGATTTGCTTCAAAGCGAGTTCAACCCCATGAGTGATTTACTGACCGTCGAACTGAGCAAAGAGCAGCGAGAAGAAATTCTTCGCGGACTCCGTTACGTGCGAAGTTCAGTCATGCTGACTCCTGAAGAGCCCTCAGCAGAAATAGCCGAGGGCCGCAACGAAAAGCTGAAGCGACTCGCCGCACTTTCGAGCTTGCTCAGCGGCCAGGAAGTTGTGCACAAAGCGACCGTTTAAAATATTGCTGCCGCATTCTTGAGTTTGGCCGTCGCGCTGACGCCAGTTCGAGAGCTTCAGCAATAAGAAATACGCTGCTACCAGGCAGTCAGAAGCCGCGACTCCCGCAAGGGTGTCAAGTCGCAGACGAGCCATGCCGATTCGCCCGCAGGGGCCTGTCGGCATGGCTCGTTCTGTTTCGCGAACGATAATTCTTCGCAGCAGGCCTTCCCGTCAAAGCGAATCGCTCATCCCGCGGCAGGGACGAATCGGCTCGTCGAGCCCGATGGATTTGAATTCGCAAAGCCACACCGGTATTTACTTGAGAATGCAACTTGCAAACCTCGTCACCTCTACCCCTTGGGGGAGAGGTCGCGGTCTCAGCCGCGGGTGAGGGAGTTGAGAACTGAGATCATCGTCAAACAAAGTCTGCCATCCTCCGGTCTGACGATCTTCCCCGGTCGTCCGGAAACGCGAATCCTTTCATGCGATACCACAACGTTTGCCTTGAGGCGTTTGCTTATACGCTTCCCGATGAAATCGTCTCGTCTGACGACATCGAGGAACGGCTGCGCCCGGTTTACGAACGGCTTCATCTGCCGGCCGGTCGACTGGAACTGATGACCGGAATTCGCGAACGCCGCTTCTTTCCGATGGGGACGCGTCCGGGAGACATCAGCGCTCTGACCGCAAAGAAGGCGATCGAGCAATCCGGGATTCCTCCCGAAGCCTTCGGAGCATTGATCCACGGTTCGGTCTGTCGAGATCAGCTCGAACCAGCAACGGCGTGCGGAGTTCACGCGGCGGCGGGATTACTAGGATCCTGCGCGGTGCTCGACGTCAGCAACGCCTGCCTCGGCATTCTGAACGGAGTGCTGCTTCTGGCCAACATGATCGAACTCGGCCAGATTCGCGCCGGAGTCGTCGTCGGCACAGAAGTCGGTCGCGGCCTGGTGGAAGGAACAATCGACACGCTGCTCAATTCGCCAAACGTTTCGCGTAAAGACGTGAAGGGCGAATTCGCATCATTGACAATCGGATCAGCCTCAGCCGGCATCGTCGTCTGTGATGCAAAGCTCAGCCGAACTGGCAACCGCCTGATCGGCGCGCACTGTCTGGCCGATTCGTCTCATCACAAACTTTGCGAGGGAGGCGTCGAGTCTGAAACCTACGGCGATGACCGACCGAGAATGCAGACGGATTCCGAAGCGCTGCTTCATGCGGGTGTGAACCTCGCCACGCAGAACTGGGACGCGACTTTGAAGACGCTTGGCTGGCGAAACTCGACCGTCGACAAGGCGTTCACGCATCAGGTCGGCAAGGCCAATCGAAAACTTCTGTACGATAGCCTCGGCTTGAATCCAGAAATTGACTTCGCAACAGTCGACTTCCTGGGAAACACGGGGGCGGCAGCGTTGCCAGTGACGACGGCGATCGGCCTCGAACGTGGGCATGTCAAAGCTGGCGACAAGGTGGCCATGCTGGGAATTGGCAGCGGGCTAAACTCCATCATGATGGGGTGGGAGTTTCATCAGCTTCCAATCTGATTGGCCGGATTACTGATCAGGCCGCTGGCTCACACTGTCGATTCGGCCAACGCGGACGTAATGTACCGGTACGAATCGTTTCCTTGATCAGCCGGACCAATGCCGCACTCTGACCAACCATCGCTGGACCTGACGCCTCGTCAAACAGACGAGCAGCTTGAACGTTCACGACTGCTGAGCGAGCAGGCGCCCGGCAGCGCCGGCCTGAAAGTTCCGGGCTACTCGTTAATCGAACGTCTCGGCGAAGGAGCGTACGGCGAAGTCTGGCTGGCTCGCGAAGGCAAGACCGGCAAGCACGTCGCCATCAAGTTTTACACGCATCGCCGAGGTCTCGACTGGTCGCTGCTGAACCGAGAAGTCGAGAAACTCGCGCTGCTCTACACGTCGCGCAACATCGTGCGGCTGATCGACGTCGGCTGGCAGAGCGACCCGCCTCACTACGTGATGGAGTATCTCGAACGAGGTTCGCTGGAAACGCTTCTGGCTGAAGGAACTCCGGATCCCGAAGAAGCCGTACGGATCATCCGGTCCGTGTGCCAGGCACTGGTCCATGCTCACGGCCGAGGCGTGCTGCACTGCGACCTGAAACCCGCGAACGTGCTGCTCGATTCCGACCTTGAACCGCGACTGTGTGACTTCGGTCAGTCGAGACTTTCGCACGAGCAGAATCCGGCACTCGGCACACTGTTCTACATGGCGCCTGAACAGGCGAGCCTGGACGCGATCCCTGACGCACGCTGGGACGTTTACGCGCTCGGCGCGTTGCTGTTCCAACTGTTGACCGGTCACCCTCCGTACAGAACTCCGCAGAATGAAGCTCTGCTCAAAGAAACCACGACGCTGGAAGACCGGCTGCAGACGTATCGTGAAATCGTGACGACCAGCCCGCGGCCGCGCGAACATCATCGCGTGAAGGGAGCAGACCGACGCCTTGTTGAAATAGTCGATCGTTGCCTGCACCTTGATCCTGAACGACGCTACTCAAACGCGCAAGCCGTGCTCGACGTTTTGTACATCCGCGAAAGGCAGCGCCGAGTTCAGCCGCTGGTCGCCATGGGGGGAATCGGCCCGGCCGTTATTCTGCTCGCAATGTTCCTGTTTGCGTCGCGGTCGATTCAGAGTGCGGTTTCGACAACCGGCGACAACCTGACCGCGCGAGCTTTGGAAAGCGACGTCATCTCAGTGACGATTCTGGCGTCCGGCGTCGAGAAAGAACTTCAGGACCGGCTGGATGAACTGATCGAAGTCGCGTCTGATTTGAATCTGCGTCGAGCCATTGAACATGCCGAGGGAACTGCCTGGTCCGACCGACAGGCATTTCAAAAGTTGCTCAACGAGACCCGCAGCAACGTCGACGAACGTCGTCGAAAACGGAATCGGCAACTTGATACGAGTTGGTTCTTTGTCGACACCCAAGGCTTTCAGCGATGGCGAAATCGCTTCGACCCTGCGGTCATCGATAAAGATTTTTCGTACCGCGACTATTTTCATGGACACAGCATCGAATACGAACGAGGCAAGGCGCCGAAGGGCACCGGCCCGATTCAGCAGCCGTATATCTCGCTGCCGTTTGAATCGAAGTCAACTTTCCGAAACATGGTGGCGCTGTCAGTGCCTGTCTGGGATCAGGACAACGTAAACATCATCGGAGTCCTCGCCCGTACGACACATCTCGAACAACTGCTCTCGCAATACCGAGGCAGTATTCGCGGAAGCAACGGAGTCGCCAGAACAATTGCCCTGGCTGATCACAGAAACGGGAGGCTGCTCGACCACTCGCAACTAGCCAGTCTCGATTCAGGTGAAACTCCCGATGAAGAGGCCCCGCCCGGTTCGCCGCCGAGTTTTGAATTGACCGAGGATGTGGCGATCCCCGAGGCCACTCTGCAACGAATCCGAACGGCCGGCGATACAGCAGTCCGCCTGGAACATTACGAAGACCCGATGCAGACGATTGACCCCGACGGTTCGAGCGGTGAATGGCTGGCTGCGTTCTCGTCAGTAGGAGAAACGGACTGGACGGCGATTGTCCAGGAACGTCGCTCGGATGTCCTGAAACCGGTTTTCGAACTTCAGGCCACTCTGAGAATGTACGCGTGGATCGCCTTCGGCATCGCTGGCTCGGTCGTGGCCGCGTCCTGGTACATCGTTCTGAAATCAATCAACGAGCGAGGCATCCGACACTGGTCTCGAGGAGCCCGTCGCAAGCCGCGAGCCTCTGATACTCCGTCGTCGTAGATCGTGGTGCATGAACTCCGAACATCGCTCAAATCAGCCGCTGACGCTATCGACAGTCCTGCTGACTTTGCTGACGGTCGTTCTGTGGGCGGGCACTCCGACAGCAGTCAGATTCTCGACGGACCTGATTCCGCCAGTATCTGTCGCCGGTTTGAGATTCGCCGTCGCGATTGTGTTCATGTTTTTCTGGTCGATGCTGCACGGCACCAGCCTGAAGCTGACATGGTCGGAACTTCGTAAGCCGCTGATTGGTGGCGTCCTGCTGTTTTTCCAGATCGGACTTTTCACACTGGGGATTCACTGGTCGAACGCGTCGCACGGTACGATTTTTATCAACACGTTCATCTTCTGGCTGGTCGCGATTGATCACTTTGTCACAAAGTCAGAACGGCTTTCAATCAGACTGATCATCGGTCTCGTTCTGGCTGCGTTGGGAGTCGGTTTGATTCTGGCGACCACTGCTCGTCCGGACGCGGAAACTGTCGTTGAGGGCGCGTCGCTGGACGGCGACCTGCTGTTAATGCTCAGCGCTCTCATTCTTGCTGTGAAGATTGCTTACACAAAACACTCGGTCGGCAGCATCCACCCGGACAGTTTCGTTTTCTGGCACGCCGTGTTTGGCACCGTGCTGTTTGCAATCTGGGGTTTCACCATCGAAGGATTCCGCTTTTCAATCCTCGAAGATCTGCACAACGCAAAGACGCAAGCCGCCCTGGCTGGCATCGCTTACCAGGGCATCGCCGTCGCGGGTCTGTGCTTTGCGATCCAGGCCCGACTCTTAAGAAAGCACTCGGCGTCAAAGATTGCGGTTTTCAGTTTTGCAACGCCGCTGTTCGGGATTCTGTTCGCCGTGCTGCTGCGAGGAGACCCTGTGTCGCCGTGGCTGTTCGTTTCCGGCATCGCCGTCGCGATCGGAATTCTGCTCGTGAACCTGAAACCTGCTGAGTGATAGTTTCGTGCAAACCGGTCAGCCTGAGAACAAGAACGTCACTAAAGAGAGAACGCAGGCTGTTCTAACGGCAGTGGTCTGCCTGCTGATTCTGAAGGTCACGCTGACCGTCGTGATGAACTATCGCGACTACCTGCCGCCAAATTTCGATTCCGACTTTCTGCTCGATCGAGACTCGTATTTTTTCGGCGCGTACCAATGGGCATTCTACACGCACATCGCTGCCGGGCCTTTGACGTTGATCCTCGGAATGTTTCTTCTGAGCGATCGCTCGCGAAAGCAGTTTCCAAAATGGCATCGCTACCTTGGGCGCATTCAGGTTGCTCTTGTCCTGCTGATGGTAACTCCAAGCGGAACCTGGATGGCCATACACGCCGAAACGGGAATCGTCGCCGGAGTCGGCTTTGCATCATTGGCGGTGGCAACAGGAGCATGCGTCTGGTTGGGCTGGCGATCCGCCGTCCAAAGGAAGTTTGCACAGCATCGTCGCTGGATGACGAGATGCTACATCCTGCTGTGCTCGGCCGTCGTGCTGCGTCTGACGGCCGGATTCTTCATCGTCACAGACATCGACGGAGAATGGACTTACCCGATGACAGCCTGGACAAGCTGGCTGGTGCCTCTCCTAGTGTTTGAGTTGTTCGCGGTGAAAAAATCTGTTGGCAATCGAAAGCTGCCCGAAGCTGCTGAAAAGTAGTCAGATTCACTACATGCGCCCTCAACGCGACGTCATGTCAAATTACGACTGTCGAACCCGCGATAAATCGTAAGCTTCATTCAGGTAGTGACTTGCGTCGCAGAGCCTCGCGAGTGGCATTCATGCTGCGTTCGATCCGGCCCGCTGTACCGCTCGGTCGCTCAAGACTTCAGCCAATCGCTGGAGACACGGAACAAATGAGCCCGAGCAACAATTCCCCAATCCTGTCACCACAAAGGGTCAGAAGAATGAAGCATCTATTCACGATTGCCGTTGTCGCCGTCCTTGGTCTTCAGCAAGGCAGCAGTGCCTTCGCTCAGTCCAGTCATGCTCACGAACGAACGCTGTCGACGTTCGGCGAGAGACGTCATGTAGATACGCTGGCCGATCGGCTGCGGCGGGAAGCAAATTCGATCTGCTGGGAGTTGTACAACAATTATCAGCATGAGCCAGGTTATCGTGAGGCCTACCGCGAGATGTACACGGTGCTCGAAGACTGCATCCACATTCACGATCTTGCGCACGACGACGCTCACCGAGGAACGGACCATGAGGACCACATCGCGGAAGACCTGCACGATATGGATCGGCTGTTCCATCACGTCGAAGACGACATCAGGCACTGGTCATCGAGAAACCATTATCACCGCCACGACCTGGCTTACCGAATGGAACGATTCGAATCGACGTTGCACCATCTCATGAATGACTACGGCGTCAGAAGCAAACGCCCTGCGCCGAAACCGGAAGGCCCTGGCAAGCCGCCAGTTCCTTCGCGCTAGTCATGCCGAAGCGACATCGCCTCGAAGGTGCCGCGAACGTTGCGGCTTCTTCGGGGCGTCAGGATGTCAGCTTGTCGATGATCATCTGCCGGACGGAGCCGGCGTCGGCGCCTTTGAGTTCCCGCATGACCTGACCGATCAATGGTCCGACCGCTTGTTGCTTTCCTGAGCGGACGTCTTCAACCGCTTTGGTGTTTCGTTCGTTGTCGATCACCGCTTGAATCGCGGCGTCGATCTTGCCGGTGTCCTGCTCTTTGCCGAGTCCTTTGTCAGCGATGATCGTGTCGACAGAACTGGCGGAAACATCAACTCCGTCGTCGGCCAGCGTGAGCAGTTCAGTGAAGACTTCTCGACCGCTTTTGATCGTGATCTCGTCCTTCACGATTTTCTGAAGAACGGTTCCCAGGACGGTCGCCGAAATGGCGAAATCGGTAATCTCGATCTTGCGATCGTTGAGTTCGCGCTGGACGTCTTGCGTCAACCAGTTGGCGGCTTGCTTGCCGTCACCACAGACCGAACTGACTTCGTCGAAGTAGTCGGCATATTCTCGGCCCTGATCAACGATCACACAGGCGTCGTATTCCGAAAGTCCAAGGTCGTTGACGTAGCTCTTGCGGCGATCGGCGGGAAACACACACAACGTCGCACGAATGGCGTCGAGTTGTTCGTCGGTCGTTGTGACGGGCACCAGGTCGGGATCGGGGAAGTACCGGTAGTCGGCCGCGTCTTCTTTACTTCGCTGTGCGACGGTTTGTCCGCGGTCGGCGTCCCAACCGCGAGTTTCCTTGGGAACATCGCCGATCCGTTTGCGATCGGTTTCCCAGGCCTTGGCCTGTCGTTTGATTTCAAACTCGATCGCGGCTTCGACACCGCGGAAGCTGTTCAGGTTTTTCACTTCGACGATCGGCGTCGGAATCTTCTCGCCATCTTCATGAACGTGCAGGTTGACGTTGGCGTCGCACCGCATGCTGCCTTCCTGCATGTTGCAGTCGGAAACCTCGATGTACCGAAGTAGAAGTCGCAACTCTTCCAGAAACACGCGAGCTTCTTCGGCGCATCGGATATCCGGTTCCGAAACAATTTCCAGCAGCGGAGTTCCGGTTCGGTTGAGGTCGACTTTGCTGTCGCCGCCGCGGCCAGACTCATCGTGCATATTCTTGCCGGCGTCTTCTTCAAGATGAGCTCGGATCAGCCTTACTTTTGTGGTTTCACCAGACGATGGAAGCGTAACCTCGACCCAACCGTCGTAGCTGAACGGCAAATCGAACTGGCTGATCTGATAAGCCTTCGGCAGGTCCGGGTAGTAATATTGCTTGCGGTCCCATTTGGTGAAGTTCGCCAGGTTCAGATTCAGCGCCATCGCCGTTTTCTGAGACAGTCGCAACGCTTCCCGATTCATCACGGGCAGTGAACCCGGCAGGCCGATGCACACCGGACACGTTTGCACGTTGGGATTGTCCGGATTGAAAAGGTTCGCGCAACCGCAGAACAGTTTCGACTTCGTCAGAAGTTGAACGTGAACTTCGAGTCCGATGATCGGTGTGAATTCCATGTCGACTCTCGTCTGAGATTGTGCCGTCTTGAGATCATAACCCGACGCGTGAGCGAGGAATTATTGTATGGTCCCTCGCTCACGCGTCGGGTTTCCAGATGGTATGACTAGCTGAATGTCGGACGCTTTGTGTGCCAGTCCGTTTCGCGTTCGAACATCCGAGCGGCTCGCAACAACTTTTCTT
>CALDJX010000144.1 GCA_937899075.1 uncultured Planctomyces sp. | reverse complement strand
TGGCGTTTCCTTCGAAGTCGATGTCAGTCCATCGCAAACCCGCAAGTTCGCCAATCCTCAGGCCGGTAAAGACGAGGACTCGAATAATATTTCCGAGCCATACCAGGTCGACGTTTCGATCACACAATGTGAGCATCGCCCGGACCTGCTCACGTGTGTAACAGCAGGTGTCAGAGCCATCTGGTTTTGAGAGAGGGAATCGGAAGCCGGCCTCGCGCGGCAGATGTTTTTCGTCCATCAGCCAGTTGAGCACACTCTTGATCTGTGTCAGTTCAAAGTACAGGGACCGATCGGCAAAGCGAGGACTCAGGTCGCGGCCGTACGCTTGCAATTGGTCCTTACCAAAATCGTCCCAGTATCGAATTCTTCCGGTTCGGCAGAATTCGGAATGAAGAACGCCACTTCTTTTGTACTTGTTGAGAGTCTTCCGAGAAACTCCTCCCATCACTTCGGGACGTTCACACGACTCAAGATAAAGCTCCCAGCCACGTCCAATTTCGAGCCGTTTGTCTGGGTCCACACCGGTGTC
The DNA here is from genome assembly GCA_937899075.1 of uncultured Planctomyces sp. Taxonomy (GTDB): domain Bacteria; phylum Planctomycetota; class Planctomycetia; order Planctomycetales; family Planctomycetaceae; genus JABMPE01. Next base: position 10,632 of record CALDJX010000144.1, on the reverse strand, counting down.
TCGTGCGAGGCCGTGCTCGATTGCTTTGCGGTAGTCCAGCTTGCGGAGGGAGGCCTCAGCTTCCTGGCGGTCTCTTGTGCCGAGTGAGTGCTTTCCAAGGTTGAAATTCTCGAAGCGACCGTCCGCATACCAGACACCATTCCTTTGAAAAAGTCGCCACTTGAAGTAGTGGCAGTTCAGATGGTCATGTTTCTTTCGCGCGGGCATTGTTGACTCCTCAGAATGTTTTTTTATTGATCCGTCCATTTCGGTTTCCGCCCACTCATTGGACGGACCTTCGGCTCAGCACACAGCGGTTCGTGTGGCTCCTGAGCCGAGAGCAGCGCGCCGGGCTGGAAAAGCAGTCTTCCGCCGCGACCGCCCGGTTGGAGAAAAGGAATCCGTCCGGCATTCACCAGCCGTCGAATCTGTGTCACCGAATACCGGGACTGCTGACTGAACTCTTTGATCGTCAGCAACTGCTCGGGTTTCGATTCCGCCTGAGATTTCGCCATGCTGTATCTCGCTACACTCAACTGAAGTTCGGAAAGTCCTCACTTCTTTGAGTTGCGGGATAAGGGGGTGGCTTATTTCGGCGCAAATCGGTGGCGCAAACGTCAGTTGGTTTTTCGGAACCCTGAGGACACGGATAGTCACCGCCACGACGCGGTCGCGTCAGGACAGGCCGAGGATTCGTGCGTTGTTCTTCAATCGCCAAAAAGGGCGACGCAGGGCCAGTGTCTAAGATTCAGACAGACCGCGGGATTATGGCGATTCGGAAAGTCGTTCCCGAAAGTCTTCAATCAGACCAAACACATGCGGCTCGAGGTCAAACTCAGCAACAATGTCAGCGGTCGATTTGTCGCTGTGAATCGCCTCGATGATTATTCTGTTGTCGTCTTCGTCAAGAATCCCATTGGCACGCGCAGCAACGTTTGCAAGTGTGTTTGCGTCGACCGACAATTCACTCTCATTGACACCTGCGACACTCTTCGTTCGTCCGGCTCGTCGTGGTTTCGGACCATCGGACGAGCCAATCAGTCCGAGTATCTGAAAGTATCTCAGTACCTGGTAATAGATTTCTGGCGAGTATTCCTGTCCGGTGATCAGGCGGAATGCTGCCTTGTAGTGGTCTCGAATTGTACTCACGTTCTTGCCTGTTTCGACTGCGATCTGTTCGAGCTTGCTTGCTTTCGATCCTTCATAGGTGCCGCCGTTCCAGCCTTCCCGGAGGTCCCAGATACGCAGATATTCGTCGAACTTGTCGGCGCGGATTCGTGTTGACGGCATCCCGGATTCGTCTCGGTAGTCTCGTACGATTGTCTTGATCGCAGACTTAATCGCCGCCTCGGAACTTGCAGGATTGATGGACACGATCAGTTTCGGCAGTAGCGAGTCGAATCCCGGGTAGTCGCCTTCAGTGATTCGTCTCAGCAACCTGTATTGACCAGTGATGTCTGATTCTGAAAGTTGTGATGCATCCCAAAGCAGGAGGGACAGGCTCTTGAGCGTATCCTTCGACTGTGTTGTCACGAGAGCCGATGCCAGTCCCCTGAGACCGATTCGCCCGAGCGCTCCAGATGTCCAGGGCGACCACTCATCGCCGGGAGCAATGTCGTTCCATTCGCGGTCGGGAGGGATCGTCGGGCTCGATACTCCGATTTGCGCGAGAATGATTTTGGAAATCTCCCTGACGTATTCCTCAATCGGCTCGTCTGAGAGCTGATTGAGAACGTGCATCTCTGACGGGGCCCAGAACATGACGTAATAGGCATGTCGACGGGTAAATTCCCACTGGTATTGCAACGGCAGATGTGCAATCACTTCCTGTGGTCGCGGAATGACCCAACTAAGCGAGTTGTGTTTCTTCGGTTCACTCATCGATTGCATCCTGTGCTGTCGCTCGATGACATCCGGCATCGAACTCAGTACGTGCACTATCAGAGAAAGTCACGAGCTCGCTGGAATTCGAAATACAGACAGCCATGTTTATGAGAGTTAACTCTTTCCTCGCTTAACTATGCCCCGTTTTTGTCGTTTTTTAAGCAAGCTTGGAGCGATTTGAGCCGTTTCACGTACACGAAAGCAAAATTGCTGCCGTGCCGCTGTGCTGCCGCGTGTCGACACATGCTGCGAGCTCGCAATTGGATCGAGTCTCCCTTGAATTTACAGACGAAAACCTGATTCGGAACGCAGATCAGTGTCGGGAATGATATTTCGCGACTTTTCGCTGGACCAACTGCCTCGCGCATCGCGGTTTCACCGCTCAAAACGGGCATCGTGTTGAATCAGTGCCAGTCTCTTCAGAAAACGAATGACATGATAAGAGAGACTGTTTCAATCTCACGAAAATGCCGGCGGTAAAGTCGTTCCTGCAACATCAAGGCGACATTCAAGCTTACTTCGAACCTTCAGGCAATCCGTCATCCGCGAGCGCATTGCTCGTCTACGACCGTGGCCGATTCGCATCCCGCGAGCGATGCCTCGTGAGAGACGAAAGTGTTGGGCAATATTCGTTTTGGGATGTCGATTGAGAAATCGGTGAGACGATCAAGTAGAAGCTGCAGATTCCAGCCTGGTACGTGCTGAAGAGCGATCGACACACCAGCAATTTGGAGCAAAATCGAAAGACGTTTGCCGAATCTGTCGTCCTTGCCAGTGCATCGGCAGACCTCACGAGACATCCGGCCGATTTAACCGTTGTCCGCAATCTGTGGATGGGAAGATTCAGGAATAAAGCCGTATTCGCTGCAAAATCCTGCTGTCAGTACCAACCACCCGCTACTCGACGAATTAGCAATTCGTTTAACCCATTGGCGCAACTGTAGAAGTGGAAAACAACGCTATCAAGGTTCTGTTCGCGCCGGCTTCAGAGGGCGCGAACAGAACCTTTATTGCGTTTTTGATTCACGTAAAGCGGTCGTGATTGCAACTCTTATGTGCCAGGTCGAAATCTTTGGTCTCGCACGTTCGATCATTGATGCTTGGAGATAACCCGCCACGACAATTGAGTCAAACTGCTAAGTTGCTGATCCGCTCCCAATTCAACACTCGATTCTGAGCAAATCCTGACGCCGAAATAGTCGAAAACTTTGCGTTGGCTTCATCCAAAAACTGCTCCGGTCGCGCAGACCGACGTCACGAAGCAAATCGCGAATGAATCACTTTGACTGCGCTCGGGATGCGATTCCTGGCGAGTGCCGAATCACTTTGTTCAGTGAGTCGGAAGGCTTCACCGTTACGTGGTTACGGACAACAAAGACGTCAGTGGCGAACAAAGACGCGCCGAACGGGTGTAGGTTGAAAGTGCGGGGCCTTGCGGCTTATGTCGGTGTGGGCGAGGAACTTACTGCAGCGAGTTATCGGTGTGAAAGCAGACTGGCGACGTTCAGTGTCGCGATCCGCGAGTCACATGAAATTGGGCGTGTGGAGTTCCGAAAGCGTCTGTGCCTGTTCGGAAGTGAAACCGGCGTGTTCCAGGCGTTTGGTCCGGTTGCGGTGCATTTCGTCGAGTAACTCGCGGAAGGCGTCGTGGCCTCGGGCGACGGCCGGCGGTGACGTGCTGCCAGCGGCGAGGATCGTCAGGCCGTCCTGCAGGGCGTCGGGGACTCCGCCGGCTCCGGCCATCGCGGTGGCTCGGCGGCGGACGGCGTTTTCCAGTCGCTGGTACAGGCTCGTGTCGTGAGCCAGTGCGTGCCGTACGTGAACCTGCCCGAAGTGGACGTGACGGGTTTCGTCGTTGCGGGCTCGCCGGACGATGTCAGCGGTGACTTCGTCGGGAGCGTGATCCTCGATGAATCGCAGCAGATCAAGAAACGTGCCTTCGCCCAGCACCGACAGCAGGAACGCCGCTTCCGTGAAGTCGGTCAGTTCGAGCAGTGTCAGCAGCGACTGCGACGTCGTGGCGGAGGAGACACCCAGTCCGCCGCCGCCGGAACGGGCTCGCTTGAGGAACACGTCGATGTGTCGCGCCTCGTCAGCCATTTGTGTCGACAGAAACATCGCCACTTCGGCGTAGGCCGGATGGATGCGCGCCACGAATTGCGACGGCACGTACAGCGCTGAGAGTTCGTTCTCCGCGAGGAACGTGAAGACCTGGTCGAGCGCCCGTTCGAGATCCGGATCGTGTGACGGAAGCTGGTCCCAGGCGATGTCGCGGTTGGCGTCCCATTGAGACTCGACGGCCTGATCGTAGAGCCTGGCGACTTCCGGCGGAGCGACGTGATCCCGGTTGACCAGATCGAAGGGATAGCGAGGTCCGCCCGGTTCGACCTGTGCTCCGCGCGGGGCGAAACCGCTGGTCGCGTCTGCGTCCTGAGGCATCGGCACCGCCGAGAGAACTTGCTCGGCAGACAGTCGGCCATCCTGCGATGCCAGACGCATATCGGTTTCGCGATGGCCCTGCGCAATGGACAGGTTGCCTCGACGCAGCAGGTGCCGGGTCGTTGTCGAAGCGTCCGCACCGGTTGCCGGGTCGTGACCGAGATACTCGTGACGCTGCACCTTGCACCAGACGGACAGGTCATCCTGCAGACCGTCCCGCAACGAGTTGACGGCCAGGACGCCGCCGGGTTCGAGCAGTTGCAGCGCGGGCCGCAGGAGTGCCAGCAGACCGCCGCCCATCGGCAGGTCGCCCGCGTCAATCGCGACAGCAGCTGTTGACTCGGCACCACTCATATCGGATAGCTCTGATCTTCGACGGCTGCCCGCAGGCTTTCGTAGCCTTCTTCACGAGGCGGCATCCACTCTTTGAGGCCTTCGAGTTCCAGCAGCCGACGATGCGCAGGGTTGTCCCAGGTCATCGCGAACAAAGCCATAGTGAATCGCTCGATCTTTGCAGCATCGAGATCCGGCAGCGCGTCGAACATGCAATGATCGAATCCCGGCGATGTCCACACCGACTGGATGAGACCTGTGTCAATGTGCCCGGCCGTCTGTTCGAGGACCCAGATCAAATCGCCGATCGTGCCGGCCTGAGCGTCGCCGTTGCGCAGAGCTTCCAGGACGTCGATTTCGCTGGTGCCGGTGTCGCCGTGTTTGCCGACGTCAGTGTCAAACGGCAGCAGCGTCACTTCGTCGAGGTCCGCGCCCGCCTGCTTGAGAAAATGCAGCGGCAGGATGCGGGCCTGCGTTGAATCGCGACTGCCGACAGCCAGCGTCTTGCCCGCGAGGTCGCCGGGTCCCTGAATGCCCGAGTCCGTTCTCACGATCAGGCGGCTGTGGAAGTCCTGGTCGGAATCGCGCATGCCCAGCGAGAGCGATTTGCCCTGCGTGTGATGCTGCACGCGGACGTGAGCCAGCGGTGTGTTCCAGGCAATGTCGACATGCCCGGCGAGCAGCGCCGTGACCTGCCGCTCGTAATTCGAAAACAGCACGAAGTCGAACGGTGCGCCCGAGTCGTTGAAGTAGTCGCGAATGCCCTCCCAGATCGCGACGACTTTTGGATCGTAGGCGACTGCGCCGAGCAGGATTGTTTCGTCCGCTGCCATGTGTCTTCCTTAAACCTTTGAGCGGTCGGGCTCCAGCCAGCGTCCGCACGGTTTTCTGTCTTCTGAAGCGAGCAACTGCCCGCTCGGTAATTGATCTTTCAGAACAGCGGCAGGCCCGTCAGTGCTCGGCCGACGAACTCCTTCAGGTGGTCGGCCGTCGGTGCCATCACCCATCCGGCTCGCGCGTCGCGGAAGAGCCGTTCAATGCCCAGCTGTTTCGAAAACGCCGCTCCGCCGCAGGCCTTCATAGCCAGATCGGTAACATCGGTCGCTGCCTGAATCGCCGCCAGTCGCGACTGCAGAACGAACAGCGGCGTCTGCTCATCGGGCTGTTCCATGGCGGCTGCGGTGTGAGCGAGCAGGGCTCGCGACTGTTCGGTCTGCAGGCTCATTTCAGCCAGTCGCGCCCGCAGCGTCGGCAGGTCACGTAGCGCGCTGTCCTGGTGCACGAACCGGCTGGCCGCGAGATGTCCGGCCGTCGCTGAGACCGCCGCTCGACACAGCCCGTTGGCCATCGCGGCGGTGCCGACCGAAAACCACGGCAGCACGACTTCCAGCATCATGCCGGCACCGGCTCCGAGTTCGGTCAGCAGCCGATTGGCCGGGACATTGACATTGTCCAGCGTGACCGGCGACGAGTCGTTGCCGCGCAGGCCCAGTCCATCAAACCCGCTTTCGATCTGAACCCCCTCAGCCTTGCGATCGACGAGGTACAGCACCGATTCCAGTGGCGAGGCCGCACCGGGCATCTGAGCACTGGAGACGTACGAGTCCGCGTACGACGCCGAGGTGACCCACGACTTCTGAGCACTTGTCACAAATCCGCCATCCGCTGACTCTTCCAGACGCGAGACCGGAGCCCAGAACTGCGACCGCGATCCTCGTTCGGAAAACGCCAGCGTGGTGAGATGTTGACCGGCGGCGATGTCGGTCAGCAGCGCGTCGCGATTTCCGAAAGTGGACGACGCGGCGATCGCCTGCGTACTGGCAATGTGCATGACGTAAATCATCGCCGTTGAGGCGCAGCTTTGAGCCAGCTCTTCGACCACCGCTGCGAACGCGCTGGGCGTCTGACCTTTGCCGCCGACTTCGGCGGGCAGCGTCAGTCCCAGCAGTCCGGCGTCGGCCAGCGACCGGATCGCTGACTCGGGAAACTGAGCCTGAGTATCAACGTCAATCGCCGCCGAAGCGACGCCGTTAGTCGCAATTTCACGGCACGACTCGATCAGAGACGAGCCGGCTTCGTTCACTCGATACATGAAACAACCAAGTCTGAAACGCGCGCAAGGACAACCGTCGAACAATGACGGTGCCATCAGATATCACGACAGGTTGGCGTTCCGTAAGCGGGAATACAAGCCGGCAAGGTCGCTCCAGAAAGGCGTCAGAACGACCAGTAGATGATGAAGTTCAGCGAGTCGAAGAACTCGACATGATTTCCTGTGGCGTTGTTGTCGACCTGCTGGTTCACGTACTCGATATAGAGGTCGACGTACTTCGTCAGATCGATCGTGGCTCCGGCGACCACCAGGCTGTCGGTGGCGTAGGGATTGTCGTCGATGCCCAGCGAGTAGGACGCTCGCCACAGGACCGGCCCGGTTTTGTAGTGGGCACCCGTCAGGAAATTGGTGATGCGATTGCTGTCGCCGCCGGAAACGTAGCGTGCCTGATTGATCACACCGTATGACTGCATCACCTCGCCAAAAACCTTCCAGTCGTTCTTCGCGTAGGTGGCATCGACGGCCCAGGCACTCGTCGTATGGTCGTCAATGATCGCGGAGTTCTTGCTATCAATCTGGCCGACGAGTCCGGACAGTCCGAGCGACAGTTTCGCGTCGTCGCACAGTGTCCATGTTGGAACGACGCGAACGACGCCGGTATTTCGCTCGGTCAGCAGGCCGGAACTTTCTGCATCACCCCCGCCGAACGAACCGTTGACGCCGTCTTCGTGAAAGAAGAACTGCGCGAACGTGTCCACGGAAAGATTGTCGTCGACCTGCGTCGTCTTCTCCCATGACACGCCGTAATCCGGATCGAGCTTGAAGCCATCAAAGTACGCCGTGTTGCCGAAGAAGACGCCGTCCCAGTCGAGACCGAACCGCTTCCAGATCTGACCGCCTTTGAGCGTGCCGAGTTCGTCCGTCGAGACGTGAGCGTACAGTTCATAGAACCAGAATTTGCTGTCAAAAAACGAACGGAAGTTATCGCCGTCACGAAGCCGCAGATTCGAGTGGACGCCGACCTTCGTACCGTTCTCCAGTTCCCAGGTCGGATCGGCGATGATCTCCCACCAGTAAGTGCCGCGTAGTCCGGGAATTCCGTAACCGCCAGCGTCGTTACCCGTGAGGTCCCAGGCGTACCAGTGCCAGGCTCCCGCTTTGATCGGGACCGGAAGATCATTCTTCCAACCGAGAGCACCTTCAAACGCCTGATCAATCAGGTTGCCGTCACCAAAGACAGTCTCGCGTCCTTCCAGAGCTGCCATTAACGGGCAACGCGAGTTGCAGCCGATCGAGCATCCATCGCTGCGACAGCCCGGTGCTTGGGATTCGGTAACTGTTGCGCCGTCTGTGGACGTCCAAAGATCGCTCGTTGTGAAGGCTGTCTGCAGCAGCGAGGATTCCGCCGCATCGGTCGGCAAAGCCGTTTGCTCAACCGAAGGATCATCGGCAGAAACGAGTGCCGTGTCGCTGCGATCGTCCGCGACAGCTGACTGATGACTTACGGCGAGCAGGGCAACGAGCAACAAAGAAGCCAGTCCGAACAGTTTCAACGAGCGCAGAAGTGCCATGCATTCCCCCTCCTCGGAGCGACGGCAAAACGTCGATCGCGCCGAAGTATGGCCAAAAAGGCGGACGGTGCTCAAGCGAAGAAGCGAGCGACCGTCCGGAGAAGCACCGAAAGGTCTATTTGGCTTTTTCGTTGAGCGTCCAACTCCATTCGATGATCTTCAGCGTGTAGTCCCCCTTGAGCAGGAACTTGCGCGCATCGGCATCGACCCAGCTGAGTAGATACAGCTCCGGTTTTTCTTTCGGTACCGGTCGCAGGGGGTCTTTAAGGAACTTGGGGCCGTACCATTCAAAGATTTTGGAGATGTGGACTTCCTTCTTCTCCTTATCCACTTTGAAGTGCCGCTCGTCGCCAATGAATCGCTTTGCCGCTGCCTCAAGGTCCCGATCCAGTGTTTTTCCGGTGTAGGCTCCCGGCTTAAGCGACATGCAGCCGCGGTCCGCACAAACGACGGCGAAGTGAGCCCGCATGTCCTTGTAGTTGGAGATCAGCCGGTCGTACTCCATCGAATCTCCGTCAGAGCCGCCGAGTTTCAGCATTTCGCCGCCGACCTTGAACTTCAGCTTGTCGAAGAAGCCGGCGACGTCGAGCGGCGTGTGTACCGGGTAATGATCCAGCACGGCCTTGATCGAACACGAGTTGTATGCGTTGATGTAAAACGCGATCTGATCCTCACGTGACATCGATTTAACTTTGGCATTGGCCTGCCATTCCATGAATCGTTCAAACCGGGCGAGGTCCTTTTTGTTGGCTTTGAGTTCTTTGTAGTTGAAGTACTCCCCATCGACGTACTTCTTCAGAATCGCGTCGAAGTCCTGCGGTCCACCAGATGGCTGCTGTTCCGCTGCCGCACGGCGAGTCGACTTGTCGGCTGCGACACTGACACTCGTCGTTGCCAGAGCTAACAAGCATGTTGCGAAGAGAATCCAAGGTGATCGGTGAGGCATTGAAATTTCCATTTATGAATTCAGTTCAGAAGACATCAAAGCACCGTCCAGGATAAGGGAAGGCGACTGTATTTCAAGCGATCGGCCAGCTCGGCTGATCCCCAAAATCCGGCAGCGCTTTCAAATCATTGGGGCAAGGCCCAATCCATCCTGTATCAGTTTGATTAACCAGCTGCAGTTTCACTGGCTTGTTTACGTGGTCCGGCCTGATCGCCAACCGGCAAGTTGATTTGGGTACCGTACACTGCTGCTGTCGTCCCATTGAGGGCGCTCAGGGCGCTTCTTCGATCGCACCTGTAGTCAGTTTTCGCGGCGTCGGTCGACCAGACCGGAGCAGATTCGCAAAGCGTGTTGCCCGAGAGGGCTGACTGATTGACCTACAGATTGTGTCACCGTGACTGAGCTCTATGGATCGACACACCAGATGTGCGGCTCGACGTTTGCCGGACCGAGTTGGCAGAATGCTCTGTCTTGAATCTTCAACCATACGCTGACGGGATGTCCGGCAGGATGCACAACAGAGCGGTCGACGGACTGGATTCAGCATGACGCACAGGTTGGCGGCTCGGGAGCCTGCCGATGTCAACAAACCTTGAGTCCGCTGTCGAAAACTACGTCCGTGCCAGAAGTCTGTCGCAGGGAAGCCGTGATGAACATTTTGCGACGTTAAGGAAATGGAACCGCTGGGGTGGTGGAGTGCCCGTCGAAGATTTGACGCGTCGAGTCATCCGGGAATTCCTTGACTGGGTACACGAACATGCCGTTCTGGACGAAGGCGCCAATCCCGAACGCACAGCCAACAAGGCGCGTGAGAATCTGCGAGCGGTGATCTCATGGGCGTGGGAGCAGGATTTGATCGAGTCGCTTCCGCGTTTCCCTCAGCCACGGCCGCAGCGTGACGTTGCCGGACTGCACTATCTCGCCAAACCGGAACTCAATGCTTTGTACTTCGCTACGTACAACATTCCTCGACCACGAGGCTGGGACCTTCCGCTATCAGTGGGGCGACACTGGCGAGCGGCACTTGTCCTGTTCTTCAATTACGGTCTGGATACTGGAACGATCTGGAAATCCGCACCAATTCCATGAACCGATCCTCTGGCGCCATATATCATGGGACCATCAATCGCCCGACGGTCATGCGAAGAGACAATCGCGATGGGGATGGATCTTTTATCGTCGCGTCAAGACAGGCAAGACGTTCTATCGCCCCATGAATCGTACGGTTCATGCACATGTCAGAAGTATCATGCCGGATGATCTCGACCCAAACGCTCCGGTATTTTCCGGCGGCAGTTCCCGCCCGAATACGAGATTTCGTCTGCTTTGCGATCTCGCGGGAGTGAAACCTCGGCTGAACATCGAATCCGGCAAGGAAGAGCCGTGGCAACTCAAAGATCTTCGCAAGACCTGTGCCACGTACTACG
>CALDJX010000143.1 GCA_937899075.1 uncultured Planctomyces sp. | reverse complement strand
ATCCGTACCCCGGACTACGTCCGGGGCTATCAAAGGGCTGGCCCGTTGGGCCGATATTGAATTCTCTACTTATGAAGAAACGACAGGGCGGGAAACCAGAAGGCCCGAGAAACTGGATTCCCGCCTGCGCGGGGACGACGTGGATCGCTCGTTCGAAATGGGAAGTTATTTCAAATGCGTCCCTAACTGGTATTTTCGGAATTGTCGTCAGTTCAGGCTGGAACTCAGGCGGACACATCAGCACTCGTTGACGCGATTCTCCGTGTGCGGGTACGATGATCCATCGGTTCTTGCCGATAAATAGCGAGTGCAAGAAACTCAGCGACTGCTTTCCCTCCTCTTTGCTCCTCCCGGAGTCCTGCCATGCTGACGCTTCTCGGAAACAAACATCGCCTTTGCGATAAGATTTCGCGCCGCGATGCGCTGCGAATTGGTGCTCTCGGAGTTGGCGGCCTGACGCTGGCTGATTTACTCCGAGCTGATGCTCAGTCCGGGCAAAGCAATTCGCACAAAGCTGTCATCATGATCTACATGTGCGGAGCGCCTTCGCACCAGGACATGTACGATTTGAAAATGGACGCGCCGGCTGAGATCCGCGGCGAATTCCGTCCGATTCCGACGAACGTTCCGGGCATCGAAATTTCCGAGCACATGCCGCGCACGGCCGCGATCATGGACAAGCTCGTCCCGCTGCGATCCGTCGTTGGTTCGCCCAGCGGAGCGCATGATTCGTTTATCTGCTACACCGGACACACGACTCAGAATCAACCGCCCGGTGGCTGGCCGTCGGTCGGTTCAGTGAGTTCCCGAGTGCTTGGGTCGACGAACGAATCCGTTCCCCCGTTCGTTGGTCTGTCGCCGGATACTGGCCACCCGCCGTACGGCTCACCGGGGCATCCTGGTTACCTGGGGATTGCTCACGCCGCGTTTCGACCTTCCGGGCCGGCTCGTAAGGACATGGTCCTTAACGGGATCACCATGGACCGTCTGGGTGATCGACAGGGGCTGCTGGCCAACTTCGATAATCTTCGACGCGATGTCGACGCTTCGGGAACGCTGGAAGGTCTCGACACAATCACGCAGCAGGCATTCGGGATTCTGACATCCAGTCGCCTCGCGGACGCACTCGATCTTTCGAAAGAAGATCCGGAAACTCGGGAACGCTACGGCAAAGGCGAGTCCAAAAATTACGGCGACGGAGCCCCCAGAAACCTTGAGCACTTTCTGATGGCTCGACGTCTGGTCGAAGCCGGTGCCCGAGTCGTTTCGTTGAACTTCGGTCGCTGGGATTTTCACAGCGACAACTTCGGCGGCCTGAAGAACACACACCTGCCAATCTTCGATCGCGGCATCGCTACGCTAGTGGAAGATCTGCATGAACGAGGTCTTGCTGACGACGTCTCAGTTGTCGCCTGGGGAGAGTTTGGCCGCACGCCTCGGATCAACAAAGACGGAGGCCGAGATCACTGGCCGCGAGTCGGCGGCGGTTTGCTCGCTGGCGGCGGTATGAAAACCGGGCAGGTGATCGGCGCGACGGACAGACTCGGCGGTGAAGCCGTGGAACGTCCGGTTCACTTCGGTGAGGTACTCGCCACGCTGTACGGCAACCTCGGCGTCGACGCGAAAAACGTCAAGCTGCATGACCTGGCCGGCCGACCGCAGTATCTGCTCGACCATCAGCCGATGCCGGAACTCGTTTAGCTGCCGCAAGTATGTCGAAGCGTGTCAGGCGGCCGGAGCGTGCTCAAGCAGCCAGTCTTCGAGGATGACGTGTTCAAGCAGTGGCGCGCGAAGGAGCGAAGCGTTCTTCGACAGGTATTTCGCCAGCCACGGTCGTCCCTGAACGATGCTCGAGACGGCTCGCAGCCCGAAGCCGGAAAATGATCGAGCGTTAAGCTGCGACTCGATGTTCATGCTCAGGCGGTTGAGTGTGGCAGGAACAATGTTCGGTTCCGGGCCGACATGAATGAGCGTGTGGATGTCCGTCGCCAGGACACGCTCGATGACGCTCCAGAGTTTCTGCGGATGATCGACCCAGTCGTAGAGTGTCTGTCGGCTGTTGTAATCGTTGTAGGATTCGGTTCCCGAGATGCACGAAATGATTGGGATCGTCGGAGCTGTCATGCCGCCGGGGACTGTTTCCAGCATCACGCTGGCGCGGTCGGGAACGTTTCTTTGACGGACGATGGCGGTGTGAATCGGCGGCCATTTGTCAGGGTTCTTTTTGAAATGAATCTCGCGGTTGAACCGTTCTTTCATGGTTTCGCGAAAGAGGTCGATTGAACCGCCCTGGCCCAGAACCAGCACGGTGTTCGGGGCAACATAACTGGAGATGCAAATGGTGCCATGGTTCTTCGCGGTTGTTTCAACGCAGAGTTTTTCGATGGCCGGGACGTCGAGTTCTGGTCCCCGTGAAAAGACGATGCCCATGCCAATGTTCTGAGCAAGTTCGACGCAGTCGCCTGCCAGTTTCAGGATGGGAGTGAGCAGTGCTTCTGGTTCGTAGACTTCTGCAGCGATTAACGCGCTGATTTCGCCGAGGCTGTATCCGAAGGCTCGTGACGCCTGCGTGAATTCGATGCCGAAGAACTCTTTGAGCAGTTCGAGCTGAGCTGCTTCGGCGGCGGTGATCAGACTGACGGCTTCTGAGTAAGTTTCCAGACTGGTTTCTTCTCGCAGCCGCACTCGCTTGACCAGGTCGACTCGCTGTAGAGTCGCCGCCGTGTAGATCTCAGAAGCTTCCTTGAGATGCTTTTCGACGATTGGTCCGTAAGCGGGATGTTCGAGCAGTTCGGGCGTGCGGCCAAGATTGGTGACGTTGTAGCCTCGAAAGGCAAACGCGGCTTCATCCATCCTGGCGTTGAGTTCTGATCCGGTCACTCGCCCGCCTCCATGCGTCGATCCTGGTGACTTCTGTTTCGCCCGCGACCTCGAATGTTAGCAGCGATGTCAGATCGAATGAACGCGTGTTTTTTGAGCTGTCGAAAGGGGGCAACGGGCCGTTTCGGTGACCACGGTGCCGTAATCACGCCGGCCAGGACGTCGCCTGATGACGCCGTTTTCTATGTCAGCAGCAACATGCCGACCTGATAGGTGATCAAGGCACCGACGTACGCCAGGGTTGTCATGTAGACAAACGTGAAGATTGGCCAGCGCCAGGAATTTGTCTCGCGGCGGATGACCATCAGGGTGGCCGCGCATTGAGCACAAAGTGCGAAGAAAACCATGATGGAACAGGCGACGGCGATGTTGAAGATCGGAGTGCCATCAGGGTGCGTCGCCGCACTGAGTTGTTTTGCCAGGCTTGGGTCGTCCTCGCCGACGTCTCCTCCAAGGCTGTAGATCGTGCCCATCGTGGCGATGATCACTTCTCTGGCCGGGAAAGAAGCAATGACTCCGACGCCGATCTTCCAGTCCCAGCCAAGTGGCCGAACGGCGGGCTCAATGGCGTGCCCCATCTTTCCGAGGAAGCTGGCTTCTATCAGGTCGCCGCTGACCTGATTCATACGTTCGACCAGTTGGCCACGTTCCACATTCGCGGCATCGACTTCGTCCTGGTTGTTCTGGATTTCCAATTGAGCAATTGTCACCTCGGTGTTTTCGATCTGAGACTGAAGCTGATGGAGTTCAGTGTGGTCGGCCGGGAAATATCCAGCGGCCCAGACGAGAATCGTCGTTGCAAAAATCAGTGTTCCGGCGCGGACGACGAAAGCTTTCGAGCGGTCGTAGACGCGAGCCATCACGATGCGGAACGACGGCCACTTGTAAGATGGCAGTTCCATAACAAACGGTGGCGTTTCACCTTTGAAGAACGTTTTACGAAGCAGCCATGCCACAGGCACAGCCACAACGATCCCTACCAGGTACATGGAAAACAGGACGATTTCCGGAAGCGATACCCAACCCCCTAAATACAGATCAGGTGGCACGAACGCTGTCGTCATCAGGATGTAAACCGGGAGTCGCGCCGAACAACTCATGAGCGGAGCGACCAGGATGGTCACCATGCGGTCGCGGCGATTTTCGATGACGCGAGTTGCCATCACTCCGGGAATCGCGCAAGCAAACGACGACATCAGCGGGACGAATGATTTACCGCTGAGCCCGAGCTTTGTCATCAGCCGGTCCATGACGAACGCGGCGCGTGCCATGTAGCCGCAGTCTTCCAACACGGCGATGAAGAAAAACAGCAAAGCAATTTGAGGAAGAAAGATCAGCACACCGCCGACACCGGCGACGGCACCGTCGGCCAGTAGGCTGCGCATGGGGCCAGGTGGGACGTTCGCGGAAATGAGATTCGAGACAACGTTCTGGCCCGAATCGATGACGTCCATCAGCGGGCCGGACCATGTATAGATCGCCTGAAAGACCAGAAACATGACCGCAGCGAAAACTCCCAGACCGATGAATCGATGAGTCAGGACTCGGTCGATCCGGTCACTTCGCGTGTTGATGCGGGTCTTTGGTGCGGACGCGAT
>CALDJX010000142.1 GCA_937899075.1 uncultured Planctomyces sp. | reverse complement strand
TACCTCTTGCGGCTTCGCCGCACAGGTTGCAAGCAACCTGTGCCACCCGATAAGCCACTGGCGGAGCCAGTGGAACACGATCAAGATCATGATGATCTGGAATCCAAAAATCTCATAAATAACCTCCGCTTAACTAGATAACTGAACGCTGCGAAAACTCGCCGGCAATACTCAGTTCAAGGAGCATCCAAATGCTGCTGACACCTGAACAGGAAAAAATCGGTAAAGACAACTTCAATGAAGTCGTCGGTGTTTCTCGACGAGACTTCATGAAGGGAGCGGCCGCTGCCGGTACCGGTCTCGGCGCGTTCTACTTCGGCTACGAAAAGCTGAAGGGCGACCCGGTTCGCGTTGCGTTTATCGGAACCGGCGACGAAGGCAATGTTCTGATTAATGAACACCCATCGGACTACATGGAAATCGTCGCGATCGCCGATCTGCGACCGGCAAACCGTGAGCGGACTTTCACGGGCAGCCACCCGGTCGCTCGGCGTGGCCTCAACGCAGTCCTCGGCCAGGCCAAAGCGTCCGAGGTGAAGGTCTACAACAATCATCGCGACCTGTTGAAAGACAAAGATGCACTCGGTCTGGAAGCGGTCGTCATTGCCGTGCCGTTGAATCAGCACGCTCCGGTTGCCGTCGAATGTTTGCAGGCAGGGCTGCATGTTCTGTGCGAAAAACTGATGGCTCAGACGGTCACTGCCTGCAAGGAAATGATCAACGAAGCTGATAAACGAGACCTGAAACTGGCCGTCGGACATCAGCGACATTACAGCGTGCTTTATGACAACGCCGCTCACATGGCTCAGATGGGTCTCCTGGGAGACATCAAGTTCATCCGTGCTCAGTGGCACCGGAATAACAGTTTCCCGAACAGCGACGCGTGGCAGAAATGGGGAGGAGCGAAGCAGGAAGATAAAGACCTGCTGACGAAGCTCGAAAAGTCTGGCGAGTTGAAAGACTTCGGGTACGAGACCGCTCGTAAGTTGATCGACTGGCGCCTCTATAACTCGACCGGCGGTGGTCTCATCGCCGAACTCGGCAGCCATCAGATGGACGCGGCGAGTATCTTTCTCGGTAAGGTTCACCCGCTGGCGATTCAGGGTTACGGCGGCAAGAACTTCTTCGGGATGGAAGGCGTTGGTCCCGAGTCGGCGTGGGATGACGATCGCGATATTGACGATCAGATTTTCGTCACGCTTGAATTTCCTGGAAAGTCGCACCCGACTCATCCGCTGAACATTGCCGCGAAAAAGGCCGACGCTAAAACGCTGTCGCACGAACGCGACGTCAGCGTGGTGACGTACTCATCGATGAATACCAACCGGTGGGAACCGTACGGTGAGGCTGTCTTTGGAAGTCGCGGCACGGTCGTTATGAAGACGGAAAAAGAAGCTCTGCTTTACAAGGAAGCCAGCAAAGACAGTCCGGGCGGAATCGAGCAGCGTTGCTGGGTGGTCAGCAGCAAAGACGGCGGCCCCGTTCTGGACAGCTACGAAACGGCTGCTCCTTCGGCTGCTGCCAACACGGCTCAACAGGGCATGGGGCCGATGATCAGCCGAGGCTACCGCGAAGAAATGGAGCACTGGTGCTACTGCATTCGCACCGGCAAGAACGAACTTCGCTGCAACGGCCGCGTTGCGATGGCGGATGCGATCATGGCTCTTACCGGCAACCTGGCGATGGAGCATAAGAAACGAATCGAGTTCAAACCGGAATGGTTCGACCCGACCAATGACGCTGCTCCGGAAACAGATCCTGAAGTCATCGGGTGATGAGTGTCGGATCGGTCTTCGGTGATGCTCGGCTGAAAGCATTGATTCGGGAACTGATCAGGCGGTCTTGAGTCGATGAAAAGGGGCTCACGCGAAGTCGCTAAGACGCGAAGGAAATTAAGGGCAAAGAAACTTTTGCCTTAGCGACTTAGTGTCTTAGCGTGAGTAAAATTTCGCAGGGTGCGTCGAGACGCACTCTGTGAAGAACTTCGCACGGCGGCATTAATACGAAATCTCGCACCCCGACTGCTGTAAGTGGCCGGGGTGCTTTTATGGTGGAACGATGGGACGCTGGCCCGATAGCTCACGGTCGACGATGGTCACTGCTTTGATCATGTTCCTCGGATTTCCCCTGCTGTGTCTGCTGGCGTGGTGGTGGGTCCGCGGTTGAACTTCAACAGGTATCGTTGGACCGATTCCACGTTTTAGTTGGGTGGCACTGGTTGCTTGCAACCAGTGTCGCGAAGCGACAAGAGATAAACCACGCTTGTGTTGAATGACCTCCTGCGGCTTCGCCGCACAGGTTGCAAGCAACCTGTGCCACCCGATTGACGTTCTGCGATGGTTCTGCAAAGTGAACGGAAAGTGATGAGATGACAGACGGAGACGCTGCTCCCGCTTCGAAGAAAACACCGCTGGCGATTATCTTTGTGACGGTCTTTATCGACCTGCTTGGGTTCGGGATTGTCCTGCCGTTACTGCCGCGCTACGCCGACGCCTTCGGAGCCAGTCGTTTGGAACTGGGGCTGCTGATGGCATCGTTTTCGGCGATGCAATTGGTGTTTGCTCCGATCTGGGGCGGAATTTCGGACCGCATCGGGCGTCGTCCCGTGTTGTTGATCGGTCTGGCTGGCTCAACGATTTCGTACGCTGCGTTTGGATATGTAACAACGCTCGGCGCGACGGGCACGATGCTCGGTCTGGCTGTTCTTCCCTGGTTGTTTCTGACTCGAATTGGAGCAGGGATTGCCGGTGCCACGATTCCCACCGCTCAGGCTTACATTGCCGATTGCACTTCGCGGGAAAATCGAACCAAAGGCATGGCCCTGATCGGAGCCGCTTTTGGTATCGGGTTTACGTTCGGTCCGTTGATCGGAGCAGCTTTTGTCTCCGACGAAGCTGGCGGTGCGCCGAGCCCGATGGCGGGATACGTCGCCGCAATACTCTCGGGCTGTGCTTTCCTGTGGGCTGTCGCGAAGCTGCCGGAGTCGCTCAAAGCAGGCGAGTCGGAACGGGCGGGCAAGTTTCATCTCAAGCACATCGGAGCCGCTTTCGGCGATGCGGCGATCGGGATGGTGCTGCTGACGATTTTCGTGACGACTTGCGCGTTCGCTCAGTTTGAAAGCACGCTGTCTTTGCTGACAGAGGCTCTCGGAGAATCCGACCAGGACAACTTCCTGATCTTTGCGTACGTCGGGTTCATCCTGACGTTAAGCCAGGGATTCATTGTCCGGCGACTCTCGACGAAACTGGAGCCGAAGCTGCTGGCTCTGGGCGGGACGGCGGTGATGATCGTCGGACTGCTGCTGATCGGCTTTGCCGGGAAGAACGGATCAGTCACGCAACTCTTCATCGTGTTGCCGATTGCCGTCATTGGATTCTCGGCCGTAACGCCGTCCTTGCAGGCTCTGCTTTCGCTGAGGACGGCTGCCGAAAAGCAAGGCGAGATTCTTGGACTCGGACAGAGCATGTCGGCTCTGGCTCGAATCGCCGGACCAGTGATCGGCATGCGACTGTTCGATAAGTCGCACGTCGAATGGCCGTACTGGGCCGGGGCCGCGATGATGGGCGTTGGCCTGGTGCTGGTCGCTCTGCAACGAAGCAGCCAGAGGGATGGCACGGCGGCGTCTTCGGATGGGTCAGCTTCGGCTGATGCCGACACGTCAGCTGAGTGACGTTTCGAACGGTTTGTCCGCGGGCTACTTCAGCGTGTTTGGTACCCAGTGAACCTGTCGAGCCGGTTTCGGAGCCGGGAACGTCGGGATAATCATCGTCGTTGATGCCGGGAGCGGGCCAGGTTCTGGCATCGGAGCAACTGTTTCGCCGGGCGCTGCTTCAGCGGCTGGCTCGGCCGCCGGTGCTGGTTGATGACCGGTGGGTTTGTCGGTCTCGTAGAGCGGTGTCGGCTCGTGGTCATGGCCGGGGATGATTGTTCCCTCGAAGATTGGGCCACTGGTTGACTTGCAGTGCGGGCAGTTCCCGGAGTTGTCGAATGTCTGCGGATGAATCGTGTTTCCGTGAATCATCCCGCCGTTGATGATCGTTTCACCGGGGAGCATCATCGGGTCGGAAGAATACGAGTTGGGCACAAACGATTCGTCATGGATGACTCCTGAGTAATTGTCACCGATGGTCGGGTAGCTGTCGCCGATTGACGAGTAGCTGTCACCGATGTTCGAACAGGTGTCGCAGTTCGAGATTGGGCACGGATTCGGGCAGGGTTCGCATACGTTGCAGTTGGTGGCTGGCGTGGAGCAGTTGCAGTGTGGCTGGCCTTTGCCGCGGCAGGATTTTGATTGCTTGTGTGCCGAGCAACCGGCTGCGCAGTTTTGTGGCGAGGGACAGGCACAGTCGGGTGAGTAGCTGCCTTGAGCTGGAACGGGTTGTCCGAATGCAGCCCCGTAGTTCGTCGTTGCTGACCATGTTGATGCCTGTCCGTGCTGGCAGCATCCATTCACTCCGCCGTTGACTGCCGGGACGCCAAGCGGTGTCGTCGGAGCCTCGGAATTGCAGAGCGGGCAACTGTGCTCGTCATGCTTATGTTTCGTGCGACCTGACAGGAAAGTCGGAGCCTTCAATGAAGGTCCATAGCAGACTCCGCCACACGGATCGTAGTAGCCACTTTGCATGCATGTGGAACAGCCTGTCGTTACGCTCGCGACAAGTATCAATGCGATTGTTGTGAGTTTGCCCATGGCAACTGCCTTTCCAGACACGCTGGATTGATGTCGAATCGGGATTTCCATTCAGGCGGGGGCAGTTTGGTGCGTACATAATGCAGCGGCAGAACTGGTCCGTCCTTCGAAACATCGTCAGGCTGGGCAGGCAAACTTTAACGGTTATTCTGATTGCACATTGTTGATGAGCAGCCAGCAGGTGACTGGTTGCCGAGCGGATTTCTCAGGAAACAGAGTGGTGACGTCGTGTGGACGGAACTTGATACCTGGACGGCTCTTACGGCGGCACTGGCGGCAATGGCCTGCGCTGTTCCGGGGACGTTCCTCGTGCTGCGGCGCCAGAGCATGCTGGGAGACGCGTTAAGCCACACAGTCCTGCCTGGAATCGTCGCTGCGTTTCTGGCCGCTTATTGGCTGGGGATCGTCGGGCCGCATTCCGAGGGCGGATCGACGATGCAGTTCGTGCTGCTCGGCGGCGCCGTCGTCGCGGGTCTGTTAACCGCATTTCTGACCGAAGCTGTTCAACGGCTTGGACGCGTGGAGAATTCCGCCGCGTTGGGAGTGGTCTATACGTCGCTCTTCGCGCTGGGGTTGCTGATGGTTCGGTTGTACGCGGACGATGTGCATCTTGACGCAGACTGTGTGTTGTTTGGAGCCGTCGAGACAGTGGTGCTCGACACGGTTGGCGATTCCGATGTTCCAACTGCTGCCGTCGTAAACGGAGCTGTTCTGATTGCGAATCTGCTGCTGCTTGCAGTCTGTTTTAAAGAGCTGCGGCTGACGACTTTCGACCCCGGTCTGGCGACGAGTCTCGGACTGAATTCCACGCTTGTGCATTATCTGCTGATGGCAATTACGTCGGTGACGCTTGTCGCGGCGTTCCAGTCCGTCGGCGCGATTCTGGTGATCACTGTTCTCGTCGCTCCGCCGGTGACCGCTTTTCTGCTGACCGAGCGGTTGCATGTGATGATCGCTCTGTCGTTGTTGATTGGCGGAGGAAGCGCATTCGTCGGACACGGTCTGGCGCTGTGGACTCCGGGAGCCATTTTCGGGAGCCTCGGTTTCACAACGGTTGACGATTCCAGCACGGCCGGGATGACAGCGATCGTCTGCGGGATGGTTTTTGTGCTGGCGTTCCTGTTCAGCCCTCGTCGAGGCATCGTCGTGCAGACCGTCCGGCAATCGTTGTTGGGTTTTCGAATTCTGTGCGAGGACTGTCTCGGGATTCTTTATCGAAGCGAGGAAGCAAATTCGCGACCAACCGACAGTGAAGGGCCATTCGTGAACGCGTCAGTCATGGCGACTCTACGGGGGCGACTGGCGTGCTGGCGACTTTCCAGGGAGGGGTTTGTTGCCGGAGCTAACGGAACGTGGGCGTTGACCGATTCCGGTCGCGAGCATGCAGAACATCTCGTCCGCTCTCACCGGCTGTGGGAATCGTACATGGCTCGACATTTTTCACTGCCGGATGACCATCTTCATGAAGCAGCTCACCGTGTCGAGCATTTTCTGGACGTGCCCATGGTCGATCAACTGGAGCAGGAACTCGACCAGCCAGGGGTCGATCCTCATGGTCGATCAATTCCGAGCCGATCTACTAAGGAAACAAACCGTTCTGACGACCAAAGCGGCCCGCCCCGGAAGGATGAAAGATCGGACTGAAACTGCCGATGTAGCGTTGAGGGTGGCTCCAGATCGGGCTGGTTCATGCCTAAGCTGGCAGCTACATTTCGAAATCGAACGAAAGTCGGGCGTTGGTCCCGGCGAGTTGCTTACCGATCGGATCGAACAATCTGGAGAAACGGATATGTCTGTAAATCGAACGAATTACAAATGGGTGTGGCTGGCCACCGGCCTCGTAGTGGGAATGAGCATCGCGTCGATCTGGCCGCACGAACCTCTGTCGGCAGCGACGGCTGACCGCAATGAGAAGTTTGGTTTGATCACGGCGCCGGTCAGCGTGAATTCGGAAGCTGTCTTTGTGATCGATTATCTGACTGGGCGATTGAGCGGGGCGCTGCTGCAACGCACTCGAAGCGGGACGGCATTCGTCAATTTCTATTACAGAAATCTGGCGGAAGACTTCAAAGTGGGAGCGTCTGGCGAGCCTTATTACGCGGTTTCGAGTGGCTTTGCCGAGATTCCAAACACCGGCGGCAGCCAGTGGGGACAGAGCGCCCTCTACGTTGCCGAGCTGACATCGGGCAAGGTTGGAGCGTATGCCATTCCGTATCAGATTACTCAACGGGCTCTTCCGCCTCAGCCATTGACGCCAATCGGCTCATTTCCGTTCCGCGAGGCAACGGTTACTCAATAGGCGACTTGTCAGGCGGACGTTTAGGTTCGACCAGGCCTCCGCTGACAGCACAGTTTTTCAATCGCTCTCATTCAGCGTCCGGCTGGTGGGAGCTTTTTTTGTGCTCACGCGTGCCGATGAGTTGGGCATTTTTGGTCGCTGAGTCGGTTTTTCCCGGCGACTGGGCGTTGCGGTCATTTCGGAAGCTGCTTATAAGTTGCTCACGATTTGTCGGGTTCTTCGGGACGACTAACCGTCGGCAGATCAAGTATCGGGATGGTGGTTTGAATTCCCTGGCGGGAACCACCTTCAGATCGTGAGTGGTTCGCCATGAGTCAAGTCGCAGTGCTGGAAGCGGAAGTCTGCAGCCTATACGAAGCTGCCTTCGAAGAGGCTCGGTGCCACCGCTGGATCGAGAGCCAGAAACACGGTCACGATTTGGGGAACGATGGCTTCCTCGAATGGTACGACCGGTTCTGGTGGAACTTTCTCCGGTATCGCCACCTTGAGCACCTGCTTGGCGAGTATCGCTGGCTTGAGTTTGCTGAAGCAACTTTTGGAGTGCTCGCGCCGCTTGTCGAATCAGACGACGAACTTGCTGTCGAGATCATCGATCAATACCGGCAAGGATGTGAAAACCTCGACATCCTCAATTGGGGCCTGCGAAATCAGATGTGCCTCGTTGAGGTTCGAGAGCGTCTGACTCTGATAAACATGAACGACGCCCGCATTGACCCACGGTTCAACTGAGCCGCCAGCGGTTCGCAGCTTAGGAATGCGTTCGAAATGACTTCCCGATGTGGTGAGCCGTCGGGTGCCACTGCTGGCTTGCCAGCAGTGATTCTTTGCAATGTTCAGGCACTGCTGGGCAAGCCAGCAGTGGCACCCGTATTCGGGAAGTTATTTCCGACCTGTTCCTTAGTTCGCAGCTCAGTTCGCGATGTCTACGATTCGCGGATGAAGTGAGCCGCGAAGCTTCGGACTTCCTGCCCGTTGAGCACGTGGACCATTCTCAGTCGCTGAATCGTTTCCTGACTGAAGCGTCCCAGCGGGACGTGAACCAGTTTCTTGCCGTAACGCTTGGCCAGACGCCTCCAGCCGGCACCCGGCGGCAGTTCACTGAGCACGGCAATGTGCCGTTCCTGACTGTGCAGGCACGCTCCGGCGAGCAATCGTTCTTCCAGTGTGTCGGTGAAGTCGAGCCGGACGTCGTGCCACACATCCATGATTTCTCTCGGCGGAAACAGGAACATGGCTCCGCCGTACTTGGCCAGCCCGATCCCCGGCCCGATGAGTTCGTTCTGAAAGTCGCTGGCGAACAAAGCGAGTGTTGACTCGTCGTTGTGCTCGGCCATCCAGGTGATCCGCCACGGATAGTCACGCGGATCCGCGGGCGAGTCGAAGAACATCAACACGCAGTCGAGTGTTCCGCGAAGTTGAGGCGGGTAGACCTTGACGTAGAGATCTCCCGTGTGCCAGTTGCGGAGCGTTTCTCGAATGTCCAGCCCGTCTTTCATGCTGGCTGAAAACTTCTCCGTCTGGGCCATCTCGGCTCCCATCAACGACAGAGCCGCTTCTTTCACATGGTTTCGAAAGTTCTCGACAGCGACGTCTTCCGGCGGCCAACTGCATTGCCGATGCGGATTCCATTTCATCTTCCACTGATTCTGATCGATCTGCGGTGGCTTTGTGTTGAGTTCGCACGTTCGCCACTGAACCGGAGGTCCCGGCAACCGCGAAATAACATCCGCCATACCACCGTCAGGCAGACGAGCGATGTCGATGCCAAACGAGATTTCGGGCAGCCCCATCCAGGAGAC
>CALDJX010000141.1 GCA_937899075.1 uncultured Planctomyces sp. | reverse complement strand
CTTTGCGATGTCGGGCTTTGCGATGTCGGGCTTTGCGATGTCGGGCTTTGCTGGTGATTTATCGCTGGCTGGATTTTTATTGCTGGCTGGTGTTTCAGCGCTGGCGTGTTGAACGGCGTTTTCTGGAGCCGGCATCAGCTTTGGTGGCTGATTGAAGACGAACACTTCATCGTGTGAAATCGTCTGCGCGCGCTGGTCGCCGCCTTTGTCGCCAATCAGCGGCATAGAAATTTTCGCTCCGGCGAATCGTGTTTTCTCGTAGATCGTTCCACTCTGAAACGGCCCGACTCCAAACACCCAGGTGTCTTTGGCGTTGCTCCGAGCGGTCGCCACTCCTGATTGCCAGACCGGATGGCCGGACCTGGCGTCGTAGGCGAAGACGGCCAGCTTCGTTGCTGCCATCTGATAGTTCTTGCGGGCCAGTGAGATTTCTGGAATCGCAGGAACGGGCGGAGCCGTCGGCACAATCGCGGCGGCCTGCGAGATCACATTGCTGGAAGGGATTCCGTAGGTGACCTCGTTTTCGTTGGCCCCGAGAACCCCCAGACGCGGCTCGACGACAACGTCTGCATCTTTCTTGTTGTCGACCAGAACGCCTCCAGCGGCTGCAAGCTGATTGCGGACCGAGCTGAGCACGTAATCAGAATTCACAAGGTTTACAGGCTTGGTCGAATTCACAAACTGGTCGTCGAGAAAGCAGGACCGTCCGGCCAGCGGCGAAAAGTCGATGCTGCGGATCGCTCGGTCAACGCTGTCGGACAGGATCAGTTGCTCGGTCGCCGTATTGCGAATCGTTTTTCCGCAACCGGACAGCAGGAGCATCGCCACTAGCAAAGTCAAACAAGCAAACCTGTTCGTGGCGCAAGCGCAACGGAACACTCCACGCTGCCGGGATGGCGGCTGCGCAGGATCATTGAGAGTCGAGATCCGTGAGGATTGACCTTGCATTGGATCGAGGTTGAACTCGGATTTATCGGGCAGGGGGGAATGAGCCCGGAGGGAGGGATGCCGCGGCTGAAAACGTTCGTGAACGAGCGAATCCGGTGGGTAGTAGTTCCGCGGCGCGGGGACTGTAGTCTGGCGTCCGCTTTCGGGCCTAGAGCGTTCTGAATGGCCCTCGATTCGTCGGGAACGTCTCCATGTCGCTCTGGTTAATTTCGGGAAGCTGGTTCCAACTGGTCTACTTACCCGCTGACAAACCTGCCTCCAGCGATCCTGTGGAACATCAATTAATCGGGATTCTGATAACGACGAGAACACGGTCGTAAGCAGTACGCCGCAGGCGTTCGATTCAATAGCCTGGGGTCGCCGCGCAGCGGCGCACCCCAGGCGGGATGTGGCATTGTTTTACCCTGAAAGGGTTGCACAACGTCGCACCAATTGTGGAACGCTTTCAGCGTTCGCAAATCCGCTTTTCCTGTTCCTGGGGTGGCGCTTCGCTGACCCCAGGCTATTGAATCAAACGCCTCCGGCGTAATCAGTCCGGTCGGCGTAACTCCGTTCGCGAAATATACAAGTAGTTTCCCTGCGGCCTCTAACGGATGCGGGCAAGCCGACCGGTCTTTGCATCGAAGATGAAATGGCTGCGGTCAGGAAACGCTTCGACGGCGAGTTTCACTGTTTCCTCTTCCGATGTCCGAGCATCCGCCGGGAGCCGGCCAATCAGCAGCGGCTCGGACAATGACGGATGGTTCGTTACGTAGTCGATGTGTCGATCGGCCGGGTCGTGCCTCACGAGAACGAGCGCGGGGAGTTGCTGAATCTGTTGCTTCAATCGCTGTTGAAAGTGGAAGTAGCGAACTCTCGAAAACGCCAGTTGGTTGATGCCGACGGTCAGCCGGGAGACTCCCTGAAACGGCGGGATCGCGACGTTGTTGGTCGTCACGCTGGCAGTCAGCAGCAGCCCGATCCAGACCGTCATCCAGGGACGCTCGGTCGTCGCAAACTGAGTCACCAGAAGCTGCACGGCGGCGGCCGCCACCAGGCACCACAGAATTCCCGATTCAAAAACGTAGTGCCAGTGGAAGATGCCGTCGTACCAGTACGGGATGTGAACCGCGTGTAGCGAGAAAATCGCGGCCAGGATCAGCCACCAGCGGCCATCGAGATTCCGCCACGCTCCCGTTAGAAAAACTGTCCCGAGCAGAACGACGGCCACCAGCCCGAGCGTCCATTGCCAGCTCGCCAGGAATCGATTTCCGACGTTCTTAATGGCAAGCGTCGCGTCCAGGTTTTCTGCCCATTTGTCGTAGTTTTCGAGCGTTCGCTCCGTGATCAACGGCTTCGCACGTTCGACATTGTTGAAGCCAAACATGTGCCGTGGCGTGAAGAGTTCGGTGTAGAGCTGGTAGGGAGTTTTGAAGGCGCTGCCCGTTGTGCTTTCGTTGTAGATTCCCGCGACGACAAACCCAATGGCTAGCGGAACCGCGAAACCGCAAACGACTATCGTGGCCGCGGGCCTGTGCTGCCGAAAATTTCGAACGAGCCACCAGGCAAGCCACAAGCCAAACGGAAGTCCGACTCCGGCAGCGGTCATCGGCCGGCAGAGCATCGCGAATGACAAGCCAATTCCCGCCAACGTTGCGGCCAAAGTGATTGCCCAGGTGGACCTCGGAGATGCTGTGTTACGACCGTCGGCCAGCAGCCTCTGCATTCTCAGGAACGAGTAGATGAACAGGCCGAGCCCCACCAATGTCGGCTGATGAGCAAGCAACAGATTGCCGAACAGAATCAGGCCCGGCGACAAAGCGGCCAGCAAACCTGCGAGCAGCCCGACGCCGTTGCACGAAAGTTCTCGCCCGATCAAAAAGACGAAGACACAGATGATTGCCGTCGCGAACCAGTGTGCAAGGTACGGCTCTCCGAGCATCAGAAACGGCGCAATCCACAGGCCAGTGCCGGGGAAGTAGCGGCTCGCGAAACTGCCTTCGTTCAGAACGTGCATCTGGTCGAACATCCGAGCCGCCGTCGGATGGCTGGGAAATGACAGTCTTCCGGCCGCAAACGTTTCCGCCTGAAACAGGTAGCTGAATTCGTCGTGGTAAGCCGGTGGCAAAGATCCGAACGAAACTCCGTCGGCGGTGACGGGGGTGCTGGCAACTCGCAGGCACGAAGCGGCCGCGACACACGCCACAAACATCGCCGCCGCAAATACCGGCAACCGGTTCCCGGCCGGCGTGTTGCGCGGCGACTCACCCAGCCATTTCTTAAACCACGTCCACAACCGCGGCGGCCGAGCGATCAGCGGTTGCCGAATCAGCCACATGACGGGCAGCAGAATGAACAGCACGGCGTACGGAGTCGTGTCGACGTTCATGTCGAACAGCCACGCCGTCCCCGGTTCGCCGGTCAGCTCGTTCCAGCGTTCGATTTCTGCCGGGACGACAATCGCCAGACTGATCGCGCATCCAATCGAAAATCCGATCAGAATTCTGCGAGACGACTGCGTCTGATTTGCCGACTCGTTGGACGACGAAGTCTCATGGGGTGGCTGACGAGGCAAAGAACATCTTCCGGTTCGGCGGCACAATTGGCGAGCACGCTCGAACAGAACCACTCGCCGGACAACTCTCGCTCGATCGCTCTCAGGCCAGTCTAAGTCTCGAAACGGCGATCGGACAGTCTCAACACGGCCCACATCCGGCGACGATTTGCATCGCCGATTCTATCTGGCGCGAACACGAGTGACGCCGGAATTGCTGACTCGGATTGGTGGGAGGAAGCCGTCGGGGTCGGCCGCGACCTCTGACGATTTGCTGACCGGTTCGGTGGTTGAGACTGTCGACCAGGTGCTGGGTGCCGTCGGTGAGTTTCGCAAAGTTGTCAGCGCGGCGGGGGCCATTGTGTGTCGGATCGGGGTTCGGGCGGCGAACTCATTTTGTGTCGCGAGCTGTCCGGGCGACGTGTTTTGAGAAGGCGATGTTTGAGCGGAGTTTCGATCTGGTTTGATGGCTTTCGCGGTGTTCGATTTTTCAGCGTTTGGTCTCGCCGTGCGAGGGATTGCCGGGGCAGCGGGAGGGGCGAGCAGGTTCAGCGGTGCGGGTTGAGGAATCGCTCGGAGGCTGTTCAAGCCTTCGTTACTGAATTCGGCACTGCCGCCTGGGGGCGGAAGTCTGGTTCCTGATTGGTCTGCTGGCTGGGCATCTTCTGCGGGTTCATCTTCGGCTGGTGGTGAAAGAGCTGACTCGGTCGTCATGGGGCGAGATTCTGGCAGTGGCTCGGCGCTGAAGTATTCCTCGTCGTCTGCTGGTGGCGAGAGGGCCGACTCGAACGAGGCTTCGACGAACTCGGCAGGTTCTGTGTGTTTCAGGTTGGAAGCGTCGAACGCGTAGGTTCGTGATTTCGCTCGACGGTAAGCGTCGTAGTAGGCTTCCGGATCCCACTCGCCTTCCGCCATGAAGACACTGTTGAACGGCAGCAGCGTTCCCTGGCGGTAGTGCAGGTTGGCGATCGCCTGGCTGTACGCGACCAATGATCGGAAGTAAGCGACTTCGGCGTCGGCGAGGCTCGACTGAGCACGCAGCAGCAGGTCCAGAGTTTGAGTGCCGACTCGAAATTTCTTCTCGAACAACTCCGCGCGATCCTTCGCTGCTTCTCGTCGGTTGAAGTAGGTCTGCGCGGTCATGTAGTTCTCGGCAAGTTCCTGGAACGCGTTGCCGACTTCATGAGCGATTTCCAATTCCTGAGCCGACAGTACATCGCGAGCTTTGGCCAGTCGCAGCTCAATGTTCTGCACCTGAGCCTTCGCGGATCGCAGGCCGATTGGCAACTGCATGACAAGGCCGGTCGACCAGCCGGTCTGCTTGTTGGCGGTGACCGAATCGTAGAAGTTGTTGAATGGTGGGCCGTCGCCGTGATCGATCAGGGTGTCGCCAAACCCGTTCATCGAATATCCCGCCACAAAGTCAAGCCGTGGTCGCACGAGACTCGATGCTGCCAGATGCTGAAGTTCGAGGCTCTTGATGTTCCACTTGTGTCGCCGAAGTTCGACGCGATTGGTCAGTGCTTCGGCCACGCTGCTGGCCCACTCCGGGTCAAGGCGTGCCGTGATGGGTTCGTCACTCGGACGAATGATCGAGCCGTCGTTCACCGCCAGACCAAGCAACCGACGCAGCGCGGATTCGTTCTTGTAGAGCAACGAAAGATTCTGCTGAGTCGTCGCTTTGGTGTTGAAGTACTGGTCGCGTGCCTGGGCTTCGTCTTCGACCGAGAAGCCTCGAACGCCGCCGATATCCAGTTTGCGTTTCGAGTCTCGCCACGTTCGCAAAGCGCTGTTTCGTGCGGAGACGTTTGTGTCGTAGATCCGGTACTGGAGATAGAGTTCCCAGTAAGAGTCCTCGACGTCTTTGACGAGGTTCGTCAGGTTGGATTCGAAGTCGGTCAGCGAGATGTCGTGGTTGATTCTCGCAATGAGAACGCCTTGTGTCACACCGCTGAGTCCACCGAACGAATTAGCAATTGGCCCCGCGATTCTTGTGAACTCCGCGCCTGATCCGGCCAGCAATGGCTGGCGGTACATGGCGCTCAGGTTGCCCGTGTAAGCCGAGCTGAAGTTTCTCATTGGATCGTTCGAGCCCGAGTAGTCGACGGTGTGTCCAACTTCGAGCGAACCGCCATAGCCAAAGGTCTTGCTGAGCGTCGCTTCGAACTCGCCGGTTTCGTTCGTCCGAGTCGTTCCCAATGGCGTCGTGTTGACTCCGGTTTCGTTGCGGCCCCAGGTCATCTGGGTCGTGAAATTGGTGTCGAACGCGGCGAGTGCCGATTCCACGCCGCGGCTGCCGAAGAGAACTCCGGTCGACTGAATGGACGGGTCGTAGACTGAGGGTGTTCGGTCAGGACTGGAGAGAATCGAGTTGCCGGGCGAGTTGAACGACGACTTCGCGCGGATCACCGTGCTGTTGAGCAGGGCCGTGCGAATGCACTCTTCGAGCGACATGTCGCGGATCTCGTCTTTGTTGAGATCCATGATCGTGCGCGGCTCGTGCGACAGCGTCACTTCTTCAGGACTCTGCTGATAAACCGACGGATAATCGATCTTGGTTGCCTGATCGAGGTAGTAATCCAGCTCTTCCGTGCCGTCTTCCGGAGAGACTCGTGATTCGCCAACCAGATACTGGAGGTCGCCAACCTTCGCGCAGCCGCTAAATAGAACGGTTCCGCAAAGACAAAAAACGACGTTTTTGATCAAATTCAGCATTAGAAACCCCTGCGGCGGCGATCAGTCGGCAACGAACGACGCGCAAGGACTGCGCGCGTCGGCATAACCGCTACAGGTGATATCGGCTTCCTAATCGTCAGACTTTGACTGATCCTCGTCGACAGGGGCAAACTCCTGGTACGGTTTGCCGAGAGCCTTCTTGATCAGGATCAGTTCGCCGGCGTCGTTTCCTTCGATCGCGTGCCCCGCAATTTGCAACAGGTAGCCGCCCACAAATGCGGCGGCCGCCCAATCGGGACGCTGCTCAATAAGCAGAATCACTGAGACGACAAACGTCAGAGGAACGCCGACCACGTGGAGGGCCTTGTTTGCTCTGTTCTGGTGTCGAGCGATGTAGTTTTTGAGAAATCGAGACAACATCACGCAGGAATCCGGAGAGTTTTCGTTCTGGTTTTCGCTCTGAATCAGCCGGCGATGCTTGAAACTTCAGAGGCTTCGCTGGAGTTTTGAACAACCGGTTCAGACAACGTTGAGGCTCATTGCTGACCATAGATTCTGTCATTCAAATTTCGACCACGCAACTGGCGAGACCGAAAGGTCAACCTGATCGGCGTCGTCGGAATCATGTCGTACCAACTGAATCGATGGTGCCTAACCTCGCTGGTTTCACTGGATTGCGAGGGCTATACTCGACCGCAAATTTGCCTGATGAGCACCCGAATTCTGACACTTCCCCGTTAGATATTCAAAAGAGATTTCAAGGAGAGTTTCGGAATGACCACGAGTTCTGCCACGTCTGATCAGCAGGACTCGGGATCCGCAAATTCGGCCGGCTCCGAACGCACCCTGGTGAGCGACCGCACCAATTCACTAATGGGTGTTCAGATCATTTCTTCCGGCTCGTACGTGCCGGATCAGGTGATTTCGAACGAGCAACTGCGCGACGAACGCGGCTTCGATCCAGATTGGATCCAGCAGCGAACAGGAATTCTCGCCCGCCGCCACGCGCCAGCACACCTTGCCACCAGCGACCTGGCTCTTGAAGCGGCGAAAGTGGCCATCGAGCGTGCGAAAGTAAACCCAGCCGACATTGATCTGCTGCTCATCGGGACGTTCACACCTGACTATTGTTGTCCGTCGACCGCCTGCCTGGTTCAGGATCGGCTCGGCTTGGACTGCCCGGCTGTCGATCTGCAGGCTGCCTGTTCGGGCTTTATGTATTCGCTGGTGACTGGCTCGCAATTCGTCGCGACTGGAAACAGCAAACTGGCTTTGATCATCGGTGCAGACTGCAACAGCCGAGTTGTCGACCAGTCGGATCGAACCATCGCCCCGCTCTTTGGTGACGGCGCCGGAGCGGTTCTGGTGACCCGCGGAGAAGCCACGCAGGGCCTGATTTGCTACCAGCTTGGCTCGGACGGCAGCGGCGGACCGCTACTTCAGGCCACGGCCGGCGGAACAAAAGATCCAAACACTCCGGAAGACATCGCCGCTGGAAACCATCTGCTGAAGATGGACGGTCGCAACGTTTTCAAATGGGCCGTTCGAGTTGTCCAGGAATCAATCGAGCTGGTACTTGAAAAATCCGGCATGTCGGCCAGCGATGTCAGCCTGTTTCTGATCCATCAGGCAAACATCCGCATCGTCGACGCGGCGATGGAAAAACTGGGGATTCCGGCATCGAAAGTGTCCGTCAATCTTGATCAGTACGGTAATACTTCGGCCGGATCGATCCCGATCTGCCTGGACGAGGCTCAGCAGGCTGGACGCATCAAAAAGGGCGACGTCCTGCTGATGTGCGGCTTCGGCGGCGGCCTGACCTGGGGCACGGCTCTGTACCGCTGGTAAAGTCAGTCACGTTATCCCACAAGGACTGCATTGTCTCGAACTACTCAGATCGAAACTGAGCTATTCGTTGCTCGATTAGCGGACGAATCCGATCGCTGCTGGACGCTGGCGACGCGGCTTGGTGACATGCTTCGCGAGGCCGAACGACAGTTCGGTGCACGAGACATGTCCTACACCATTCTCGGAATCGAATTTGCCGGTGATCAACCGATGATCTGGTATCCCGGTGACTGCAAACACATCGTTATTCAGTTGACCGTTGATGCTCTCACAGATTTGCCCCGTGCCTGTTATCAACTTGGCCACGAGTGCATTCACACGCTGGCTCCGACTGGCAGGCAGGATGCAATCAATCTGGAAGAAGGGCTGGCAACACTTTTTGGAGAAAACTACGCGACAAAATGGTTTAACACACCTCGTGATTGCGGCGGCAAAACCTATGAAGTTGCGAAGGCGGTCACGCAGAAAGCCCTGTCAATGAACCCCAATTTCATACGTCAGATTCGCGCTCACAAGCCATCGTTTTGCGACTTCACACCGGGCGACATACTCAATCGAGTTAGTATCGAATCGGCTGACGCCGAATTCCTTTGTCAACCGTTTTATCCGACTTAGGGACGGCTGCGTAATTAAACCGGCATTTGCTTGTGACGGAAAATAGGAAAGACTCCTCAACCAGAAGGGAATCAGTGTCCGCTGAACCATCCGGTCGAGGAGTCAAGGATGACGCCGTTACTTCCGAAAGTGTATTCGTCTGAGGTC
>CALDJX010000140.1 GCA_937899075.1 uncultured Planctomyces sp. | reverse complement strand
CCCGGTCAACCACTCGCAACTCATCGTCGAGAAAGTTCCGCGAGCACACTTGAAGATCTTCGCTAATAGCGCCCACTCGATCGCCGATGACGAACCGGAAGCGTATCTAAACGCCGTCCGAGGGTTCCTGACCTATTGTCCGTCGTAGTCAACACGCATCCTGTGAAAATGATTCGCCGAGATCTAAGCGTCGGCCGTCGCGTCGTGAACAAAGCGCACTTGGGTATCCTTGCGGTCGATCTCGTTGAGAGGTATTCCCTCTCCCCAACGTTTCCACTTCCTGATTGTTGTCGAATACTATTCACAAGTTCTCTGTGCGAGATTTTCAGAAAGGAGATACTTGAGAAGATGTCCCCCCGCTTGAAGCCCTTTTTGACAGTCCTCGCTCTGCTGAGCACGCTCCGCTGCGTCGCTGCTGCGGACATTTCGCCCGTCGCGAGTTGGGATTTCGATCTTGTCGACGAAGGCCCGCGGCCGCCGGAATTCCCCCAATTCACGCCGACTAACAAAGCCGCCAGATTCGACGGCGCGGGTTCGAAGATCGTGATTCCGGACGAAGGCGCGGAAAGCCGGTTCGATTTCACAAATGGCGATGCGATCACGATCGAAGCGTGGGTCAAAACGGCGAACCCGAAGAACGCGACCGCGCTCTACATCATCGGCAAGGGCCGGACACACGCACCCGGATTCGACAAGGAGAATCAAAATTGGGCGCTGCGATTGGCGACCAACGGCGGGCGAGCGCGGCTGAGTTTTCTCTTCGCCGCCGCACCGGAGCCCGGCGACGATCACTGGGCGCGTTGGACCTCGAAGCTGTCGTTCGCGATGAAGCCGGAGTGGCGGCACGTCGCGATCACTTACGAGTTTGGTAAGCCCGAAACGATGCGCGGTTGGATCGACGGCGTGCCCACGGACGGAACCTGGGATCTGGGCGGCCCGCTGACCGATCCGCCGGTGGTGGACGACGACGCGGTCTGGATCGGCTCGTCGATGGGCGGCAATCCCGGCAGCACGTTCGATGGTTGGATCGATTCGATCGCAATTTACCGCGAACTCGCGACGGACGAATTCATCGCGAGCCAGTACGGTCGCGAGGTCCGCTCGCAGACGCCGGAGATCGGCGAGATCACTGCTGGCGAAGTGTTAGTCACCTTCCATGAAAGCGAAGACGCGTCTGTCGAGATCGCGCGATGGTCCGGCGATTCGATGATTCTGCCGCGCATTCCGCTGCGCTACGACGAGTGGGGAATCCGCAAAGGCTGGGCCACGCCGCTATTGATCCGGATGGCTGCGGACGTCCAGCTGGAACCGGGGAAGTACCAATTCCTCATCCGCGCGCGGGCCGAAAGCCGGCTTTGGATCGATGGCACGCTCACGCTGACGACCGATCCGATCACCTACGTTCCGCCAAACGGTGAAGAACCGGTCACGCCAGTTGTCGAACCGCCGGCGCCGGGCGTTCGGCCTGCCGGGTATCATCAGCAGGAAGAACTCGGCGTTGTCGAGATCGAATCCGTGGAGCCAATTCGTGTCGTGTTAGAGATGATTGTCGGCGGTCCGCAGGCGCGGACAGAGACGGGAGAAGTCGGTGTCGCTGTCCGCCGTGAAGGCGAGGAAGAAGTGTTCCACGTTTTGGCTCCAGCTGGCCGCGAGCAGCTGCTGGAGTTGACGGACGCGGCGATCGAACCGGAGTTGAAGAAAATCGAAGCGCGATTGGCGGCTTACGATGATCGGCAACGCCGCGCGGCTGCGGCGACGCAGGATGCATTCTGGAAAACGCGGCATGAAATCGCGAAAACGTGGGTTGAGGCGAATCCAGCGCGAGAAATCCCGGATGCCGCCGATCATCCGATCGACGCGTTTCTCCAAGCCAAGGCCAATCGTGCGCTGGCCGAGAGTTCGGGCGCCAACGCGGAGAAAGCCGCGAAATTCCACGATCAGGTGCTGTCGATCCTGAGCGAAAATTGCTTCCGCTGTCATGGCGAGAAAGACAAAGGCGATCTGCGGCTCGATTCCCGCGAAGACGCGCTCAAAGCGATCACGCCGGGCGATGCCGATGCGAGTGAGCTTATCGCGCGTATCACGACCGACGACGAAGACGCTCGGATGCCGCCAACCGGCGATGCGCTCGATCCGGCTAAGGTGAAACGGTTACGCGAGTGGATCGATTCCGGTGCCGCATGGCCGGCTCGGCCCGTTACACCTGACGAAGTTGCTGCGCCGAATCTGGTCTCCGACGAAGCCTTCCTCCGCCGCGTCTCGCTCGACACCATCGGCATACCGCCAACCGAGGCCGAGGTCCTCGCGTTTCTCGCCGACAAGAAACCTGAGAAACGCACAATCGCGATCCAGCAACTGCTGAACGACGAGCGTTGCGCCGATCACTTCGTCAGCGAGTGGCTCGATCTTCTTGCCGAAAACCCGACGCTCCTGAATCAATCGCAAGGCAGCACTGGGCCGTTCCGCTTCTTTCTCCACGACTCGCTGCGCGACCGTAAACCGCTCGATCGGCTTGTGACCGAATTGATCCTGATGCGCGGCGGTCAGCACGAAGGCGGCAGCGCCGGGTTCGCGATGGCTGCCGAAAACGACGCTCCCTTCGCCGCCAAAGGCCACATCGTCGCGTCCGCGTTTTTGGGGATCGAACTGCAATGCGCGCGCTGCCACGATTCGCCCTATCACGACACCACGCAACGCGACCTCTTTTCGCTTGCGGCGATGTTCCAACGCAAACCAGCTTCCGCGCCAACCAGCAGTCAGGTTCCAGTTGGTTTCTTCGAAGATAAGCAAGGCGATGCCTTGATTCAGGTAACGCTCAAGCCAGGCGATGCCGTCCCACCGGAATGGCCGTTCGCCGACGTCACCGGCGCCGACGACGGGCCGCAAATCGACCGACTGATGCGCGATCCCGGCGACCATCGCGAACGTCTGGCCGCGCTGATTACCTCGCCGGAAAACCGCCGCTTTTCGCAAGTGATCGTCAACCGGCTCTGGCGCCGGCTGATGGGCGCGGGGCTTGTCGAGCCCGCTCAAGATTGGGAAGGCGCCGATCCGAGCCACCAGCAGCTGCTGAACTGGCTAGCGAAGGAATTGGTCAAGCATGACTACGACCTTCGTCACGTTGCTGCACTCATCATGATGTCCGCGGCTTACCAAAGTGAGGCAACCGGCCACAACCTCGCCGCGCCGCCCGATCGCCGCTTTTTCCTCGCGCCCGATCGTCGCCGTTTGAGCGCCGAGCAGATCGTCGACTCGCTCTACGCCGCGACCGGCGTGAAAATGGATATCGGCAAACTGACCTTTGTTCACGACGGCCGTCGGAATCTCAGCAATCGCCAAACGCTCGGCTATCCGACACGCGCGTGGATGCTTGCGAGCCTGAATAACGAACGCGATCGGCCAAGTCTCGCCCTCCCGCGAGCTCAACCCATTGTGGATGTT
Source organism: uncultured Planctomyces sp. (assembly GCA_937899075.1). Lineage (GTDB taxonomy): Bacteria > Planctomycetota > Planctomycetia > Planctomycetales > Planctomycetaceae > JABMPE01. The sequence continues at coordinate 2,510 of CALDJX010000140.1, read as the reverse complement.
CTCGAAGCCTTCGGCTGGACCGGCTCGCGGCAAAGGCCGGTCGTCAAACGCGAGACGGATCCGAACGTGCTTCAACCTGGCATTCTCTCCAACGGCGTCCTCGTCGACACGCTTTCCCGAGCTTCGATCAACAGCAATCTGGCGCGGCTGGCGGTCGAAGCGGAATCTGCCGATTCGTTAGTCGACGCGCTCTTCCTTCGCATTCTGACAAGGGCACCAAAAACCGCCGAGCGCGCCAAATTCGCCAACGCCCTCGCGGCGGGATTCGACGACCGGGTCGTCCCCGATTCTGAGGTCGTCCAGCCAGAACCACTCCCGCAGCTGCCGTTGGTCACGTGGTTCAATCACGGTCGTCACAAGGCCAACGAAATCCAAATCGAAAACGCCCGTCGAGTTCGCCAGGGTCCCCTACCCGACCCGCGGTTAGCCGACAATTGGCGAAAGGTTTACGAAGATGTGGTGTGGAGTTTGTTGAACCACCACGAGTTTGTCTGGATGCCCTGACATGTCTACCAATATGAAAATGAATCGCCGCGCCGTCCTCACGACCTCAGCTGCCGCAGCCGCTTCCTGCGCAGCCTCATCTTGCGCGGTCGGATCGCCCGTTCGCGGCATGGCTGAGCATGTGATCTCGATCTGGCTTGGCGGAGGAATGGGTCAGATCGACTCGTTTGATCCAAAACGAAAAGGCGATCCCAAGCAGCGGAAACCGGGCTCTTATTACGAATCCATCGACACGGCCGTTCCGGGCGTTCAAGTCTGCGAACATCTGGAAAAACTTGCGCCATTGATGGACCGGGTAACGGCGGTTCGGACGGTTCATCATGAGGTCATCGACGAACACGCCGCCGCGACGAATCGGATGCACACGGGACGGCCAATCACCGGGACGGTCACTTATCCTTCGTTGGGATCGATCATCGCGCACGAACGCGGAGCGGCGTCGGAGGACGCGCCGCCGTACGTGCTCATCGGGTATCCGAATGTCACGCGCGGACCGGGATTTCTCGGGCCGCGAGCAGGCTATCTTTATCTGACCGACACCAGCGAAGGACCAGCCGGTTTGTCGCGCCCTGACCGAATCACCAACGCGCGCCAGTCGCGGCGTGAGGAATTTCTTTCGACGCTGAGAAAGAACGTCAACTCCCCTGATCCGCGAATTGCCGAGTACGAAGCGGCGATCGATGAGAGTTTGCGATTGAGTGGTCCGGAGTTTTCCAGCGCGTTCGACATCGAGCGAGAGTCAGCTTCGTTGCGCGAATCCTACGGTGGTGAGTTCGGGCAACGCTGTCTGCTGAGCCGCCGACTTGTCGAACGCGGCGTCCGATTCATTGAAGTCTCACACAACCTCAATTTCCTCAACGGAATCGGCTGGGACGTGCACCACGAAGGGATTCTCGATCAATACAAGTTGATTCGCGAACTCGACAGCGCGGTCTCGACATTGATCGTCGATTTGGAATCCAGGCAACTGCTGGACAAGACGCTGATCGTGATTACGACCGAGTTCGGCCGCCCAGCGGGATTCGACGCTCGCGGCGGGCGGGCACATCAGGGAACGGCCTTCAGCTGCGTGCTCGCTGGTGGCGGCTTGAAGCATCGCGGCGCGTGGGGTGTTACGGACGAAATGTCCAGGAAGATTCTGCAGAGTCCGGTTTCGGTTCCCAACTTCTTCGCGACGATCTGCGCGGCGGTTGGAGTCGACTATTCGAAAAATCTTTACGACGGAGATCGACCTGTGCCAATTACGGATCGGGGCGAGCCGATTCGTGATTTGGCAGGCTGACTTAGAAGCATTTGTTTATGTGGCCATCGGGACGATAACAGTGTCGGCCGACCGAAGATGGTAAATCATGGTTCCAACACGGATCCGTCAGGGTACAAGTCGTCCCGCCCGTTACTCATCGCCGCCGAATCGGAACGAGTAGAGGTCGGCGTCTTTCAGCTCGAACAGCAAACGTACCGGTTTTCCGGCAAGCAACGACACGTCTTTGCTGTCGTCCTTCCACGCAACTGACCGGGCGATCGTGTCGCCAAATATTTCCGGACAGTCCGCCAGCGAGTAGCCTTCCAGAGGTTTGCCGTCAGAGTCCTGAATCTCAACACGAATCGAACCCGCAGCCGATGTGGCAAAGTTGAGTTCCAGTTGTGTCCCGTGAAATATGACTGGCTTCGTCTGCAGACGACCGCCCTTCCAGCCGGCCGTCGCTGACACGAATCCGTCCTGCCGCAGTGTGTAGCGGCGGAAGCTGGTCGACTCGCCTTGCCAGTAGCCTTCGGTGGCGTAGAGCGAGATGTCGTCAGCGGCACCTTCCAGATGCGACTTCGTCTGGACCATGCCCCAGAAGATGAAGTTGTCGCCGTAGACCCACGTGTCTTTTGTTGCCGGCCCTGGTCGGATAAAGGCCTCGCCCCAGCGGTGGAACGCCACGCCATCGCGACTCGTCATGAACGCAGCGTCGGTCACCGTCGTGCCGTATCTCCCGGACTGTTTCGAGCGAAACTGTCGC
>CALDJX010000139.1 GCA_937899075.1 uncultured Planctomyces sp. | reverse complement strand
TCAGCAGCTTGAGCAAGATGTTCTCGACGTCTTCGCCGACGTACCCAGCTTCTGTCAGAGTCGTTGCGTCACCGATCGCAAACGGCACCTGCAGAAATTTGGCCAGCGTTTTGGCCATCAAGGTCTTGCCGCAGCCGGTCGGTCCGATCATTAGAATGTTGGATTTTTCGATCTCAACATCGGAGTCTGCCTCAGACATCAACATCAGCCGCTTGTAGTGATTGTGCACGGCGACGGAGAGGCTTCGCTTAACGGGATTCTGGCCAATGACATACTCGTCCAGATGCCCAACAATCTCTCGGGGTGTTGGGACTTTTGTGAAGAGCTTCTGTGGTTCGCCGCGGCGGCGTTTTTCCTGCTCGAGGATCGACTGGCAAAGTTCAATGCAGTCGCCGCAGACGTAGACGTCATCCGGTCCTTCGACCAGTGGGCCTACTTCGCGGTAGCTCTTACGGCAGAAGGAACAGTTGGCGTTCTTCTTGCCGCCAGCGGTTCGTTTCCCGGTTGTAAAGTCTTTTCCTGAGGGCATTCGATTTCCTTCAGTGGTGTCAATCTCGACGGAATCCGAATTCACAGCCAAAGACCTGACGGTGAAAAATGATTCCGCGATCGGTGATCTCAATGGTGCCGGGCGGTCGAGCCACGCTGGCCGTTCGCACGCCGTAGATTCTCATGCCGAACTCAACCATGAGTCCGACCAGTCCGCAACGCCTGGGTTGGTGTCAGATTCCCTGACAATGACAACTGGTCGCGGATCCGTGCGACGGTCAGATCAACTCTTCAACTTTCCATCCTGGCATCAGTGTCAGGATCGTCTACGCATGAATTCGTAGAATTGTCGAGTAGTTGACCCTCAATGGATCGGAATTCCTGGCCGGTCAGCTCACCTCGACGTTCCAGATCTTTAAAGTGGACGAGCAATTCAGCTCGATCAGCCGCAGTATCGGAACCATCCTGATACCAGGAGCGAAACTTCAAAGCAGCCCAGATCAGTACGATCAGACATAACGATGTTAAACAGTAAGAGACAGCACTCTCTCTGATTATTGTTGAAACTCTATCGAGTGCGCCAAACAAAACGGTCATGCGTTGCAAGAGTGCTTCCAAGTCGTGCGAGGTAGAAAAAAGAGCATCTCCGACTGTGGCTCGACAGGCCCAATCAGAAACGTCGCCGCATTTTACCCCGTCTCCTGCAAAATCAATCCCAGTTCGAGGTGCTGCAACTCCGCTGCTCATCCCAGTCGCGTATTCGCGCGAGGGTGGGAACCGCGTCTACGGGCTGTCGGTCGACTCGCTGTCTGCTTCGTAAAACCTGTTTGCGGAGACCAGTTCCAGGCAGAACAGGATGAGCACTATTCCCAGGATGATCGGAAAAACTTCAACTCCAAGTCGCCCTGCCGTTACAGACCGAGTCAGACTTTCAACGTCGCCAGCCACGTTGTAACGACCTTCGCCCAGCAGGTTATCGAGGTCGGCGATTGTCGCTCGCGAAAAGTCACTTTCGCCCGAATCGTGGTTAATTGAAAACGAAATCTGCCGGCCTTCGGGGCGTGGCTTGATCAAGTAGTGCCCCAACTCGTTTACATCCTTGATCCAGATTCCGTCGGCATCAGCGTCCGCGTTCCCCGGAATTTGTGCTCCGGCAGGCTTGCGTAATAAGTATTCCTGAACTGGTTGCTCGCGATCGTTCTCAATCACGATCGCGTCGTTTGCGGTAAAGTTGAACTTCGCGTCGGTTCTGCTGGTCAGAAAAAGTACCAGCCGATTGACCAGGACAAAGAATGGCCACTCGCCAACCAGGCGGTTCCATTGTCGGCGTTCGTCAAACTCCAGATTGCCGGCTGTTGTAAAAAGTGCAGAACGACCTCTGCCAACCGTGCGTGCAACAACAGCCGGCGATGATCGATCATCGGTAAATCGAACCAGCACCTGAGCGTCGTCGACCGGTTTGACGTTCCAGCTTTTCCAGACAGGAATCAACGCGACGTCTGCGGCGACTCCCTGGGTGTCGAACTCTGCCAGAATGGGATTTGTCGTATCCTTCACGTCAAGCCCGCATGGCTTGCGAAACAGCCGGACGACATCTAGCCGAGCAGGCAGGACAGCCAGAGCTTCGGGAGTTGTCCACGGAGCCACCTGGATTCCTCTTGCTCCGTCGAACGCTGCCGACCCCAGAAATCCGAGCAGTCCACCACCGGCTGAAACAAACTGTTGAAGCTTTTCCCACGTGCGTTGGGACGGAGCTGGCACGTTGACCAGAATCACGAGATCCGTCTCGATGAATTCCACCGTGTCCAGTTTGTGTGCTGGCTGGAAAGTTACCTTCGCACCCAAAGCCGTCAGCAGATTGAATAATTCGAAACCAGGGCCGGCCTCGACATTCTCTCGCCTGGCGTCTCGAGCCGGCGCGATCAGCAACACTCGAAGCTGCGGTCGCGTGCCAACGGTCAGAAAGAGCTGGTTATCAGCCGCGAGCGGGTCACTCGTGACCAGCCGCAACTCGCCACGGATGACGTCTTCGCCAGCCGTGGCAGCGGCGAATTGAAGAGGTTGCGCGACTCCATTTTTCAAAGTGACTGCCAACTGTCCGCGTTCGACAGGTTTGTCATTCAATCCGTGTGTGTGAAACTCGACCGTCACTTCCTGACCATCGAAGCCTTGCGAAACCAGCGACGCCTCGACGACAAAATCGCCGTCGCTCGACACTTCTTCGTCCGACAGTTTCAGTCCGGTGAGAGCTACGTTTCGAGGTTCTTTCACTCCGGCGTCGATCAGGTAAACGCTCGCCCAGGGCAGTCGTTCAAGTTCCTGACGCAGTAGCTTCCCAGACGTTTCCGTCCATGCCGATCGAGAGAGGTCGGTGAAGATATAGATTTCGCGGATCAGCCGATCGGTCTCGAGTCCGGCCGCGTTGTCACCAGCCGCGGACATGGTTCGCTGGCGGTCGTCTTCCTGGAGTCGTAACGCGGCACGCAGACGATCATTCAGCGGAACAAACATCGGAGAAGTTTTGAGTGACTCGATGCGTTTCTTTGCTCCAGCAGTGTCCGCCTGAAAGAGTACTGGCAAAGAGCCTGACGAATCGGCAATGGCGATGCGGCTTTGACGAGGAAGCGTCGACAAGTGCTCGCTGGCAAGTTCTATAACAATGTCCAGTCGAGTCATTCCCTCCTGCCGATACTCCATGCTTTGCGAAGTGTCAAACAGGAAGACGGCGGCAACCGGAAGGTCCGGCGAGACCTCAGGCAGAGGAGCGGTAATTGCGGCGGCAACTCGCTGCTGATAAGGCCAGCCGATCAGCAGCAGGCACAGAAGGAGACCGGCAAGGCCGACTGCTCCCCGCAGCGATGTTCGTCGAGAAGCAATGACATGATTTGCGACGCCCTGCTTTCGCCAGCGAGCCATCATCAGAAAGTATGTCGCCAGGGCCGCCGCAACGATGATCAGAAGGGTCAACGTTTCTTTCCGATTCAGCCCGTACTGAGCGGCCGGTAACGACGGCCTCATCAGGGCCGCTACAAGAATTGCCAGCACAAACACTCGTAACAACAGCAGCCAGAGATGCCGAAGTCTGATTCGGCGAACGTTCTGCCGCCGGCGTTTCTGAATTAATCGCAAAGCTGGGAAGAAAAGTTTCTTCGGCTTTGCCCGCATCATCAGGTGCAGCACGACCGGAATGGCGGCGCAGGCGAGACCAAAAATCAGGGCGGGATTCAGAAGTGACATCAACGGCTGATTCGAGCGTTACGTGGTCGGAAAGAAGAAATTCGCGTCTCGCGGAGATTAGTCGATCCACCGCACAAACGCCAAAACGTCACGCGCGCCGGATCTTCAGTCTTGCGTCGACCACACTTCTTACTTGACCGCGGCAGGAAGTACCGACTTTTCAGCAGCGATGCCTGCCGAAACCCGCAGCGTGCTGGCATCCACACTGGCTGTCATCCAGGCTCGGTCAAGCAACTGCAGAAACTGATCGAGTTGTTCCAGCCGGCGCTCAGCATCAGCTTCCGGCACCTTGTCGCGTCTCGCCTGCCGAATGAACCATTCTTTCTGATCGGCAAGCATCTTTCGGGTGGCAACCGAACTGGCGACGACAGTCTGCAGATTTCCGGATCGACTCGCTGTTGCCGTTTTGTCATTCGGAGTCGACGTCAGAAACGATTCGCACAGATCGGGCGACGTGGCGAGAATCAGTTGCCCGCCCGAAATGACGAATGCCGGCTGAAAGAATGCCACCGGGTCGGCAAAGTGAATCGTCGCATCGCCGACTTTTCGTTGCTTGACGATCGAAACTTTTTGCCCCATCGCGTGAACGTTGTGAATGGCGGCCAGAACTCCCAGGCCGGATCGAAGCGAACTGTCCAGAGCGGCTACAGGCGACACTCCCGTTTCACCGTTCTCTGATGACGCTTCAGCCGTCTTCGCTTTTACTTCGATCGCGAATAGCGAATCGACAGGGAACGACGTCGAGACTTCGGGATCTCTCGACTGAACGCTGAACACCCACGAAGGCCCGACCGCTGGCAGGACGTCAGCCACCGGGTCAAGTCCGAGCAACAATCCTTGAGCGACTCGTCTTGCCTGAATCAGATCTTTCGGAAGGTTCGCCTGCGTCTTCAGTGAAGCCAGAATTAACTTCGCGATGGCTGGCGACGCAACTTGCCCGCTCATGGCAAACAGCGAGTCAGCCGGAAGAGACCTCAACGACGGCGGAGCGGACTTCGCCACCTGCAACCATTCCTGCCACCAATCAGGTGTGCCTTTGCTGTCGTAATCTGCCACCAGATCCAGTTCGATCGACTCGTCATTTGTAAGGCTCAACGTAAGCCACTGACAGCGAGCCAGAGTCGCTTCGACCGTAGAAAAGTCTTTGCTTGCTCGGCCGAGTTCGCTGATCAGAACTCGAGGGTTCACATAGACCGCTGCCAGTTCGGTTTCCGATCGTCGCGCAAACGCTTTTCCAAAGGGCTGGTAGGCCGCCAGACATTCAGGATGCCCCGCAGTTTTGCCGGTAGCTTCGCTGGTCTGCTGCGAATCATCTGTCGCCTCGGCCGCCAGCTCGATCGTACGCTGAATTCGGTCTTCGCGAATCGACACCACCAGCACATCGCCGAGGATCGCGTACCAGAATCCTGGCGCATTCTCGTCGGCGCTGGCTTTCACGGAATGCGTGTAATCGACGTCTCGATACTTGTGAGATTTCGTGCGTTGTCTTTCCAGCACGTTCCACGTGGCCAGTGCCGATTTTGCCGCGGCGGGACTTTCGACTTCGATCAGCAGCACACTGTTCCGAGCAAGATCGGCTTTCGTGCCTGGTGTGTGATACCAGGCGAGAACCGCATCCTTGCTGAACAGCTCCCGCCGAGACTGCTCAAGCGGCTTTCCGGACGCCGCCTGAACGGCAACTTTGACGAGTTCGAGCTGCTGGTAATCGGGACTGTTGATCCAGTCCTGAAAGAAGGTTGCACGTTTCAGTCGCGAGCCGAACTCAGAATCGCGTAACCGTTGCCACTGAGTGTCCAACTGCCGAGCGTGCAGACACGCGACCGCGTCTCGATCGACGAGTTGAAACAGATCTCGTGCTTCCGCGATCGATTGCCAGCCGCTTGCCAAAAGCGCGACTGCAATCGCTGCGGCCGACAGTCGCCGAGCGAACGGTGCGAGCGCGGCCCGTTGATCATAAGACTGCGAATTGAATTCCAGGTTAACCATTTCGTGGTACTCACTGATTTTTCTGCGGCCCTCGCCTTGCAGGACCGTGTTGACTCGTCGAAGCAATTTGACGCACGGTTGAGCGAGTTGTCATCTAACTGGTGCGTCGAGACGCACGCTATCTTTACCTAAATCGTAAGTGTGCCCGCCGAATCGTCGTCCTTGAACAGGAACTCGAACGCCTTCTCGACGGCTGATGGTTCCGGTGATTTTCGCGGCACAGCATCGTCGCTTGAGTCATCCGAGTCTGGAGCCGAATTCAGGTCGTCGGAGATTCCCAGTTCGTTTTTCAAGTCCGGCACGAACACGCTGAAGCCGCTCGCCTGGTGTGAAACGCGGCTCGTGATGCCCTGCCACGCCGACTGAGCATCGGCAACCAGGTGGCTGATATCAGCCACTTGATCCTGCGGCTGTCGAAGAAGCTCAGGCGGCTGGTCAGGAACCACCTGTTCCTGAGCGGGATCGTTAACCGCGATGGTTCCGGGGTTCTCTCGAAAAACGATCGCGACCGCTACCAGCACGAGCGCGACCGTGGCAATGGTCGGCCAGATGTTGCGGCCTTGCGGCGATGACTCGGCAGGACTCGGCCGGACCACAGAGCGGACAGTCGCAACCAGGCCTTCCTGCCGAGCTGCGTCGATGACTCGGTCTGTCAAATCGACGGTCGGTCGTTGCGGAACCCAGGCTGCCAGCGCTGTTCCGATCAGCAGGTGCTCTTCATAAAGCACACGGCAGTCCAAACATGACTCGACATGCGACAGCACTTCGGCATGTCGAGGGGCGTTTGTCTGGCTGGAGATGACGCATTGATCATCCAAAGCCGCATCAAGTTGTTCGCGAATTTTCTGACAGTTCATATCCGCTCCTCACACTCTCTCATCGAAACACTGTCTCTTTCCAAACCCTCGTTCGGCTGCACGCCGCACCGGTTGCGAGCAACCTGCGCCATCCGTCATCAACGTCGAAAACTGTTTCGATCGTCCTCTTAACGTCCTCTTAAGTTGTCTCCAGAGCTGAGGGGTCCGCCACGACGCCTCGCTCCTGCAATCTTCTGGCCAACTGAGCACGCGCCCGGTGCAGCCATGTTTTGATCGTGCCTTGTGGGCAACCCAGAACTTCGCCGATCTCCTGGTAGCTCAATTCTTCCTGGTGATACATCACGAAGCACGTTCGGTAGTCGTCCCGAAGTTCGCCAAGAGCCAGTTCCAGCTCTTCGCCGATGTCGAGCTGATCCTGTTCATGTTTCGAATGCTCGCGTCGCTCGGAAGCGAGATCGATGGCCAGGTCGTTCTGAGACGGCAGTTTCGATCGCTTTTCCAACGCGGTCCGGCATCGGTTGGCAGCGATCGTCAGCAGCCACGGTTTGATCGGCCTTTGTTGATCCCATTTTTCGAGGTTCCGAAAAACTCGAACCAGCGAGTCCTGAGCGACGTCTTCCGCGTCTTCACGATGCCCGAGCATCCGAAAACAGAGTGAAAACACCAGTCCCTGATATTTGCCGAGAAACGCGCGCATCGACAGCTCATCCCCGGACAGGCATCGCTGAACAAGCTGCACGTCTTCCGACACTTTGCTTCCTGTTTGACAGTTGGCGCCCCCTGGGGGGCCGCTTAATGACTAAATCATGTTTCCGTCCGACGGCCGATGTTTGACTGTTACCCTCATTGCCGTACAGAAGTTTCACGCAACAGACCGTCGACCAGGCACTCGTTGAGCTGATATTGCCTCGGATTGCCGGAACCGTTCGAATTCGCTGATCTTTGGCGTCGAACCTTCATTTTTTCGACGGAATTGAAATCGCTCGTACAAAAACAAACACACGAACCACTTGCCCAATGGGAAGCAGCGTACGCCGAGGAAGCAATCTTCGGCAACGACCGTCCCGATAAGATGACTGATGGAACCAACAATGCGAATCTGGCCTGGGCGTCCTTACCCAATGGGCGCGACCTGGGACGGCACGGGAGTGAACTTTGCCCTCTATTCGCGACACGCGACGGCCGTCGATCTTTGCCTCTTCGAAGATAAAAAATCTACGAAAGAGTCTCTCACCGTACCGCTCAAGCGGGGGACGGGATTCGTCTGGCACGGATATCTTCCAGATGTTCGACCGGGGCAGCTTTACGGATTCCGTGTTGACGGTCCGTACGACCCGATTGCCGGGCACCGGTTCAATCGAAACAAAGTGCTGCTCGACCCGTACGCCAAGGCTCTTGGACGCGACATTACCTGGGATGATTCACTGTTTGGTTAT
>CALDJX010000138.1 GCA_937899075.1 uncultured Planctomyces sp. | reverse complement strand
TAGTTTTTCTCTTCGCGCAGAGTTTCGATCAGCAGGTCGATCGCTGCCTGAGGTCCTTCTGAGGATTTCAATTCGGTAATTCGATCAAAGGCGGTGGTCATGACGACTCCTGTTGGAATATCTCTGGTCCGGTTCGGACATCTCTGGGCGGGAAAGATTCCGCCGACGAATTTTCGGCAGCGAACCTTTGTGGCATCGGCGGGTCGGTGGAATCCGGCTAGTATGCAACTCTGTGATCGAGATTGCAAAATACAGCGTCTCCATTCAGCCTGGCGTAAGCACTGAAGGTGTTCCTGGTCTGCCGCAAAGCATCGCAAAGAAGAATGAAGGGTTGAAATCTTTGCGGACCTTGGCGTCTTCGCGGCTTTGCGTCAGATTGAGCATCCTGACAGACGGTCCTGACTGAGGCGGCGGCCTGAAACGTTTTCGGAGTCCTCGTGGCGAAACGCGGTAAGAACAAACAGAAACAGCGGGTTGCGTTCAAAAAGAATCGCGGCAAGCGGTCGCGGACCGACAACAAGCTGACGCGCGATGCGTCGGGAATTACCGATGCCGACGATGACGCCGGCGCTCGTGTCGAGGATCTGCCGTCGGCCGAACGGCTGTCAGGGAAGGGCGATCTAACTCGATCACGGACCGTTATCGTGCAGGATGTTGACGACGGCTCCGGCGAGCTGACGATCGCGGTGAACGAGACAAACTGCCAGACCGGACGCGTTCTGAACGCTACGGGCCTGAACTCGATCGTGCAGACCGACGCGGGCGAGAAGTACGAATGCACCGTTCGACGAGTCGTTCGCACGATGTCCCGAGACGCTCGCAGCGCGGTCGTGGCCGGCGACATCGTCCTGTTTCAGAAACTGGACGATCAGCACGGCGTCATTGAACGAGTCGATCCGCGCCGCAGCACACTTTCGCGAGGCAGCAAGCGGCACGAGCACGTGATCGTTTCCAACGTCGATCAGGTTGTGATTGTCATGTCGGCTGTTGACCCGGTACTCAAGCCGAGCCTCATCGACCGCTTCATCATTAGCACGGTGAAAGGCGGCACGGAAGCGCTCATCTGCATTAACAAAGCCGACCTCGTCGACCCGGTCGCACTGCAACCGATCCTCGGTCTGTACGGCCAGCTTGGATATCAGACAGTCTTAACCAGTGCCGAAACCGGCGGCGGGATGTCGTTGCTGCGGGCTCTGCTCAAAGGTCGACAGTCGGTCTTCTCAGGTCAGAGCGGCGTCGGCAAGTCGACACTGCTCAACGCCATTCAGCCGGGTCTTGGTGCGCGAACCGCGACCGTAAGCGAGTTCACCCAGAAAGGCCGACACACGACTCGGCGAGCGATTCTGGTCGCGCTGGAATCCGGCGGCTGGGTCGTCGACACGCCGGGCATCCGGCAACTCGGACTGTGGGACGTCATGCCGGAAGAGGTCGAAGGCTTCTTCGTCGAGTTCCGCCCGTTCGTCGCGCTGTGCCGTTTCCCCGACTGCTCACACACTCACGAAACCGGCTGCCGAGTCAAACAGGCTGTCTCGGACGCTCTCATTTCGAGAACCCGCTACCACAGCTACCTCAGAATCATGTCCGGCCAGGAAGAAGAGGAGTAACCGTGCGGTGAAACTGGCGATCAGAAAGAGGCTCACGCGAAGGTGCAATGACGCGAAGGTAAAGTCTGCCTGTCAAACTTTTCTTCGCGTCTTTGCGCCTTCGCGTGAGAAAATCCTGAAGTCTGCCGACCGCGATTCATCTTGCCCGAAATCGCCACTTTGGCCTACATCCCGGACTGATATCGAGATGTGTCTACGACTGAGTTCGGAATGACACTCACGCGAAGGCGCAAAGACGCGAAGATAAAGTCGGCAAGGCCGTTCTTCTAAGCGTCTTTGCGCCTTCGCGTGAAGAATGTCAGCAGTCTGAAACAACTCCTGCACGTGCGACTTGACGAATTTATCAAAGGAGCCCGCCATGAACCGGCAGGGACCGAAATTTTACAATAAATGTGGTGTGCCCAGCTTCGTTGCTGCCGCGCTGCTTGCTCTCGTTCTGGATGTTTCGCCACTTGCTGCCGAACCGATTTCGGTCAGCGAGCCTGCAACTGATCAACGAGTCTTTTCCGTGCGAGCCCGGCTCCAGGTGAGCGGCAACATTGAAACGTCTTCTCAGCCGGTCGCTGCGGCAGGACAAAAGCCTGACGATCAAAAACCCACCGGGTTGAAGCTGAACGTCGACGGAAAATTCAGTTTCCTCGAACGACGTCTCGCGGCCGGCGGCCAGGATGCCGACGCGTTTCGAGCGTTACGGCGTTACCAACTGGCCGAAGCTGAAATCACGATCGACGGGCAAAAGACCATCAACCAGCTTCCGAGCAACGCTCGGCAAATCGTGGCGGAAGGAACTGGCACCGGGATCCGAGTCTGGTCGCCGGACACTCGCATGTCATACCTCGCCGTCGAGCTGCTGAGGTCCCCGGGCGACAGTCTGGCGCTGGCATCGCTGCTGCCGACGATTCCGGTTGAGCAAGGCACGTCGTGGGAACCTCCTTACTGGACGCTGCCCATGCTGACCGGCATCGAGGCTGTTTCTAAAACCACCCTGAAATGTTCGGTCAGCAAAATCGACCAACAGTACGTCGTCATTCAAGTTTCCGGCGGAGTCGAAGGCGCGACACTCGGCGCGTTTGCCAACATCACGATTGATGGTCAGATCGCCTTTGACCGCAAAGGGAATCACATTCGACAGGCAAAGATTACTCAAACGGAAAAGCGAACCGTCGGAGCCGTCAGCCCCGGCATGAACGTCACAGCGACGGTTTACATCGACCGGCAGATCTCAGGAGTGAAGGGCGGCCTGACGGACTCAGCGACCGACGCCATCCCTATCAGCCCGGAAGCCGACCAGCTCGCTCTCGGATTCTCATGTCCCTGGAACCTGACGTTCGCCTGCGATCGCGACTGGCACGTTTTCCATCAGACCAAAGATGTCGCCGTGCTGCGTTACCTTCGCAACGGAAGCCTGATCGCCCAGTGCAACGTGTCGCCTGTCCCGCAAGCAGCTGCCGGAAGTCACACTGCGGAACCACAGTTTCAATCGGACATTCAGACGGCGCTCGGAAGTCAGTTTCGCAAAATCGAAAAGGCCGAGCAGATTCCAACCACCGACGGACGCTGGCTCTACCGAGTCACCGCGACCGGCGTCGCCCGCAACGTGCCAATGCACTGGTTCTACTACTTGTGTGCGGCGCCCGACGGACGACAAGTCGCCTTTGTGTACGCCGTCGAAAGCAAACTCGTCGAGCAGTTCGGAGGCCAGGACATCGCCCAGGTCCGCAGCCTGCAGTTCCTGTCAGCAACGAAAGCAACGGCTGCGAGAACCGGACCGTAGTCGTACTCTGCGAGTCGCAAAGGAATAGTCCCAGATTAACTTCCCGATTTCCGGCCACGTCATGCCCGCGCAGGCGGGCACCCAGTTTTTTTTCGCAAACGGCAGCGAGATTCACTGGGTTCCCGCCTGCGCGGGAATGACTGAAACTAATCATTCATGGTTCAAATCGGGAACTTGATTCGGGACTGATCCTACGACAGCGATTCGAAAATCGCCCCGCCGGCGTATCCGAACTCGGCGTTCTCCGACAGACGAATCAACTGGTTGTACTTCGCCAGTCGTTCGCTTCTCGCTACCGAGCCGACTTTCAACTGACCGGCTCCCGTCGCGACGACAAGATCGGCAATCGTTGTGTCCTCAGTTTCGCCGCTTCGAGCGGACACGACCGGCCAGTACCCATTGTCCAACGCCAGCCGAAGCGTTTGCAGCGTCTCGGTGAGCGTGCCGATCTGATTCAGCTTAATCAGGACGCTGTTGGCGACTCCCGAATCAATGCCTCGTTGCAGCCGTTCTTTGTTCGTGACGAAAAGATCGTCGCCGATCAGTTGAACCCGGCTTCCCAGCCGCGAAGTCAGTTCTTTCCAGCCGTCCCAGTCGTCTTCGTCGAGACCGTCTTCGATACTGATGATCGGGTAACGGTTGACCCAGTCTTCGAGCAGATTGATCACGTCCGACGCGGCCAACTCTTCGTCGCCCGTTGCGGCGAGTCGGTATTTACCTTCGTGGTGAAAGTGCGAACTCGCCACGTCCAGGCCGATGCTCACATCCTCGCCCGGCCGCAGTCCTGCCGCTTCGATCGCGGCTACCACGAAGTCGAGTGCCTGCTCATTCGAAGTAAGCTTCGGTCCGAACCCGCCTTCATCACCAACCAGCACGCCTTCGAAACCGGCTTTCGTCAATAGTTGGCCGACGTGCTGATAAACCGTGACGATCCACTCGAAAGCCTGCGGGTACGACGTCGCTCCGACCGGCAGAATAAGATAGTCCTGGAAGTCAAGATTCCCACCAGCATGCTTGCCGCCGGAAATCATATTCACCATCGGCAACGGAAGCGTTTGCGTGACACCGAGGCCTGATGTAGACGTCAGGTGACTACTCGGCCGATCCGGCTGATGCTCACTCCAGACGCGTCGAAACTGTTCGACGGCCAGAGTCCCTTCGGCCTCGGCTGCCGCATAAACCGCAGCCAGCGACACGCCGAGAATCGCATTCGCGCCGAGCCTCGACTTGTTCGGCGTTCCGTCGAGTTCGATCAGCAGTTGGTCGATCGCCTGTTGATCGGTCGCGTCCCTGCCGACAAGTGCCGAACGAATCTCGGTGTTGACGTTCTCAACAGCTCGGCGAACGCCGAGTCCCTGCAAACGTCCGGCGTCACCGTCGCGAAGTTCGAGTGCCTCGAAAACTCCAGTGCTCGCCCCGCTGGGAACAATCGCGCGTCCCGGCCGCGACCCTTCGCACGCGATTTCGACTTCGACCGTCGGCCGTCCGCGACTGTCGAAAACTTCGCGCGCGTGAACAGTTTTAATCTGAGTGGAAGCCATGAGTAAGTGCTGTGGTTCTGGATCGGAAATCGATTGAGAATGACGATGCGTAGATCGTAGTCGAAGAACGCAGGCATTTCGTTCGAGGCCCGATGCCCCCAAGTCGTCGCAGCGCGTCGTCCTTGCTGTATGACAAGCGGAGCGCCGGCATCCAACAGAAAGAGAAGTTATGCCGGCGCTGCGCTTGTCTACGTCAGGCCGTCTACCGGTTTCTCAATTCGGCGAGCGTTTGCTGCATGTCGGCGGGAAGCGCTGCTTCGAAGGCGATGGGCAGTTCCATGATGGGATGGTCGAGCTGGATTGACGCTGCGTGGAGCGCGTGTCTTCGTAGCGGCAGGTCGGGGTCGTAGAACGGGGTTGGCGATTCTTCCCGTTTCCATGTCGAGTCGTGTTGCTCTTCTTCGATGGCGGCTTCCTCGGCGGAAAGTTCCAGCGGGGTGCCGTCTTTGATCAGTCCGAATTTGTCGTAGAACTCGTCGGCGAGGAGCGGATAGCCGATCTCCGCAAAATGGATGCGGATCTGGTGGTGCCTCCCGGTCAGCGGTCGAGCTTCCACCAGCGTGTAATCGCGAAAACGTTCCAGAACCTGGAATTGCGTCCGGGCTGATTTTTGATCGACGGCGATCGGTTTGGCGCAGCTCAATGTGCAACGAGGGTTCGGCACGACGCCGATCGGCAGATCGATCATGCCGGAGTCTTCCGGCAGGCTGCCGCAAAGAATGGCGATGTAAGTCTTCGAGATCTCTCCACGAGTGAACTGCTGAGTCAGTTTTCGATGCGGCAAATGATGCTTCGGGACAATCATCACTCCGCTGGTTTGACGATCGATGCGATGCACGATTCCCGGTCGGATCAGGCCGGGCAATGGCGTGTGCTGGTCAAAGTAGAACTGAATCGCGTTGAGTAATGTCTTGCCTTCGAATTCGCCGCCGGGGTGAGCGATCTGGCCGGGTGGTTTGTTGACGGCGAGTAACCAGGGGTCTTCATAGATAACTTCAAGCGGCAAAGCAGCCGCGACAGCCACATGATCAGGAGGGCTGACGAGTTTGATTCGGATCAGTTCGTTCGGGCGGACGCGGTGCGAGTACTCGGCCGGAACATCGTTCACGGTCACACAACCGGCTTTGATCATTCGCTGCAGACGGAACGTCGAGTAGTTCCGTAGATGTTTGACGAGGAACGAGTCGATTCTTTTTCCACGAAAGAACGGTTCGACGATGAATTCGCAGACCGGCGGACTGTCGACGCCACCGCTGAATGGTTGGCCGAATGTTGGTTGCGGTGCCACGCTCGCCTCGATTGCTGGCAGGGGAGCGACGGTTTATTCGCGACCAATGGTCCAGCGAAGGTAAGCCTCGATGAATGCATCAAGGTTCTCGCCGTTGAGCACGTTCATCGGGTTGCCATACTTGTGTCCGGTTCGAGCATCTTTGACGTACTGCTCCGGGTGCAGCACGTAATGCCGAATCGTTTCGCCGCCGAACCCGATGCGTGACTTCGCTCCGCGTTTGGCGGCGTTCTCTGCGTCCCGCTTCTCTTTTTCGACCTGGTACAACCGAGCCGAAAGCATCTTGCGAGCCTGAGCGCGATTCTTATGCTGGCTTCGCTGGCTCTGACACTGCACGACTTCGCCTGTCGGAAGATGGGTCAGCCGGATGGCCGAATCGGTTTTGTTGACGTGCTGGCCGCCGGCTCCGCTGGAACGATAGGTGTCTTCGCGGACGTCGCTGGCAAAATCAATTTCGATGCCGATGCCGATTCCGTCGTTCAGTTCCGGTGTTGCGTCAACGGCGGCGAAAGACGTCTGGCGTCGACCGGCTGAATCGAACGGGCTGATTCGGATCAAACGGTGAACGCCGATTTCGGCCTTCATGTAGCCGTAAACGTATTCGCCGCGAATGGCGATCGTCGCGCTGCGAATGCCGGCTTCTTCACCTGGCGAGAGGTCCAGCTCTTCAATTTTGAAGCCTTTAAGCTCCGCCCAGCGAGCGTACATGCGCAGCAGCATTTCCGCCCAGTCCGCCGCGTCCGTGCCGCCTTCGCCGGCCTGAATCTGGACGTACGCGCCGCACATGTCTTCCGGTTCGCCCATCATCGCTTTCAGTTCGACCTGGTCGAGGTCGATCTGAATGGCGTCGATCTGTCGCTGAATCTCAGCGACGTTCTCTGCCGAATCGTCTTCTTCGGCGAATTCAATCAGGATTTCGAGTTCTTCGGCGCCGCCGACCAAAGCGGCCAACGGCTTGATCGACGTGTTCAGTGCGCTCAGTTCTGTTGTTGTTTTCTGCGCGCTATCGGAATCGTCCCAGAACCCCGGTGCCACCATCTTCTCGTTGATTTCGGTCAGACGTTTCTGCTGACCGTCGAGATCGAGCGAGGTTTTGAGATGGGCAATCCGCTCAAGCAGATCTTCACAGCTCTGTTTGAGTTCCGCTTCCATCCTCTAAAACCTCGATGCACTTCTCAGCGCGTTGTAAACCAGTGGAAAACAATGACAAGGTGACGATTATAGCCGTGCCGCTCGGGGAGTCACGCGAGCGAAATTCTGCCGTTTCAAAGAACTATAGTCAGTAGGTCAGGCTCTGCCTGACGAAGTTCAGTCCGAAGGTTTACATCGTTCGCGGGTACCAACTTTGTCGCTGGATTCCGTCAGGCAATGCCTGACCTGCGCTTTCGCCTCGCGTGCTTTATCAGAACATTTGCCCGAGATCGGCTGCGTCGAAGGCGTTGATAAAGTGCTCGATCGTGGGCGTCTTCGCACCCTCTGGCCACACGACAGACACGACATCGAAGCGTGCCCGATGCTCCAGCAGGCCCTTTTTCTTCAGCCAGTACAGCGCGGCTTTCGTGAGATTCTGCTGTTTTTTCTTCGTGACGGCTTCAGTCGGATGCCCATATTCGTCGGATTTGCGAGTCTTCACTTCGACAAATACAACGGTGTCACCGTCCAGGCAGATGAGGTCGAGTTCGCCCCATTTCGTCGAAAACTGGCGAGCGAGAATCCGCATCCGTTTCTCCCGGCGCAGAAAACGGCCTGCGGCGCGTTCGCCACGATCTCCAAGCAGCTTTCGTAACATGCCGGACAAGTCAGGGAATCCTTGATGAGCAGACCTGTAGGTCAGGCTGTGCCTGACGCAGTTCTAAGTTTGTGAAAGTTGAACCACGAACGACACCAACTACACGAAAATGTTCTTCCAAACGGTCGGTTCGTTTTCGTGTTATTCGTGTCTTTCGTGGTTGGCCATTGACGTATTGGTTTCTTCTGTCTGGACTTCGTCAGGCAGAGCCTAACCTACATTAAGGCCACGATCAGGTTACCCGGCGGAATCTCTATGGCTACCATGATCGTTTCGTTTTAACTGGCGGCTGTACCGATCGAGATTCTAATTCACCTATGAGTCAGCGAATTCTTATCGCCTGTTCGACAGGCGTATTTCTCAGTGCCGGGCTGGTCTTTCTGATTCAGCCGCTGTTTGCACGTTTGCTGTTGCCGGAGTTCGGCGGGTCGCCTTCGGTCTGGAATACGTGCACGGTATTTTTTCAGGCGACACTTCTGCTTGGCTATTGCTACACGTGGCTGTCCACGAAATGGCTCTCGCCCGGAAAACAGATCGCCCTGCATTGTTTGCTGCTGCTGCTGACGCTAGCTCAGTTGCCGGTCGGTTTGCGATTTCTCGAAAGCGATGTTGCATCGACATCGCCGGCGTTTCGACTTCTGATCATGCTCACATTGTCGATCGGCGGTCCCTACTTTGCGGTTTCGACAACGACCCCACTGCTGCAGCACTGGTTCAGCAGTTCGAAACACAAGCTGGCCAGCGATCCCTACTTCTTTTATTCAATCAGCAACTGCGGGAGCATTCTGGGGCTGCTGTCTTATCCGTTTGTTGTGGAGAGATTGTTCGATCTCGACGCGCAGGGACTGACATGGTCGATCGGTTACGGAACGCTCGTTGGCCTGACGATCTTTTGCGGAGTTCTGACAGCTCGTGAATTGAGAGACGGGGCGATCGCTTCGTCAGACAATAATTCCGACGAGTTGCTCATTGACAAGAACTCCTCTTCAGCAGCTGCACCGAAGATGGCCGAGCGGCCAATGACCAGTCTCCGCCGACTCAGATGGGTTGTGCTGGCTCTCGTCCCGTCAGCCATGATGCTAGCCGTGACGACTCGAATTACGACGGATGTTGCGGCCGTTCCCTTACTGTGGGTGCTGCCGCTGGTTGCTTACCTGGCAACATACATCAACGCCTTCGCCCGACGTCCGCTACTGAAGTTCGAACGGCTGCTGCCGATTCTGTTTCCTGCGCTGATGGTTGCCGCCTGGATGTCTCTCGCCGGCCCGGGCAGTCAACTGCGAGCGGCGGTCGAAATCGTCTTGTTTCTGATCTGCGGAATCGTCCTGCACGGCGAACTGGCCGCCGACCGGCCGTCGACAAAGTATTTGACGGAGTACTACTTCTGGATGTCTCTGGGAGGGTGTCTTGGTGGCATACTCGTCGGGATGATCGCTCCCGCCATTTTTCCTTCGTATGTCGAGTTTCCATTGATCCTCGTACTGGCCGCGCTCACCCAGCACGAATGCCCCGCCGGTGGTCCCGGTTTTGGCTGGAAGGTGGCAAGAATCGTTGGAACATTGCTCTTGTGCGGCACGGCGATGATTGTCTGCTTCGTCCACGTCTGGGCTTCCACGCTGGCGACGACATCGCAGTTTGTTGGATTTGCCGCGTTGGGCGTTTGCTTTCTCATGGGCCATCCACGAGGCATTGCTCTGGCACTGGCCCTTGTTCTGATTCCCGCCGCTCTGCTGCCTGGCACAAACTCACTGGCCCGCAAGCGGACGTTCTTCGGCGTTCACGAAGTTACCTACCAGGAAGACGCCGAGATTGGTCTGCGGCTCCACCTGCTGGCTCACGGCACAACGATCCACGGCGAGCAGGTTGTCGCGCCGGCAGAATTGCGGAAGATTCCGCGCACCTATTACGTGCCGACCGGTCCGATTGGAGAGGCACTTACTCTGGCAGGAAAAGAGAAAGCATCTCGCAAGGTCGCCTTAATCGGACTGGGTTCCGGCGCGTTGATGACGTACTCGAAGAAGGGCGACCAGTTCGATTTCTACGAGATTGATCCAGCCGTGCGGGACATCGCCGAAGACCCGAATCTCTTTACTTATCTCTTGTGTGGAGAGGGTAAGCAGCGTGTCATCATCGGCGATGGTCGTTTGAAACTGGCCGAGACAAAAGAAGGTACGTACGACGTGATCGTGCTCGATGCTTTTGGTTCAGACTCCATCCCGATTCACCTGCTGACTGCCGAGG
Source organism: uncultured Planctomyces sp. (assembly GCA_937899075.1). GTDB lineage: Bacteria > Planctomycetota > Planctomycetia > Planctomycetales > Planctomycetaceae > JABMPE01. The sequence goes on along the minus strand of CALDJX010000138.1, from coordinate 4,172 downwards.
CACTCGACATTTTCATGTCGCGACTGAAAAGCGACGGCACATTAATCATCCATATTTCGAATCGACATCTCGACCTGGAGCCAGTTCCCGGCCGGTACGCAGCCGAACGAAACCTGCCGGCCCTCGCGGCCAGCAAAGCCGCCACAACTCAGCTGGAACTGGCTCAAGGACAACGTCCAACCCATGCAGTCGTGATCTCAAAATCCGAAAAGCTGATTGCGCAACTCAGCCGACTGAAAGGCTGGCACCCACCCCGCAAAAACACACCGCTCTGGACGGACAGCCACTCAAGCGTGCTCGACGTTTTGAAGTTTGAGTAGGCACCCGCCGATGGGAGATGCACGAACTATTGCGCAGAGGGAAGCTCGTCGACGAAGACGTGCCCGCCTTGCACCAGGCGGCGAGTCATGAAGACTTCGCCAATCAGGATCACCAGAAACGCCAGCAGCAGCAGGTGCCAGAGTTCGATTCGAGAGGATTCGGTTTCGAGGGACTCGAAGAGTTCTTCAGGAGTCTCGATACGGTGCAGTCGGTTCTCGTCGGTCAGTTCGGCCCAGCGTTCTTCATCGAGCGGGGTTAATTCAGATTCGGCTCGGTCAAAGTTCACGACAAAGAATTCATCGTGGGCGGGATCGGGTTTTGCACCAGCGAGTGGTCGCTTTCTCAGGCGATAAGTGCCCGGAAGGTACGTCGAGTCCAGCCGGACCAGCGGCCGCAGCTCATCGCCGGCGGGTAGCGCTTCGAGTTCGCGACCATCCGGATCGATGAAAACCCAGTTGGCTGCTTTGTCTTCCTGAGCGATCGGATAAAGCAGCGGCGATCCAGTATCGACGTTCCGAGTCACTCGACCGGAAGCGAGTTCAAAGATCCACTCGTGAAGAAAAGCGACGTAGTCCGGTCGAGTCGGCAGCGTCGTCCAGTCGGCATCCAACGTCGACGTCATCAACGCAACTTGCCCGCGACCGAACGACCGGGATACAAGAAACGTTTTTCCGTTGGAGTATTTTCCGGCGATCGATGCGGACGATCTTTCCGTCGCCCTGGTTTCGCTATCCGGTTGCGCTTCCTGAGCAGCGGCCGCTTTCTGCGTGTCGGGATTCGGAGGTGGGAGTTCCGGCTGAAGAGTCGAGCCGAACCAACGCGAGAATCCTGCATCCAGCAGCCCGTCGTCTCCGCCGGTTTGAAAGCGACTGATCCACGGCAGTTGGAGACTTTCGCTGAGAATCGTGATCGGTGCGTCATCAATTCCGGCGGGTGCAGATTCGATGTTTTCCAGCCATGCCGGCAACAGTCCTTCGCCTCGATCAAACAGCCGAGCGTTGTACCACTGCTGATCAATCTGGTCTCCGAGCGTGATCCCAAGCCCGCCGCCGCCGTCAACGAAATCTTTGACCGTGTCGAGTTGCTCGTCAGTCAGCCGCGAAACGTTGGCCAGCAGGATGACCCGAGCATTGTCGATGCTGGCCTGCGAGAAACTGACCGAAGAAACAACGCGGGCAGCGATCCACGGCGTTGGATTGGCGACGGCCGATAACGCACTCTTCGCAAAGAACACTTCGGAGCGAGCGGGATTCGGATGGTTGCTTCCGTCGACCAGCAGAACCGGCAGCGCGTCGGTGATCTCGACCGCGGCTTCTGACCTGTCGTCGCCCGGAAGACTGTCCTCATCGATCGACACGGCGACCACATGCGAACCGGGCGTCCGGAAGCGATGTTCGAATTCGATCGTGGCCTGACCATCTGGTTCGACTCGGACGGAGCTTGTCTTGTCAGCCAGCCGTTGTCCGTCGACTTCCAGATAGACCTTTCGATTGGACGCTGCTTTCGCGCCGGAATTCTTCAACCGAGTGCGAATGCGGATCGGAAAGTTGGCGACGGTCAAATCGCGTGAGAGCTGCAGCCGGTCCACGGCGTCGTTGTTCTGTCGAGCCTGCTGTTTCTGAGTGCTGACCACCCAGACGTCCGCCGGCACGCTGGCCTGGTCTCGCAGTTCTTTGAGTTGCAACCAGAGATGTTCGTCGGCGTCGCGCCACGGATAAGACTGCCCATCGGTCACGACAACGACGTGTCGCGAAACGTTGGTTCCGGCGTTGACCATCTGCAGGCCGCGCAGAATTCCGTCGTTCAACCGCGACGATCCGGAAGGTTTCGGAAGGTTGTCGAGCGATTCGCGGATCAGATTTCGGTCGCGCGTCAGCGATGGAACTTTCGCGTCGACCGTTCCGCGAGCGTCGACCAGTCCGACGGTTTCACCAGGACCGAGCTGGTCGACCAGTTTCTTCGCCCACGCGACGGCCTGCTCTCGCGGAGTTTGAGCTTTAGCTTTCCAGTCCGTGCTGTACGAACTGTCGATGACGATCGCGATGTCGCAAGCGGGTTTCGATGCGAAGGTGTCGGCAAGCCCGCCGGACATCCACGGTCGGGACAAAGCGATGGCGATCAGAGCGATCATCCCCATGCGAAGAGCGAGCAGAAGCAACTCTTCGAGTTTAATTCTTCGTCGAGCGTTGCGGCCGATTTCGAGGAACTGCATCGCTCCCCAATCGACCGTGTCGTACTTCCGTCGACTAAGCAAATGCGCGAGGACCGGCAGCGAGACTCCCGCCAGGCCGGCCAGCATCCACGGATTGATAAAATCGAACGACATTTCAGCTTCTGGCTTGTGAGCATTTCGTAGGCCGGAACAAGCTCCGCGCAGTTCCGGCAAGCACGAGTCGGGCTTCGAAAAATGCCGGAACGTCGCGGAGCTTGTTCCAGCCTACCAACGGTCTTCAGACAGCAACACCGGAACGACTCAGCATAACGTCACTCGACCTTCGGCGGGCGACACATCAACGAGTCCGTGGCCGCTGCGGGGTTCTTATTTTCAAACAGAACCTCGAAGACTTCTCGCGTAATGGGCATGTCGATGTTGAACTTTTCGGCGAGCTGCTGAACGCTGCGAGTCGTTCGAACGCCTTCCGCCACGGCCGACATGCTGCCCAGAATCTGGTCCAGTGTTTCACCCTTGCCAAGCCGCTCTCCGACATGACGGTTTCGGCTGAAGCCGCTGATGCAGGTTGTGATCAGATCGCCGATCCCTGCCAGACCGAACAGTGTGTTGGCGTCGGCTCCGAAGGCTGCTCCGAAACGTGTCATCTCGACCAGCCCGCGAGTCATCAGTGCCGACTTCGCGTTGTCTCCGTAGCCGAGTCCGTCGCAGATTCCGACGCCGATGGCCAGGACATTCTTAAGCGCGCCGCCGAGTTCAACACCGACCACATCTTCATTCGTGTAAACGCGGAAGCGATCGGTCGAGAACACTTCCTGAACCTGGACCGCCAGGGCGTGATCCGCCGATGCCGCGACAACGCTGGCTGGCAGTCGGCGAGCGATCTCTTCGGCATGGCTGGGTCCGGCCAGCACAACAACCCGGTCGTTGCTGAGCACTTCGGTGATGATTTCGCTGGGGCGAAGCAGCGTTTCGTTTTCGATGCCCTTCAGCACGCTGACGATCGGAACGGGGGCCGTCAGGGCCTCGCGATGTTCAGTCAGTGCGTCGCGCAGAAAAGCCGTTGGAACCGACACAACGATCATATCCGTATCGGCGACCGCGGCCGCGATGTCTGAAGTGATCGTGATGGCGTTGGGGAGGGCAATGCCGGGCAGCAGTCGCTTGTTCTCCCGATTCTGCTGCATCTGCGCGGCGTAGTCTGGATTTCTCGCCCAGATCGATACGGAATGTCCAGGTTGTTCAGCCAGAAGAACCGAGCAGGCCGTTGCCATAGCTCCGCCGCCCAGAATTGTGATCTTCATCGTTGTTTCTGTCCGATGAGGCAGATTGATTGCGAACGAGTCTTGAACCAAAGCGTTAAAGAAGTCGAAGTATCACGGCAAGACCTCACGAAACCAGAGACTTAATTTTCGTGCCGGATGTGTGGTGAGGCTGCGATCCGTGGTTGGAATTGTGACGGAGGTATCTCAGACGAATCAGTGGCTTTCGCGAAACACGATTTGCCGGGTATCGAATCCTGACCTAGGTTTGAAAGCTTGGGTGAGTATCTCAAGTTGATTCGGACAACTGACAATCAGTCAGATCGTCTGCTGGCTGGCTGATCGCTGACATGGTGATCGCCAGAAATGTTTGCCAGAAGGAACATCGTAATGAACGTGTCAGCCCTCCAACAGCCGGG
>CALDJX010000137.1 GCA_937899075.1 uncultured Planctomyces sp. | reverse complement strand
CGTCGAGGTGCGTTGCACAGACACCTCAACGACGAAACGGGCACCGACGTCCACCGTTGCTTCGTTGATTGAAAGAACGCCGCCGGTCGCTGCGGCAGAGAGTTGATGGTTGCAGATCCGGCGGCTCGAATTCCAGATCAAGGACAACTTTCCGAAACCATTGCCGCCTGTTACTGAGGGATCGAGGTGACTGACTTGATCAGTTGCCAGCAGATCGTCGCCGTGCCGGCCCCGACGCAGTAATACGCGAACCAGTACAGTCGGCCTTTGGCGATCAGAGCAACCAGCCACCGAAGCGTCAGCAGACCCACGACAAACGCCGTTACTCCGCCGACAACCAACGGGACTGGATCTCCGATGACCAGCTCACCTGAGACCACATCTTTTGCCTCAAGCAACGCCGCGCCGCCGATCACGGGAACGGCCATCAGGAATGAAAACGCGGCCGCAGCTTCTCGTTTTAGTCCCAGAGCCAGTCCACCCGAGATCGTACTTCCTGACCGGGAAATTCCAGGCACCAGAGCGGCCGCCTGAAACAGGCCAATGATGAGTGCTTTGCTGAACGAAAGCTGATCATAGTTCAGTTCGTTCCGTTCGAGTTTCTGACCGCCGACCAACAGAGCGGCTGTCACAAACAGGGCGACGCCAGCAACCATCGGAGTTGAAAACACTTCCGTAAACAAATCTTTCGCCAGCACTCCCAACAGTCCGGCCGGCACCGAGGCGAGCATAATGAGCAGACAGACTTTCGGTTGCAGACGAAGTTTGAAAAGCTCGTTTCGATAGACGATCAATATCGAAAACAAAGTGCCGGCGTGCAGCACGACGTTCATTAAAAGTTTGCTCGCGTCGTCGCTTTCCGTTCCGGCAGACTGGTCGAGGATTGCTCCGACAATCACAAGATGTCCGGACGAGCTGATCGGCAGAAACTCGCCGACCCCCTGCACAATGCCGAGAATGATTGCGTGAAGGATTTCCATATCCGAAGCGTCCGTCCGTGATGGATCAAGCCGATGGTCTGTGAGCCGTCTTTGATAATTCGACTGCCATTGCTGCCGGCTAATGATCTGAATGTCGCAAGATGTTCCGACCGAGCAGCGGCAGATGCTAGTCGTTCGAAAGTTGGGCGACCAGTTGCTCGGCGGCGTGGCGAGGATTCTGCGACCGACAGACTGCACCGCTTACTGCAATACGGGACGCACCGGCCTCGATCACGTCGTCGAGGTTCGAAAGATCGATTCCGCCAATCGGGAACCATGGGAGTTGGATTTCCGCAGCGACTTCCCGCACGAAGTCGAGTCCCGCGAATTCGTCGAATGCCTTCGTGCCGGATTTGAACACCGGCCCGACGCCGATGTAACTCGCCCCGTCCAGCACCGCGTTTTGTGCCTGCTCGATCGAATGAGTCGACACACCGATCAGGCGATTCGGGCCAAGGATTCGGCGGACGTCGTGCACTCGCAACTCGTCCTGTCCCACGTGCACGCCGTCGGCCTCGCACAGGACCGCGAGGTCCGGCCGATCATTCACGATCAGCATGACGCCGGCGTCGCGCGTGATGCTGCGGACTCGCCGAGCGTACTCAAGCAGTTCTCGATCGGGCATCGTTTTTTCGCGAATCTGGACAAGTCGAACTCCGCCCGCGATTGCTTCTTTCAAAACATGCTCGACGTCGCCTTCGCACTGATCAGAGCTCAGCAGCAGATACACGTTTCGATTTTCAAACTGCTTTTGCGAGCTGATGGTCGTGAGCACTGCCTTCTCAATTGTGTACAGCTTGTAGCGAAGCTGTTCGAGCTGTTGCGATGTGCCTGGTTGATCTGTCGTCGAGTTCGGAGTTGCCAGTACCTTCGAATATTCCTCAAGCGTGCGAGTTGCCTCCTGAGCGCGTTTCAGACTTGCCTTCACAACGGATAGCGAATCTGGACGAACCATTTCAGCCGAGGTCGTGATTTCTGTCCCGACGTCCTCGCGAGTGTTTCGCGATTCGATCAGAGACTCGCTGTCGATATTCTGCAATGCCGAACGCAATTGATGGCGGGCCGATTTCAGCAGTTTGGAGAGATGTGCATCGTCGAGTGAGAAGCGAACGTAATCTTCGACGACTCGCAAGCCTTCTCTTGCGCGGTTGGATGAAGCGTCGAGGATTCGAAGTATCGTTGCTCGCTCGCCCGAAGTCTCAGCCTGCAGATTGATTTCAAAAGAGACAGGCATCGGCTCCGCCAGTAATTCCGGTTGGTTGGGACCCGGTTTGAATGACTCAGCCGAGACGCCAAACTCAAACAGGAAGGCGGAGATCTCCTGGTCAGTCGCGACGATCGCCGCCAGAAGATGCAGGCTGGAAGTTTCAACGTCACGGCCTTCGATACGAGCGGCCTGACGGGCATGCTGATGCACCTCGTCCAGCAATTCGTTTTCCGCGGGAGCATCGCCCTCTCTCGGAGAATCGCCAGCGTTCGCGCGTTCAAATACTGCGGCCACATCGCGAGTCAAAGCAGCGATCGGGTCATCGGCTGATTCTTCTTCTGTCGATTCCGTGGTTGCGATTTCGGTCGGCTGCGAAGCGCCAGCCGGTTTCCTGGGGGCATCGCCGTTCCAGATGTCGCGTCGTTCGATGTGTAACTGAGTGACGCCGGCAAGTTCGAGTAGCTCGAACGCGTGTGACTCTTCTTCCAGCAGCGCCCACAGCAGGTGAGCAGGCAGCACTTCAGGATGCCCCCACGTTGCCGCCTGGCGTCGCGCAAGTTCAACAGCGCGACGGCTGCCTTCAGTCAGACTCCTGCCCTGCATCGTGTTTCCTGGCTGCTTCAGTACGCGTTGTGAATGTTTACGAGCGTGGGTCGTTCTTCGCTGCCAGGATCAAACCCTGGAGCGGCAGATTCGGGCAGTGTATCGCGTTGGCAAAGTAAGGAACCAGCAGTCGAGCTCCGCCACCTGTCAACAGGACTTGGGGGAGTGCCTTCTCGTCGGTGTTCGATTTCTGGTGCTGACTCAGACGGTGGATCAGTTCCCGGACCGCGCCGATCTGTCCCCAGAAGACACCGCTCATGATCGCAGCTTGAGTGTTGCTTCCGAGGGCTGGGTGAGAGTCTTCACTTGGCGGCAGATCGAACAACTCGTTCATCGAGATCAGAGGCAGAACTTCGGTGTACTGATTCAATGCTCGGGCGCAGAGCGTGAAGCCGGGCAGAATCGCACCGCCGCAGAAACTCCCCGAGGACGACACCAGGTCGATGGTCGTCGCCGTGCCACAGTCAACAATTATGGTCCTGGTGCCAGGACCGCGAACACAGTCCGCGGCGACAGCGTTCAGCAACCGGTCCAGTCCGACTCGCCGTGGCTCATCAACGTGGACGTCGATCGGGAACGATTCTGAGTTTCGAATCACGACAGGTTTCTGCAGCCACTCCGGCCAGTCGCTTATCACCCGGTCAACGCCGCGCTGGTTGGATCCGACGATGACGCCGTGCGGTTGCTCGCCGACGGCACGGTCAGCGAAAAACTTGTCCCACGGCACGCGAGCCTTGAGCGGCACGGTAAGAAAATCGACGCAACGAGGCAGCCCGGCAATGTCGTCGCACTCGGACTTCGATTCGTTCTTCTCAGAGGTTGAACCAGCAACATCGGACGTGTCGAACAGTCCAACCTTGATCCGGCTGTTTCCAACGTCGACTGCCAGCCAGGAATTGTCGGATTCAATGGTCAATAACGTGCTCGCTTACTTTGTCAAAGTCTCTCACGAAACTTCTGGAACGCTCATCTTCGCTAATAATCGCTGATCAGGAATCAGTGTCAATTAGCGGAGATTAGTGTTCCTTCCCCGTTGCTTCGTCGTCGAGCAGTCGTTTACCGACTTTCGTCCGTTGCACGGAGTTCGACGCCAGAAATCACGGCCCTGCCTTCTTTGGCAACGAAGCGAATTTGCAACTGATCTTCGATCATCACGTTTTCGATCGAGTGTACGGCACTTTTTACGGTTGCGTCTCCGGCTGGATCGAGGGCAACGTCACTCAGTGCCAGCTTTCCCTGAACGTAGACATCAAACACGCAGCGTTCGAGCCCTGCCTGTGGAGGACTTCCGAAGAATAAACGAACGTGATGGGGAGACGCGGGGCCGCGGGTTGGTTCGGTGACCGCTTCGTCAGTTTCGATCATCAGCCGCGGCGCGAGTTTTGCGTCGTTTCCGTAGGCCTCCGCGACTCGCTTGCCGGAGCCGCTGATCAGGAACGCCAGCGAGTTTCCGGATTTCCAGTCGGGAAGTGCGATAACTTCTCGAATCATTGCCGCCAGGTCCGGAGTGCGTTGTGCGTCGCCTGCCGCTCCGACCACTGGCCAGGCCGCAGGTTGCCACGCTGCTTCGGCAGCAGTCCGAGTCCGAGACGAAAGATCATGACTGTCGGAGCTGAACCGTTCCGCATTGGCCGATTTCTCTGCGGCGATGATCAACGATGTTTTTTTCTTCTCAGCTTCGTCACACGTGAACTGAATGAACGCGCTTCGGATAGTGGCGTTTCGCGGCAGGTTCAATTTGTTAAACCGCATGCCGACGAGTTGAGTTCCCGCTTCTTCGACAAGTTCCAGGTCGCTGCTTTTCAGATCGACCGTTCCCTTTTCGTTTTCCTCGGCGTCGTCACTGGCATGGTCGATCGAAATTCCAGCCACAAGCTGAGAACCCTTCGCCTGTTTCAAACCGATCGTGACTTCGCTCACACCCTCGACGCCCGACGCGAGCACCCAGGGCAGTTCATGGCCGTCCATCGTCGAACCGTGACGATGAAAATAGTTTCCGTCCGCGGAAACGTTGATCGCCAGCGGCGGCGACTCACCAGCGACAGCGGGGTGCTCGAGCCAGAGCAGGCCGTTGGGATCTCTGCGGTCGCCCGGCGCACCGAAGTTGATGCCGACTCTGTTGACCGGATTGTCGGACGAATTCACATCGGCGTGAGCGGCGGCGATGTTGACCGTCCACATTTCCATTTTCGGCATGTGGACCAGCGCGAGCGACGTTTGATTTTGATAAGCACAACTGCAGGTTCGCGTGTAGTCCGGAGCGTTCAGCACGCCGTTGGCCACGACCAGGTTCGACGTGCAGCCCGATTTGAAGCCGCCCAGATTGCCCGTGCCGGAATCCGTCAGCATGTCATAGAAGCCGGCGGCTCCCGAACGGAAAGTGAGCAGGTTCTCGCTCGCGATGATGCTGTTGCATCCGTAGGCGCGAGTGATCTTCCACGGTTGAAGTTCGCCGGTCAGCGGATTGGCGATCAGCTTTTGTTCGCCATTGTCGATGTTGAACGCTCCGGCCGACTCTTTGTACGAGTTCGCATTCGTGATGATCAGATCGTTGTGCAGGATGCACGGGCCGGAGTAACTCAGCGAGTTGTTCTGCCAGCGAATCTTGCCGTCGACGCCGGAGTAAACCGCCATGCCAGTTCCGGATTCGTCAGCGAGTCGATCGCTGGCCGACGCTCCTGCTTGAAGTAGAGCGTCTTTCGCTTCTGAATAACCGAGCCATGTTCCGAAGATGTTCTCGGCGATGTCCCAAATTGTTGAACCGGTGCGATGATCGATCGTCAGAATTCGGTAGGTGTCCGGCGATGACTTACCTCGCCGCTTGAGAGCCTCTTCGACTCGCTTCGGGTTTCGGTCGAGGCAATAGATTCGGCCATTGCCGGCGACGATGCCGTTGTGCCAGAAACTGTGGATCGCATCCACTTTCCAAAGCTGCTTCCCGGAGTGCCTGTCGAATCCGGTCAGAGCCATGCTGGCCGCTCGGTCAAGACTCTTGCTGCCGAAGCCTGCTTTATTTTTCGACAGGTCCTTGTCAGCGTCGAACTTGAGGTCGTTGCGAGTGCGATAATTTGCAAAGCCGGTGCCGCCGATCAGGACGTCTTTGTAAACGCCGAGGTAACCCCACTCTTTGCGGTTGCCTGACTCGTCGAGTGGCAGGCGGATATCGAGCAGCGTTTCGCCGGTTGCCGGATCGAGGGCGTGGCAAATGTCTCCTTCGACAATGTAGACACGGTCGTTGGTGACGACGTAGTTGGTGCCTCGCCCGTTGGCGCCGGGGATGTGGACCTGGTTGTATGCCGAATCGAGCGGCGTGTTTTTGTAAGTCGCGTCGTAGTAAACGTCGAACGTTCCCAGATTCTTGAATTCACGTTTCCAAAGCACGCGACCGGTGTAAACGTCGCGAGCACTCAGGCTGTTCGTGCCTTGAATAAACAGCCGGCCTCCGACGACCTGCTCGGTCGGGCCGTGACCATGTCGAGGCAGCACATCCATGTTGCTGCTGCCGCCGAACCAGAGCACTCCCAGAGGAAGCTTCACTCGGCTGTCGTTCGACTTGATCGTGTTGCCGATGTCGCCGTACTGGTGCGTCCAGTCGGCCGAGCCGGGTAACGCGCCAACTCGCCGCACAACGACGCCGTGTTTCGTAACGGAGACCTCGGCCTGTTCGAGCTTCATCGCGCCGACGGTCGCCGCAATGCTCGGCTGATCTTTGTCCGCGAGTAAGTACATCACTCCGCCGTAAGGACGAACGGCTTCGTACGCAGCGGCGATGGCCTGAGTGTCGCTCGCGGCTGCCAGTTCACGCCCGACGAAAACCATGTGAGCGACATGCTGCGGTGGCATGAACGTCGCCGCTTCGGACTCGTGCGCGGTCACTCGTCCGTAGAGTTCGGCACTGTTGAGCTTCAAGCGGAGCCTGTCGACGCGAGACTTATCGTGATCAACGACCGCCAGTTGAACGAACGGCGATTTCGCACTGACGGCATCGATGAGAGCGTCATCGGCTGCTCCGTACCAGAATGCGTATCCCTGGGCATCGCCAGCGGAAAGTACCTCATCCGCGACCTGAGAAAGTTCAGGTTGAACAGCGATTGTCTTTGTGGCTTCGTCGGGGAGTTGCCCGGCACTGTCGCCAGTCCCGAAGCAAAGGATGGTTCCTTCCAGCGTGACGGCGAAAAGTTTTCCGTCAGCGGCGAGGATGCGTTGCACATTGCCGGTGCAGGGGAGCGAGTGTTCGATGATTGCCGTTTTGTTTTGACGTGTGTTCGGAAGGCGGATGATGGAAATCGCTCGTTCGCCTGCCGCAATAAGATGGTCTCCGCAGCGGATCAGGTCGCCAGTTGCATCAGCCTCGATTTCCCACAGAGGTTTCTGATCGGCACCGTAGGCACGGATCAGTTGTTTGTTCTTCTCAGTCGCCGATGCGTAAACCAGACCGTCAGCAAGTACAGGCTCGTCTGGCATAAACGCGGTTTTCACGCCAGCTTTCAAATCGAACGCTCGCGTCCCTTTCAGACGAGTATGCACGTAGTAATGCTCGTCGTCCGCGGCGAGGAACGATCCGCCGGTGCCTTTGCCGCCTTCGTTGAATTTGAAATATCGCAACGCGCCGGTGCTGCGGTCGAACGCGGCCGGCACGGAACGTCCGCCCGGGACGAGCAGCAGATCATCCGTCGCAACGAGTACGCCTTGTGGGGCCACTCCGGCGAACGATGGCGCACTGTGAGGCTGCTTGATGTACTGCGAGCCGGTGCTGTCGTTGACCCATTGAATCACTCCGGATTCAGCGTCGACGGCATAGATAAAGGTGCCCATGAAGGGCCAGATGCTGGCCGCGAAGTAAACGGTCTCGTCACGAATAACCGGGCCGCCGCGCGCGACCCATGCGGAAACGATGCGCTGATTCCCGATGGCGTGCTGAGCACTCGGACCGCCGCGCAGTTTCCACTGAAGTTTGCCAGTCTCGGCGTCAACGCAGTACATAAATCCGTCGTCGCTGCAGAAGTAAACGCGTCCGTTGTGGCCGGCCGGTGGAACTCGCACGGGGCCTTCTGTGAAGAACGACCAAAGCTCTTTGCCGGTCGTCGCGTCCAGCGCTGTCAGTTTGTCCTGATCGTTAAAGCCGACAAACAGCCGACCGTCCATGACGATCGGTTCGAAGATCCGATCGTACGTCATCAGGTCATGATTAAGCGGATCGTCCCATGCTTGTTGCCGAGGACCGTACTCGCGAGACCACAGCAGATGCATCCCGGATGGCAACGTCTCATTCGAAGACGCCGTCCGTTGCGCATCGCCTCGCCACATCGGCCAGTCGTTTGCACGCGATGTCGCGGCAACAGCTAATGCAACCAGGGTCAAGGCGATCGATCGCCGCTGATGGAACATGTCAACAATCCCGCAAAACGGTGGTGGGCTAAGAACCTGTCCAGGAAGAATATCAGTATCCCTTATTTTCACACGTCTTCGCGGCTTTGCGACTTCGCGTGAGATTCTTCACCCACAAGCGATCGAACCATCGACTGACTCAAAATCTGCACTGACAAAATCGTTCTCACGCGAAGGCGCAAAGACGCGAAGGTGTAGGACCGGATCTTACCGGCCGGTAGGAACCGGCCCTACGAGTTCGCTCCACCTAATTATGAACGTCGACGGTCACGCCGGGCCAATTGTCCGAGCGGAACGGTGTGACGGGCAATCCTTCTCGACTCTGCAGGTTGCAGACAGGGTTGTCGGCCCAGGCGTAACGCACGGCGACCGGGTTGGCGACTTCGGCACTCCAGACTTCAATGGTGTTGTTGCCGACGATTTTTCCCTCAGCCCACTTGAAGACCTTGTCCTCTCCGGAAACGGCGAGGCCGACCGGTTGTCGAACGTCGAAGGTGTCCAGGCCTCCGCCGATGTGGTCCATTGTGACGACGATTTTGTTGCCCTTAACTTCCGCCGATTTGAACTCGGGGCTGCGGTAAGCAATTTTGATTCCGTAGTCTTTCGCCAGAGCCCAGCGAGCCAGACGCTTGGCAACGTTCAGCTTGTCCTTCGGGTGGATGTCGTGAGCTTCGCCGAGGTCGGTGATGACGGCCTGGCCGGTGTTCGGCAACTTCGACAGAGTCATCGTCTGAGCTTCTCGAAGTTCGGCCCAGCTGCTTTCCTGAGGATCGGCAGACTCATCGCGGTAGTCGGCCAGCTGCACGAAGTAGAACGGAAAATCGCCCTGCTTCCATTCGTCTCGCCAGTGCTGAATCATCAGTGGGAAGAGGTGCCGGTACTGGTAAGCTCGACCGGAATTCGATTCGCCCTGGTACCAGATCGTGCCTCGGATGCCGTACCCGATGATTGGCTTCAGAACTCCGTTATAGAGGTTCGCCGGGCGATGCTGTCCGGCGAGGATGTCACGAGGAGCTCGCGGCGCGTTCGGGATCGGCTTGCCAGCGGCTCGTGCTTCTTTCGCTTTGGCCTGCCAGGCTTCTCGCTGTGCCTGATAAACGGCCATGGCTTTGTCGTGGTCGTAGGTCGTTTCGGTGTCGACCCATTTGGCGAGCAGTTCGCTGTAGCGTTCGTCGGCTTGCAGAACATCGCGTCGGAGCCACGCTTCACACGCCGAGCCGCCCCAGGAGTTGTCAATCAACCCGATCGGGATGTCGAGCGTTTGGTGAAGCTGACGACCGAAGAAGTAGCCGACGCCGGAGAACTGACCGACGGTTGCCGGCGAGCATTCCACCCAACCGTCGCCACCAAAATCGTTCTGCGGTTCCTGCGTGCCGACTTGCGGAACGCTGATGAGGCGGATGTTTGGAAACTTTGCGGTCAGTTTTTCCAGATCGGGGTCGTCAGAAGAATCGACTCCGAACTGCATGTTCGACTGCCCGGAGCAGACCCAGACTTCTCCGATCAGCACGTTTTCCAACGTGACCGAATTCTTCCCCGACACGGTGACAGTGTGCGGTCCTCCCGCTTTGTGAGCCGGAAGTTTCACGTCCCAACGCTTGTCTTTGCCGGTCGTTGCTGTGGCCGAGTGCTCGCCGATTTTGACAGTGACCTTTTCGCCGGGCTCAGCCCAACCCCAGACGGGGATGTCGATGTCTCGCTGCAGAACCATGTTTGATCCGAAGATCTTCGACAGCGACACGTCGGCCTGCGCGGTTTCGGCGGCGGCCAGACAGGCGACTGCGGCCAGTCCAGGGAGAATCCACTTGAGCACTCTGGTTGTCAGCATCTGGATGTCCTTTTGCGGTTGGATAAAGATCCGTTTTTGAAAACCATTCCAACGGATCGAGAGTTGGGATCTGTTAGATTCTTGAACTGACGCAAAGACGCTAAGTCGCGAATCAAAAATTATTCATACATTCTTCGAGCAGCGCTACGCTGATCGGGCTGTTTACGCCGGAGGCGTTTGATCCAATAGCCTGGGGTAAGCGCAGCGCCACCCCAGGAACGCGATGAGCTGATTCACGTACGCTGAAAGCGTTCCACAATCAGCGAGAAGTTGTGCAACGCTTTCAGCGTAGAATGAAACGTCCATCCAACCTGGGGTGCGCCGCTGAGCGGCGACCCCAGGCTATTGGATCAAACGCCTGCGGCGTACTTCTTGCGTCCGTATTCTCGTCAGTTGTCAAATGCACGATTAATTCATCCACTATCTCTAAGTCGCAGAGTTTCGCAAAGAATTACGGCTGTTCTGTCAAATTCGAATTCCACCACAGCAATCTCGAACAGACTCTTTGCGAACCTTCGCGTCTCTGCGCCTTTGCGTCAGGTTCACAGGTCGATTGGTCAGACTTTGAACTCACAGGCGCGAAGTCATAGGGGCAGAGCTGCAAGGCATCAACTGACGGCGGTCCAACACCCGTATTGCTGAGATTTTCGCACCGGTCGTATACTCCGGCCCCTCAAAGCCAGCGGCGGAGCCCGTCATTCCAGCCAAACTCTGGTAAGCCGAACGGATTCGGCAGCGTGTAATCATTTCTGAAGACGACCGGAGCGCCCGTGCCGGGGCATTTTCCGCAGTCACAACTTCGTCGTTCGAGGCTGTTTCGGCCTCTAATCCTCGCCCAGTGTGCGTTTGCACTGTTGGCTGCGATGGCGTTGCGCTCGATAGTTTTTGCGCAGGAAACGACCGTTGCGGACTCAGCGGAAGGAATTCGAGTCGAGGCGGACATCTCTCATCAGTGGCGAGCGGCGGACGGTTCGCTGGTTTCGGTGATGCGAGGGAATTGCCGGGTCGAGCAGGGTGAGACATCGATTGTCGGCCGTCAGATGGTCGTCTGGCAGTCCAGAATCAACGACCGCGATCGCGTCGAGCTGTACCTGGAAGACGACATCCGGGTCAGCAGCCCGGGCAGCACTCGCGGTTTTTCCCGTCACTACCTGGATCTTTGGAGCCAGGCCGGGGTGACCTACAAGGCCCGTTGGCCTCGCGAGCACGCCGAGCCTGTCGTGGATCCGCTGATTGGCCGCGCGACAACTCATCGAAAAGAGTCTTCACGGACGCTGATTCAGCAGGCTCAGTTGCTGGAGCTTCCGCCGCCCGGCTTCAACTACAGCAGTTTTCGCATGCACGATTCGAATACCCCGGTGAGGCGGATTCGGCTCTACGCTCGTACCGGACAGCCGTTTTCGTTTAAGACGGAACGTTCGACTCAGACGACGCCTGCCGAGCAGATCGCGATCATTTCGGGCGGCATCAAGCTGAACGTCGACTCGCCGACGCCCGATGGTTCGCCGGATCCTCAGGCGATGGAGCTGGCTGCGGACAGCATGGTCATCTGGACGGAAGCCACCGATCTGACCGATCTGTCATCCGGCAGCGAGAAGATTCAGACAAACGACATGCCTCTGCAGATTTATCTCGAAGGCAACATTGTCATTCGCCAGAACGACAAGACGCTGCGAGCGGACCGCGCGTACTACGACGCCCGCAACGATCGCGCGTTGCTGCTGGATGCTGAGCTGAGCGTTTACGTTCCTCAGGCTCAAAGCCGGCTGCGAGTTCGAGCGAATCGAATTCGGCAGTTAACGGAAGGCTCGTTCCATGCCCAGGAAGCGTGGATGTCGGCCAGCTATTTCGGACGGCCTGGCTACCGACTGGAGTCGAGCGACGTTTTCTTTGAGCCGCGAGTGGTCAATCCGTGGGTGCATTCTCAAGGCGGATGGATTGACCCGATCACCGGCGAAGTCGACGACGGGGAAATCAACTGGCTGACGACGCTCAACAACCGCTTCGTGATTGGAGACTCGCCGGTCTTCTACTCGCCGTACCTGTCCGGCCCGGCGGAAGACCCTCACCTGCCTATCAAGAAAGTGGCGGTGAGGTCCGACAGAATCTTCGGAACGCAGATCACGACGGCGTGGGATCCGTTTCACTTATTGACTCAGGACTCGCCGGAAGAGTTGTCGTCGAGCCTGCTGCTCGACTGGTATTCGCGCCGCGGGCCGGCCGCCGGTTTGGAAGGTGCCTACGATGGCGAAGATTTGCTCGGCATGGCGGGCAAGTATCGAGGCGACTTTCATCTCAAGTATTTCAATGATCACGGACGGGACAATCTCGGACTTGGTCGAAACGGTCTGGTCCCCAAAGACGACAACCGCGGGCGAGTCCTGCTTCGGCACCGGCACGACCTGCCAAACAACGTGTCGCTGTTCGGTGAGGTTGGCTACATCAGCGATCGCAATCTGCTTGAGCAGTGGTACGAGGACGAGTTTGATCGGCAGAAAGACAACGAAACCCGGGTGATGCTCGAACAGAAGTTCGACAACGTAGCGTGGAGCATCCTCGCTCAGCCGCAGCTCAACGACTTTGAGAACTCGACCGAGTGGTATCCGAAGGGCGATATCTACGCACTCGCCGAGCCGATTCTGGGCAGCCCGGTCACCTGGACATCGCATTCATCCGCTGGTTACGCACGATTGAATCGGGCCGACCGTCCCTCCGATACCGCCGACATTTTTGCTTCGCTGCCGTACTACGGAAACGTCAACGGCGAAGTCATCATGACTCGCAGCGAAGTCACGCTGCCGTTTACGGCCGGGCCGTTTGTCGTCGCTCCGTTTGTAATGGGCGAAATTGCTCACTGGGGCGAAGACCTGACCGGAGATTCGCTGGACCGGTTTGTGGGTTCTGGCGGAGTTCGCGGCAGCCTGACCATGTCGCAAATCTTTCCGTACGTGCAGAGCCAGATTTTCAACCTCAACGGGCTCGCACACCGCATGGTGTTTGACATGGAGTATTCCTACACCGACTCGTCGGAGAACATCACGAACGTTGCTCAGTACAACGCCCTCGACGACAACGCTCAGGAACGATTTCAGCAACGCTTGCCCGGTCACACATTTGGCGGACCGATCCCGACACAGTTCAACGCTCGGCGTTACGCCATTCGGTCCGGAGCCGGTTCGCTGGTCACGACGCCCTGGAACGAACTGGTCGACGATCTGCACGTTCTGCGAGCTGGCTGGCATCACCGATTGCAGACGAAAGTCGGACCGCCAGACCGGCAGCGAATTCGAGACTGGATGACGCTCGACCTGGAAGGTTCGTGGTTCCCCAACTCAGACCGTCACAACCCGGCTGGACGAGACTTTGCGGAAGACTTCGGCCTGTTGTCGGCTCGGTACAAATGGCTGCTCAGTGAAAGAACGGCGTTGCTGGCTGGCAGTCTGTACGACACTTTCGACGGCGGTCAACAGCTCTGGAACGTTGGGCTGCTGAGCCAGCGAAGTGCTCGTGGAAGTGTTTACGCTGGCGTCCGCCAGATTAAAGGGCAGGGCGTCGACAGTCAGATCGCCACCGGCAGCATGAGTTACCTCCTCAGCGAAAAGTGGGCGGGCACAGCGAGTACCGCCTACGACCTGTCCGAAGGACAAAACCGAGGCCAGTCGCTTTCCTTAACGCGAATCGGAGCCGACTTCCTCTTCCACTTTGGATTCAGCTTCGACCAGAGCAAAGACAGCGTTGGGCTGGCCATCGCTCTCGAACCTCGATTTGGACCACGCACGCCGTACTCGTCTCAGATGGACAACCTGCTTCAGGTTCAGTGATCACAGCCGAACTTTGGATCAGTCTTAAACAACTTTCAGAAAGTGGTAAGAGCCTAGATTTTTGTTATTCCCGCGCAGGCGGGAACCCAGTTCGTTTTTGGTTTCTGGGTTCCCGCCTGCGCGGGAATGACGCAGCTGAGAAATGACGCAGCTGAGAGTTTGGAAGTCGTTCGCAACCCGTTTCGTACAGGCCGCAAAGTCGCCTCTCATGAATGATCAATTTCGCAAACTGGTGCCAGCGATCATCGCTCTGAGCGTGCTCGCCATCCTTCCAGGCTGCGTCCATCGCCGAGCGACTATCCGCACCGATCCTCCCGGAGCGTTGATCTCAGTCGGCGATCGAGAGATCGGCCACTCACCAGCCTCGTTCGACTTCACCTGGTACGGCACTGAAGAAGTGACGATCCGCCGCGACGGTTACGAAATGGAGTCTCACTACATAAAACTCCGCCGCCCGTGGTACCAGATCCCGCCGCTCGACCTGGTCACCGACAACCTGCTGCCCGGCCGAGTCCAGGACCGCCAGGAATTCAACTTCCAACTCCGCCCGAGAGTCGTCGTCCCCGGCACGGAGCTGCTCGAACGCGGCAACGCCCTCCGCTCCGAAGCCGAAATCGGCCAGTAAGCCGGGATTGCCATGTCAGAAGATGCACC